>CAIPVR010000218.1 GCA_903868545.1 uncultured Actinomycetes bacterium
ACGGCGGCCGCGACCAGGTCGCCGCCGGGCGGCACGAGCACCCCCGACTGCTGCAGCAGGGCGCGCACCCCGAAGCGTCCCTCGCTCAGGTCCACCACGGCGGGGTGGCGGCGAGCGAAGCGCAGTAACTCGTCACCCGTCCCGGCGTCGCGCACCACCTCCACCGGCACCGACGACACCAGCGCCACCGCCGACAGTTCCGTCCGCGCCGCCTCGCCGAGGGCGGTGAGCACCTCCGCGGCGAGTGCCGGCGTGATCTGCTCGCCCACCCGTGCGAGCGCCGCGGCAGCGAGTGGCCATCCACCGGAGCGTTCGCGGAGCTCCTCGCCGCCGAGCTCGGCGCCGTGCAGGGCGGCGAGGGCGACGCACTCGTCGGTGTCGAAGAGGAGGTCCGCGGTGTCCACCACACGCCCGCCCCGGGAGGCGGTCAGGCGGAGCAGGCCGGGCACCAGGTCGGCCTGCGTGGTGGCCACCACCTGCACCCCGTCGGCCGCATGGCCGGCCACCGCAGTGAGCAATGCCTCGGCGTCGGCGGTGGTGAGGTGGTGCAGATCCTCCAGCACGAGGGTCGCCGGCCCGGCCACCTCGTCGAGGGCGTACGCGAGTTGCGCGGGGCCGGTGGTGTCGGCCACCGGCCTCGGCGAGCCGAGCACCGGGAAGGCCTCCGTGAGGGCCTCCAGCACACGGGCCGACACACCACCGAACGCGTGGGCGTCGGTGAAGCGCACGAGGACCGCCGGACCCGTCCGGGCCCGGGCGAGTTGTCCGGCGAGCGTCGAGGTGCCGTGGCCGGCCGGAGCGGCAAGCACCACCACGGCCTCGTCCACGAGGGGGCCCACGAGGCGCGGCCGGGGGATCGTCCCGTCGGGCTCGGCATCCGCCACGGGGAGCCGGTCGGTCCTGCGTGTCCCCACCGGTGGCGAGTGTGCCACGGACCGGCGCCCGGGCCCCGCCGTCCCGGAACGCCCCCCCCGGGGCGGGCCCGCGGGGCGGGCCCGCGGCCGGAAATCGGGGGAGTCCCGATTGCGCCGGGCCGCCCGGCGTCGTTTGATAGGGGCGGTGGGACCGGACAGGTCCCGAGGGCGACCGGACAGGTTCGGAGGAATCGTGGGGCTGGCTGTGGGGGCGACGGGGACGCGGGATCGACGGGGCCGACGGGCGGTGTGGACGTGGCCCGCGGTGGTGATCGCCTCCGCCCTGCTGGCGGCGGCGTGCGTGAGCCCACCCCCGCCACCCCCGCCCGCCGACGGAGGGCCCATTCCCCCGGGCGTGGACTACGTGACCATGCCCTACCTCCCGTCGGACGCCTCTCGACTGATCTCGGAACTGGCCGCCGAGCGGTCCGACCCGGCGTTCGTGGACGGCCTGGATCCGGACCGTCGCGCCGAGGTGCTCGCCGGGATCGACGACCTGCTGGCCCGGCCCGACGCCGTCGAGGTGGTCTCGGCGTTCATCTCCGAGCACCGGGCCGCGGATGCCGCCCAGCGCGCCACCGGTCGGTTCCCGGCCCCGCCGTCGGCCGCCACGCTGGCGGCGATCGGCGTGGGCGGCCCGTTCGACCCGCCCACGGTGGAGCCCCCGACCACCACGATCCCCGACGAGGAGGCGGCGCCGCCCCCGGCCGTGGTCGACGTGGTGGGGACCCCGTCGGTGCAGGTACCCGGTCCGCTCGAGCCGGTCAGCACCGTGCTCTCCGGTACCCAGTGGCCCGTCGGTGGCCCGAACCCGTGGCCGGTGGCGGCCGGCTCGAAGGCCGAGAAGATGGCGGTGGCCCGGGCCGGGAGCACCACACTGGATCCGGCGGCGAACTGCACGCGTGAGGACACCGGCAGCCGGCATCTCCCCGCCGATGCCGTCCCGGCGTTCGAGGGTCGGCTCTACACCCCCACACAGGGTGCCTTCGCCTCCACCGGGGCCGCCGGCACGCCCGATCCCGGGGTCGTCACGAACTACCACGGCGAGCTCGTCACCCGGATGGATCCGAGCGGCTCGGGCATCCGGCAGATGAAGGTGGAGGCCCACCTGCTGTCGCCCACGGTCGACCCGTTGAAGACGGCGGCGGCCCGCCTCCTCAACCCGACCGCGCCCGAGGTGCTGGCCAGTCCCAGCGCGCTCCGCGGCCACGTGGTGGTCGAGCGGCTCGACGGTTCCACCACCTCGTACTTCCCCACCTCCCCCGACACGGAGTGGAAGGTCCTCTGCTACGCCGAGGACCTGGGTGTGAACGACGTGAAGCGGGCCTACGTGGAGGCGTGGGTGCCGATGCGCTACCCGTCGGTGTCGGACCCGCGTTCCCTCGGCGAGCCCGGGTTCCAGGTGCGATTCGAGACGGTGGATCGCTTCTGGAACCCGGAGGCCGGCGCGTTCCCCACCTTCTTCTACGCCGCGGACCAGGCCACGGTGATCCTCCAGGGTGAGAATGCCCCGATCGAGCACGACGCGCCGGTCCCCGGCGGCTCCGCGGCGGTGCGGGTGGCCGACGAGGTGCTCGTCGACCGCGACGGCGTGCCGACCAACGACCTGGAGTCGATCCTGGTGTCGAAGATCCAGCCGGCGATCGCCCCGGCCCTCGACGGCCTCGACGGCAAGAACCTGCTGCTGACCAACCTCCTGACGTTCGTCAGGATCTCGGACGTCGCGCCCGGCTCCTCCTCGATCGACGTCGACATCGCCCCGGTGGAGATCGTCGGGAAGGGTGCCGACGACGAGTCCGAGTTCGAAGCGCGCATCTCGGTCTCCGGCGTGAGGATCAGCGGTGCTTTCGCCAATCCCCTCGTCGGTCTGTGCGGCTTCAAGGTCACCCTCGGCGGAACCGTCGGCGTCACCGGCCGGGTCAACCGGAAGTCGGGCGACGTCACCAGCCTGCAGGTCGACGGCGGTTACCGCGTGAGCGGCGTCTCCGCGAAGACCAACTACGTCTTCGGCGGGGGCGTGACCGAGACCGGGTACTGCCTGGCCGCCTGGTGGGGCGCCGGCAAGTTCGCGGCCGGCGCACTCGACTCGATCGCCCGTGACAATTTCACCGTCCTGCCGAACACGAAGCTGTCCAACACCTTCGAGCTCAACGCCGAGGACACCGTGGGTCCCGGTACCTCAACTCCCGGCGGTGGCGGCTTCGACATCACCAACGTGGGCTTCGAACGCTCCTGCGCGCCGAAGGGGTGCGAGGGCGGCGACGTCCTCATCGATCCCGACGGCGTGGCCCCGGCGGTGGGGTTGTCGGTCAGGGACCGGGCGCCGGCGTCGGCCACCCGCCGGTTCCCCGTCGTGTACCACCCGACCCTGCGCTCCAACCTGGCCACGCAGTACAACTCGGCGAAGCTGCCCGACCAGCGGCCCTACAAGTTCGCCGGGTTCCTCCACCCCACCCTGGTGAACCAGATCCTGCGGGCCCTGGCCGAGGGCAGCGGTGCACCGGGTTCGGGGATGCTCGAGCGCTCCGGCACCGCCGGCGGGCTGGGCATCACGGTCGCCTCCGAGGTGGCCCCGATCCTCCTGCGGCCGGGCGACTCCCGTATGGCCACCCCGCTGACGGTGCTCGTGCCCGACCTCCGGGTCTCCGACGGCACCAACGTGTTCGCGGCCGACGTGACGGTGGGCGTGGACCTCTCGGTGGACGCCCCGACCCGCAAGCTGCGGGCCTCGCTGACGGTGAACGCGGACATCGAGGGGCTGCAGTGCGGGCTGTCGAAGGCCGGTCCCGCCGGTTGGGTGGTCAGCTACTCGCTGTGCGCCAGCAGGGACTGGTACGGCGACCCGGGGGTGGCGCTGCCGAGCATCCCGGCCGTCATCGGGTTCGTGGCCAACGACGTGGTCCGCCCGCTCATCGAGAAGAGCCTGGGTGAGGTGGAGGTGCCGAAGGTGGAGGGCTTCGACCTCCTGTCGCTCGGCAGCTCCAAGGTGGACAACGTCGACGGGTTCCCGTCGGTGTTCGTCGGGTTCCCGCAGCCCTCGTTCGACGTGCAGCTCTCCGTGTCGGGTCCGTCGCTCATCGGGCGGGCCGACGTGACCGGGCTGCCCGGAACCGGGCCCATCACCTACGACTGGACGTTCCGGGACGTCAACGGAGCCCGGGTCTACCGGCCGCTGGGCGCGGGGGACGTCCAGGACGACCTGATCGACCTCTACGCCCCCAACCCCTTGGGCTTCGTGTGGTTGCGGATCTACCAGGCCGAGGTGACCGTCACGGCCACGCGGGCCGGGGAGACCAGGACCGGGGTCGGGAGGATCGCCTGGGCCCGGGGCTGACCGGGGCCGGACCCCGCACCCCGGTGCTCAGAGCGCCGCGCTGAAGACCAGTTCGAACGAACCGATGCCCACGCCGAGGGCGGGGAGGGGCACGTCCAGGGCTCCGCCGTCCACCGAGAGGGTGGCGCCGTCGACCATGACCACGGGGTCGGACAGGGTGGCGGTGTTGCCGGCGCTGTTGGTGGCGGTCCTGACGGCTGCGGTGGCCGGGACGTGGAGCTCGGCCGTCACCACGGAGCCGGGCGCGCCGTCACAGGACAGGGTCACACCGTCGACCGGCACCGTCGCCTCCGGGACCGAGACCGACACCCCGTCCAGGATGATCACCGGCTTCGTCAGGTCGAGCGGCCCGATGGGCGGGACCGTGACGGTGGCACCGGGGACGGAGGCCGGTCCGATGTCGCCGGTCACGGTGCACGAGCCCACCGTGGCGTCCACCGCGACCGGGGCCACGGTGGCGTCGACCGTGTAGGTCCCCGACACGTAGCCCGGCGGCACGCCACCGGTGGTGCAGCCGGAGCTGCCGGCCAGCCCCACGGTCGCCAGCGCAGCGAACGCCGCAGCCCTCCCGAACCTCGTCATCGCCCCCATGTGGTCCCCCTGCTGACCAGCCGACCGCGGCCGTCGCGGGCTCGGCGCGGACGGAGGGTACGACCCGGGTGTCAACCGGATGTCAACGGCGGGTGACTTCCACGATCGTCGCGGTGGTGGGGTCGGTCGGTCCCCAGTCGAGGAGGAACTCGGCGAAGCCCGAGCCGGTGCCCTCCCACTCCGGGCCGTCGGTCCCGTGCTCGAGGTCGGTGATCCGGGCCCGGTAGGTGGCGTCGGGGTCGAGGCCCGGCAGGCGCAGCACCGGGCCCGGGTGCTCCGGTTCGTCGAGTTGGTAGGCGAAGAGCACGGCGCCGGAGCGGTCGGGTGCCACGAACGCGAGTGCGGCGCGGCTGCGGTCGGCACCGTCCACGGGCGAGACGAGGCGGTGGAGCGTGCCGTGCTGGACCCAGGGCCGGGTGCGCACCGCACAGTCCACGGCCCGCCGCAGCACGCCGAGGTCGCTGTCGTCGAGCGCCCTGAGGTCGAGGTCGATGCCGAAGCGACCCGACAGCGCGACCGCGCAGGCGAAGGGGAGCGGTCGCCCGCCCCAGCGGGTGACGTGGGCCGCCGTGGCGGAGGCGGGGAAGAAGTGCTGGCACGCCCACTGCATGCGTACCCGCGTCACCGGGTCGGTGTTGTCGGAGGTCCAGAACTCGTGGAACCACCGCAGGGTGCCGTGGTCGGTGCGGCCGCCGCCGGACGCGCACAGCATCAGTTCCACGTCGGGGTGTGCCGAGGCCACCCGTTCCATGACCGACCACGTGGCGTGCACCCAGTCCACCCAGGCGTTCGACCGTCGGTCGGTGGCCAGGGCCTCGGTGCCCGGGTCGGTCACGGGCCGGTTGGCGTCCCACTTCACGTACGAGGTGGCGGGCGCCGCGGCCAGGGTGCGGTCGACCACGCCCACCTCGAAGTCGCGGACCTCGGGGCGGAGGGGGTCGAGGGCGAGCTGGTTGCGGTGTTCGCGCGGTTCGCGCCGGTCGCGGATCACCCAGTCGGGATGCTCGGTGTAGAGCTCGCTCGCCGGGTTCACCATCTCCGGTTCCACCCAGATGCCGAAGCGGATACCGGCGTCGCCCGCCGCATCGGTGAGCGCGGTGAGCCCACCCGGCAGCTTCCGCCGGTCGACGTCCCAGTCGCCGAGGCCGGCGTCGTCGTCGTCACGCGGGTGGCTGGTACCGAACCAGCCGTCGTCGAGGAGGAACACCTCGGCGCCCACGTCCGCGCTGCGGCGGATGAGCCCGGTGATGCGCTCCTCGTCGAAGTCGAAGAAGGTGGCCTCCCAGTTGTTGGCCACCACTGCGCGGGTCCGGTCCGGGTCGCGCAGGACGCGGGCGCGGGTCCAGCGGTGGAAGCGGTCGCTCACCCCGTGGCGGCCGCGGTCGGACCACGTCCACGCCACCGTCGGGGTGACGAACGTCGTCCCCGGGTCGAGCACGTAGTGCGCCCCGAGGGGGTTGGCCCCGGCGCGGAGCCGCAGGTCGCGGCCGTCCTGACCGGAGCGGGGCCGCACGTCGAGGGCGAAGCGGACGTTGCCGCCCCAGGCGACGGAGAGGCCCAGCACGGCACCGTGGTCCTCACCGGCCGGGCCGTGGGGTTCCACGAGCAGACACGGCGAGCGCTGGAGGTGGGGCTGGATCCCGCCGAGGGAGTCGAGCACCTTCGTCCCCGGTGTGAGCGACTCGGAGGTCCACGCCCACTCGTCGGCCCACCCGGAACCACCGAACTGCACCACCCGGGCGTCGGGGCCGACGAGCAGCGCCGGTGCGAGCGAGTCGTAGTCCCACAGGATGACCGGACCGTCCTCGTCGTGGTCCACCTCGATCCACTGCTCGAGCACGCCGGAGGCCCGGTGGGTGCGGAACCGGAAGCGCACCCGCAGCGGGAGGAGGTCGTCGACGGTGTGGAGGGTGACCACCTCGTCGAGCGGGTCGTCGGTGCCGTCGTGGTCGACCGGCTCGCGGTCGACGCGTTCGGCGCGGAGGCGGGTGGTGAGGGTCCCGTCGGCGTGGGTGATGCGCAGCGCCGGGGGCCGGAAGGGGTCGGGTCCGCCGAGGGTGGGATGGGCGTCCGGGTACCAGACCGGATCCACCTCGGCGGCCGCCAGGTGGCCGTCGGGGCCGAGGCCGACCTGGTGCATCCGCCCGTCGCCGTCGGCGGCCCAGGTGAGCCCCCAGCCACCGGCATCCACGTGCAGGAGGCCGGGGCCGGCGTCGGAGGGGGTGTCGGGGTGGGGTCGCACGGTCACATCCTCCCGCGCGGGGTCCGTGGTGCCGACTCCGTGGGTCACCCGGACCGGGTCTCGGCGGCCACCCACTCGGCGAAGCGCTCGGTGGTGCGCACCTTCTGCCAGGTGATCGCGGGCAGCTCGTAGGTGTGGATCTCCTCGAACGTCGCGACCACGTCGGCCCGTCGGTCCGGCGTGGTCACCGCCACCACCTGCCACTCGGTGTCGGTGACCTCCCGACCCTCCCAGCGGAACCGGGAGGTCTCGGGGCCCCGGACGTGCACGCAGGCGGCCTGGCATCGCTCGGCGGCCACGGTCGCCAACCGGTGGGCCGCCGACTCGTCGTTCGTGCGGGTGTGGACCTCGATGATCTTCGCCATGCAACCAGTCTGGCCGCGATCGCTCACCCGTTGAAGTCGAAGAAGTACTCGTCCACCCACGTGGTGTCGCGCCCGCCGGCCGAGGCCCGCACGGCCCGGAGGTCCCGGGCGAGGCCGAACATGTGCCAGTCGCCGTAGTGGTCGAACTTGCGGCACGAGGCCACGACGGGGCAGCTGCGGAGCACGGTGAAGCGTCGCCCGCTCCGGCGACCGTGCCGTCGCAGGCGGCGTGCGAGGTCCAGGTCCTCTGCGACGAGCAGCGACTCGTCGAAGCCGCCGATGGCCTCGAGGTCGCGGCGGCCCGCCCAGAAGACCCCGCCGCCGAGGCCGGTGACCGCCGTGAGCAGGTCCACGACGGCGTAGCTGGCGAGGATGCCCGCCGAGCGCCGTTCCGGCCGCACTCGGACCGCACCCCCCACGTGTCCGCCCCCGGCGAGGAACCCCGCCGCCAGTCGCAGCGTGTCGGGGTGGACCCGGCAGTCGGCGTCGACGGTCACCACCACGGTCCCGCGCGCGGCGGCGATGCCGGCGTTGCGCACCGCCGACAGGTTGCGCCGGTCGTCCTCCACCACCCGGGCGCCGGCCGCCACGGCGACGGCGGCGGTGTCGTCGGTGCAGCGGTTGGCCACGACCACCACCTCGGCGTGCACCCGGGCCCTCGCCGCGGCGCGCGCCACCGAGTCCAGGCAGCCCGGCAGAAGGGCCGACTCGTTGTGGGCCGGCACCACCACCGTGAGGTGGGGCGGGGGCGCCACCCGTCAGGGGCCGACGGACCCGCGCGGCCGCTCGACCGCCAGCGGGGTCATGGGACCGCCGCCCTTGGTGACCCGGAACCTGGCGCCGTCGTAGGCGCGGGCGTCGGGGTCGAAGGTGTCGATGAACCGGTAGGTCACCTCGATGCGCTCCGGGTCGACGTCGACCACGCAGTAGCCCTGGTCCACGAAGTTCATGTAGCGCATCGTGGCGGGGTTCTGGCCGATGATGAACCGCTCCGCCAGGTTGAGCACGCCCTCGGCCACGTCCGTGGGGAGGTCCGGCAGGTAGGCCCTCCGCACGTCGGGGTCCGCGGTGAGCGACGGGGCGGTGAAGTCGGCCGCGAACACGGGGGAGCCGCCGTCGCCGAGCCGCTGGCGCAGGTCCGACACGAGCGAGATGTGGGTCTCCGCCGCGCAGAAGATCGTGTCGGTGACCCCGGCGGCGGCCATGGCGTCGAGCAGGTCCTGGCGCTGGGCCATGTACTGGTCCCACGTCTCGGCCGGGATGTAGAGCCCGGCGTCGGGCGGGAGGTCGGGACGGAACGGCCGGAGGAACTCCAGGTTCAGGAGCTTCCACGGCGCGATCGGGTAGTCCTCGGCCACCACCCGCCACGTGGCGTCGGATCCGGTGAGCCCGGCGGTGAGCCATGCGAACTGCTCGGTGCCGAGCGAGGTACGGGTGGGGTCGTACACGGCGCTGCCGGGCGGGTCGATGCGGTTCACCCCGTCGACCGACGGGTCGCGCAGCGTGCGGTCGTCGAGCACGAACCAGTCGGCCAGGGCGCCCCAGGCGAACGACCGGTAGATCTGGCGGTCGGGGCCCGCGCCGGCGACCGGGAAGTTCTCGAACCAGGCCTTCCGTGCGTTGGCCAGCCGGGGGGCCGGGCCCGTGCGGTCGACACCGTTGTAGAACTCGCCGTCGCTCCAGGTGGACACGAACGGCAGCGCGGCGTGCAGGGCGCGCAGCTCGGGGCGTTGGTTCCACCGGCGGTACACCCCGCGGTAGTCGTCGAGGGTGAGCGTGGCCACGTCGTTCACGTACACGTAGTCGCCGAGGTGGGCCACGAAGTCGAGGCCGGGCTCGGCGGCGATGGCCTCGTGCGCCACGAACCAGCTGTCGTTGAGCTGCTGGTCGCCGCAGAACGCGAACCGCAGGTGGTCCACCGGTGCGCCGGGCGCGGGCGCCGTGCGCAACCGCCCGACGGGCCCGGCCACACCGTCGACCTCGAAGCGGTACCAGTACCAGCGGTCGGGCTGCAGGCCGGTGACGGGCACGGTGACCGAATGGCCGTCGGCGGCCGTGGCCAGCGCCAACCCGCCCGCGGCCACCGTGTCGAGCGTGGGGTCGGTGCCCACCGACCAGAGCACGGCCACGTCGGCGCCACCGGCGGGCGGGCGCACCCGGGTCCAGATCAGCGTCCCGTCGGGGGCCGGGTCCCCGGCCTTCACTCCGTCGGGGAAGGGCCCGGTGGCCGGAGCGCCCGGAGTGGGCCGCGGCCGGTCGGGCGGGGGGTTCACCGTGCAGCCGGCCACCACCACCGCACCGGCGCCGAACCCGAGCGCCGCGAGCATCTGGCGCCGGCTCATGCGGCCCAGCGGGTCGCTCACGCTCCGCGGCGTTCC
>CAIPVR010000219.1 GCA_903868545.1 uncultured Actinomycetes bacterium
CGCCGCTGCCGCCCCCGAGGGCGCGCCGGCCAGCACCAGTGCCGCGCTCAGCGCGAGCACGGCGCCCACCGCGGTTCGTCTGCGAGGCGTCGACGTCACTTGGATGCCTTTCTCGAGCGTTCACACGCTCTTCGGCATCCCGGGGCCCCGACCGTAGATTCCGACGGACCTTCCGGATGGGTCGTCCGGCCCATCCGTCGGCGACACTGGGGTGCGTGGTGTTGCGACTCGCCACCTTCAACATCCGCCACGCCCGGCCCCCGGGCGCGCGGTCCTCGGACCCCTCCGCACTCGGCGCCGCCGTCGCGGAACTCGACGCGGACGTACTCGGCCTGCAGGAGGTGGACGTGGCGGTGCCCCGTTCGGGTGGGGTCGACCTGGCCGCGGTGGCGGCGGACGCCGTGCCCGGCCGCGTGGTGCACTTCGCGCCGGCCATCCCGCTCGACGGCGGCAACTACGGCAACGCCCTGGTGGTGCGCGGCGAGCTCGCCCAGGTGGAGGACCTGGCCCTCCCCGGGGCGGGCGAGCCCCGGGTCCTGACCCTGGCCCGGGTGCTGGTGCGCGGCGTCGCGTTGAGCGTGGGGCTGACCCACCTGCAGGCTCCCCGCCGCGGCCGCACCGACGTGGCCCGGGAGCAGCTCCCGTGGGTCCTGCAGCGCCTGGCCGAACGGCCGGGGCCCTGGGCGTTGCTCGGCGACCTCAACCTGGAGCCGCCGGAGGTGGACCCGGTGCTGGCGGAGTTCGGCTTCGTCGCCGTGGAGGGTCCGCCCACGTTCCCCGCCACCCGGCCGGTGCGGCGCATCGACTGGATCGCCCTCCGCGGGGCGGCTCCGGGGAGGGGGCGGGTGCCGGACGTCCGGGCGAGTGACCACCGCCCGCTGGTGGTGGAGGTGGATCGTCCGTAGCCTTCTGCAGGAGAGGGAGGGACGGAGGTGGCGCGACATGTGGGCGAACGAGGGCGACGACGTCGGCGCGTCCGGCTCGCCGCGCCCCGACGTCGGTGGCCTGCCCGTGGGCGAGCCGCTCGTCCGGTCACGGCTCGGGCCCCCGTCGGGCGCGACCGTGCCGTTCACCGCCCCGACGGTGCGCCCCGCCGACGATCCCGCGGCGGCCGACGGGCATCACGTCGTCGGTGCCCCCACCGTGGCCCCGGGCGCCGCTCCCGAGCCCGTCCCCCGCGTCGCACCGGTGGGAGGGCCGTCGACCGCCCTGGTGGTGGGGGCCGCCTCGCCGCTCGGCACGGCATTCACCGCGGCCCTGCGGGCGAGGGGCGCGAGGGTGTGCCTCCTCGACGACGACGCCGGCGCCGTCCGTTCCGTGGTCGGCGACGACCCCGATGCGATGGTGCTGCGCTGCGACCTCTCCCGCCCCGACGACGTGCTCGACGCCACCGGGTTCCTCCGCCGGGCCGGCCTGCGCATCGACCTGCTCGTGCAGACGTCCGTGGGGTCCGTCCCGTCGGTGGGTGACGTCCCGGCGGGGCCGACCGCCCGCGAGCTCGACGACCGGTACCGGCGCGAGGTGTCGGGCCCGTTGTGGTTGCTGGAGGCGGCCGCCGCCCTGCTCGGCCCCGGCGCCACCGTGGTGGTGGCCGACAGCGGGTCGGTCGATGCCGCCGATCCGGTGGACGCCGCGCGGGCCCGGGCGGTGCAGGTGGCCCGCGACGTGCTCGGTGACCGTGCCTCGGTGCTGCACGTGGTGGTGGCCGGGGGCTCCCCGTCGGAGGACCGGGCTGCTGCCGCGCTCGCACTGGACCTGGCGGGGCTCGACCGTGTCCGGGTCACGGCCGTGGAGGTGCGACCCGTGGGGCCGCCCGGCGGCGGCGGTAGCCTGCCGGCATGAGCCGACGTTGCATGCGCCCGGGGTGCGACCGCCCCGCCGTCGCGCGTCTGGCCTACGACGCCGTGCAGTGCCGCCTCTGGCTCGAGGCGCTCCCGCAGCACGCCGCACCGGTCCAGGAGCTCTGCGCGTTCCACGTCGAGCGGCTCACCGTGCCGCGCGGCTGGACGGTGATCGACCGACGCGAGCCCGACGAACTGGTCGAGCCGGGTCCTCGTTCCGAGGTCGCGGCCCCGTCCGTCGAGCCGGCGGCAGCGCCCGTCGAGCCGGTGTCAGCGCCCGTCGAGCCGGCGGCAGCGCCCGTCGAGCCGGCGGCAGCGCCCGTCGAGCCGGCGGCAGCGCCCGAGCCTGCGGCAACGCCCGAGGTCGCGGCCCCATCCGTCGAGCCGGCGGCCGCCGTGGCCTCCCCCGTGCCGCAGGAGCGCCCGACCCGGCGGCGCAAGCCTGCGGGACCGCTGCTGGAGCGGGCGTTCGCCCTCACCTCGGAGCAGCGGTCGGTGCTCACGCAGGGCGACGACGCCGACCGGGACTGACCGTCGCCCCCCGTTCGGAGCCCGTCGGGGCCCGGACGTAGGGTGGGCCCATGGTCGAGTTCCGGTTCCAGGAGATGTTCCCGCTCGCCAAGGGCGACACCCCCTACCGCAAGGTCACCGACGACTTCGTCACCGTGGGGGAGTACCGCGGGCACCGCGTCCTGGAGGTCGACCGGGAGGCCCTGACCGTGCTCGCGGCGGAGGCCGTCCGCGACATCTCGCACCTGTTCCGGCCCGGTCACCTCGCGCAGCTCCGGAAGATCCTCGAGGACCCGGAGGCCACCCCGAACGACCACTTCGTGGCCCGCACGCTGCTCCAGAACGCGAACGTGAGCGCCGGGATGGTGCTGCCGTCCTGCCAGGACACCGGCACCGCCATCATCATGGGCAAGAAGGGCCAGCAGGTCTGGACCCACTCCTCCGACGGCACACCCGGCGGCGACGAGGAGGCCCTCGCCCGCGGCGTGTTCCGCACCTACACCGGCACCAACCTGCGGTACTCCCAGGTCTCGCCGCTCACCATGTACGACGAGGTGAACACCGGCACGAACCTGCCGGCCCAGATCGATCTGTCGGTGGTGGACGGCGACGAGTACCACTTCCTCGTCATCACCAAGGGTGGCGGCAGCGCCAACAAGACCTTCCTCTACCAGGAGACCAAGGCGCTGCTGAACCCGGAGTCGCTGCTGCGGTTCATCGACGAGAAGCTCCGCACGCTCGGCACCGCGGCCTGCCCGCCCTACCACCTGGCCGTGGTGATCGGCGGCACGTCGGCGGAGATGAACCTGAAGACGGTGAAGCTCGCCTCCACCCGCTACCTCGACGGCCTGCCCACCGCGGGGTCCGACACCGGCCACGCCATCCGCGACCCCGAGCTCGAGCAGAAGATCTGGGAGCTCTCCGCGGCCACCGGCATCGGCGCGCAGTTCGGCGGCAAGTACTTCTGTCACGACGTGCGGGTGATCCGCCTGCCCCGCCACGGCGCGTCGTGCCCGGTGGGCATCGGCGTGAGCTGCTCGGCCGATCGCCAGAGCCTCGGCAAGATCACCGCCGAGGGCGTGTTCGTGGAACAGCTCGAGACCGACCCGGCGAAGTACCTGCCGGAGGTCACCGACGACGGGCTGTCCGACGAGGTCGTCCGCGTCGACCTGAACCGCCCGATGGACGAGATCCGCGCCGAGCTGTCGAAGTACCCGATCCGTACCCGCCTGTCGCTGAGCGGCCCGATGGTGGTGGCCCGCGACATCGCGCACGCCAAGCTGAAGGAGCGCATCGAGGCCGGTGAGGGGCTCCCGCAGTACGTGAAGGACCATCCGATCTACTACGCGGGCCCGGCCAAGACCCCGGAAGGGATGCCCTCGGGCAGCTTCGGTCCCACCACCGCGGGCCGCATGGACTCCTACGTGGACCTGCTCATGCGCCACGGCGGCAGCTTCGTCACGCTGGCCAAGGGCAACCGGTCCCCGCAGGTGCGCCGGGCCTGCGCCGAGCACGGCGGCTTCTACCTCGGCTCGATCGGCGGCCCGGCCGCGATCCTGGCCCGCGACTCGATCCGCCACGTCGAGGTGATCGAGTACCCGGAGCTGGGCATGGAGGCGATCTGGCGCATCGAGGTGGAGGACTTCCCGGCCTTCATCGTCACCGACGACAAGGGCAACGACTTCTTCGCGGATCTGCTCTAGCCTGAGTGCCGTTCGAGGGGCCGTGGTCGAGGGGGAACCGGTGACAGTGCGTCGGAGCGTGGTCGTGCGGGTCGTGGCGCCGTTGCTCCTGCTGGCCGCCGTCGCTTCCGCGTGCTCCACCCCGTCGGGCGGCGGCGCGTTGAGCGGGTCGGTTCCGCTCAACCCGGCGGCGTCCGATCCGGCGATCGCTGCCGACCCGGTGTTCACCCATCTGGCCTGGCCGGCGGTGGGGACCCCCCGCAACGAGCTCGTGGTGCTGTTCCACGGCACACAGGGGAACCCGCAGGCCCTCACCGAGATGGCGAAGGCCCTGCAGTCCGACGGGTTCCACGTGCTGGGACTCCGCTACCAGGCCCCGGTGAGCACGTTCGCCGCGTGCCCCGATGCGGTGGCGGCCTCCGACCCCGACTGCCACCGCGGGTTCCGGGCCGAGACGGTCTTCGGGGAGGGCGTGTCCTCCCGGGGGAGTCCGGCGCTCGACAGCCCCGCCCTCACCACCTCCGCCGGGAACTCGGTGATGAACCGCCTCCTCAAGGCCGTCGACTACCTGGCGTTGCTGTACCCCACGGCGGGGTGGCGGCAGTTCCAGGCCCGTGACGGCGGCGGCGCCTGCGAGTCGACCGACACCACCTACGGCGCCTGCGACCTGCGGTGGGATCACGTGTCGGTCGTCGGGCACTCGCAGGGGTCGGGCGTGGCGCTCTACCTCTCGAAGTACGTCCCGCTCCGCCGGGTCGGGCTCGTGTCCGGCACCTACGACGGCTTCACGGCGGGGGCCGCGCCCGGCCCGTTCGTCTACACCGTCGCCCCATGGGTCGCCGAGGGACCGCTGGCCGTGACGCCGTCGCAGGTCACCACCTTCTGGCACGCCGGCGACCCGGGGCTCGGACTGTTCCGCTCGGTGGCCGACGCAGTCGGCGTCCCGGGCACCGAGGTCTCGGTCACCGCGAACTCCGCGCCCTTCGGCGGCACCAACCGTCTGGCGACCTCCGCGGCCTCCACCTGTCCGTTCGAGATCAACCCGCCGCACCTCGCGCCGGCGGTGGACCTGTGCGCTCCCGACGGGCTCTACACCGCCGCGTGGCGGTACCTGGTGCGCACCTGACCGAGTTCACCAACCTCCTGGGCGCCATCGGGCTGGGTTCGGCATCCGGGCTCAACCCGTGGATCCCGCTGTTCGGCCTCGGCCTCGCCGACCGGTTCGGCCTGGTGTCGCTCACCGGCTCGTCCGACCTGCTGTCCTCCACCCCGGCGCTCGTGGTGCTCGGCGTGCTCTTCGTTCTCGACCTGGTGGGCGACAAGATCCCGGCGATCGACCACGGCCTGCACCTGGTGGGCCTGGTGGTGGCGCCGGTGTCGGGAGCGGTGGTGGTGGCGGCGCAGGAGAACCTGCTCAGCACCAGTCACCCGTGGCTGGCCGCCGCCCTGGGGATGGTGCTCGGTGGCTCGTTCCACGCGTTGCGGTCCTCGGTGCGCCCGGTGGTCACCGTGGGCACGGGCGGGACCGGCAACGTCGTGGTCTCCGCGATCGAGGACGCGGTGTCGCTCACCCTCACCGTGCTCGCGGTGCTGGTGCCGGTGCTCGCGTTCCTCGCGGTGGTGGGTGTGGCGGTCGGCGCGGTGCTGCTCCTTCGGCGTTGGCGGCGTCGCCGTGCGGCCCGGCGCGGTGGTGTGGCGGCGCCGCCCGCCCCGGGCTGAGCTCAGGCCGGCCGCGCGCCCGTCCGCAGGTTCCCGTCCGCAGCACCCGAGGTGCCGGTGGCACGGGCCAGCGCCGCACGGCCGTCGGCGAAACCGGTCATGGCGCGCACGCCGCGTCCGGCGCCGGGGCCGAACAGGGACCGGAGTCCGGCCAGCGGTCGGCGGCGCCGCGGGCCCGGGAGCGACGCGGTGAACGGGCGCGAGGTGTCACACGATCGGTCGGCGGCGGTGGCGCGGGTCATGTCGTCCCATCGGCGACGCATGGGTGAAGATCAAGGGGTATGGCCGAGGAGGCGTCGCTGCAGGCCGGTCTGACCGGGGCCGAGGCCGCCCGGCGGCTCGCGACCGACGGACCCAACGTGCTGCCGCCACCACCGAGGCCGTCGCGGCTGCGTCAGCTCGTGGCCCAGCTGGTCGAGTTCTTCGCCGCCATGCTCTGGGTGGCGGCCGGGCTCGCCTTCCTGGCCGGATTGCCCCAGCTGGGGGTGGCGATCGTGGTGGTCGTGCTGGCGAACGGGCTGTTCGCCTTCGCCCAGGAGTACCGGGCGGACCGCGCCGCGGAACAGCTCGCGGACCTCCTGCCGAGACGGGCCACCGTCGTGAGGGACGGCCGACCGCTGGAGCTGGACGCCGCAGGCCTGGTGGTGGGCGACGTCGTCGTGCTGCAGGCCGGCGACCGGGTCTCGGCCGACCTCCGGGTGGGCCGGGCCGACGGCCTGCTGCTCGACGCGTCCACCCTCACCGGGGAGAGCGTGCCGGTGCCGGCGCTGGTGGGCGACACCGTGCACGCCGGCACCTTCGTGGTCGAGGGTGAGGCGCGCGCCCTGGTGACGGCCACGGGCGCCGGCACCCGCCTCGCCGGCATCGCCCACCTGACCCGGGGCGGTCGCCGGCCGACGAGTCCGCTCACCCGCGAGCTGCACCGGGTGGTGCGCATCATCGCCGTGGTGGCGCTCTCCCTCGGCGGCGCCTTCTTCGGGCTGTCGCAGGCGCTCGGCCTGTCGCTGGCTGAGGGCTTCGTCTTCGGCATCGGGGTGACCGTGGCGCTCGTGCCCTCCGCGATGCTGCCGACGGTCACCCTGTCGCTCGCCGTGGGTGCGGAGCGGCTGGCGACCCGGCGTGCGCTGGTCCGCCGGCTCGAGTCGGTGGAGACGCTCGGCTCGGTCACCTTCATCTGCACCGACAAGACCGGCACGCTGACCACCAACCGCATGACGGCGGTGCGGGCCTGGACCGGCGGGGGCGCCGCGGTGGTCCACGGCCCCGGATTCGGTCCCGTGGCCGAGGTGGCCGTGGAGGGTGAGCGGGCCGCCGTGGTGACGCTGGCGTCGGCGGCCGCCCGGTGCTCGACCGGCGACGTGCGGGCCGCCGACGGCGACTGGGAGCCGGTGGGCGACACGATGGAGGCGGCGCTGGTGGCCCTGGCCGTCCGCATGGGCCTCGATCCCGACGGGGACCGGGCCCGTCGCCCCGACCTGCGTCGGTACCCGTTCGATCCCCGGCGGCGACGAATGTCGGTGGTGGTGGCCCGGTCCGACGGTGGCGGGAGCGAGCTGTTGGTGAAGGGTGCGCCGGACTCGGTGTTCGAGCGGTGCGTCGACCCGGCCGCCCTGGAACCGGCCCGGGCCGAGGTGGAGCGCCTCGCGGCCCGTGGGCTCCGCACGCTGGCGGTGGCCCGACGTGACCTGCCCGACGTGCCCGCCGCCGACACGCCGGTCGGGTCGGTGGAGGAAGGGTTGGAGCTCGTCGGCCTCGTCGGCCTCGAGGACCCTCCCCGGCCCGGGGTGGACGCCGCGCTCGCCGACTGTCGTCGTGCCGGCATCCGCGTGGCCATGGTGACCGGCGACCACCCGGCGACCGCCCACTCGATCGCCTCCCAGGTCGGCCTCCTCGACCACGGCGAGTTGGTGCTCCGCGGCGAGGACCTGCCCGAGGAGGAGGCCGAGCTCGGCGAACTGCTGGACCGCGACGGGGTGGTGCTGGCCCGGATCGAACCGGAGGACAAGCTGCGCATCGCCCGGGCGCTCCAGTCCCGGGGGCACGTGGTGGCCATGACCGGCGACGGGGTCAACGACGGCCCGGCGCTGCAACAGGCCGACATCGGGGTGGCCATGGGCCGCACGGGCACCGACGTGGCCCGGGAGGCATCGGACCTGGTCCTGCTCGACGAGGACTTCGCGGTGATCGTCCGGGCCGTGGAACTCGGCCGGGCGACCTACGCCAACATCCGGCGCTTCCTCACCTACCACCTCACCGACAACGTGGCCGAGCTCGCCCCGTTCGTGGTGTGGGCCCTCAGCGGTGGACGCTTCCCGCTGATCATCGGCGTGCTCCAGGTGCTGGGTCTCGACATCGGCACCGACACGCTGCCGGCGGTGGCGCTGGGGGCCGAGCGCCCCGCCCCCGACGTGCTGGACCGGGCACCGGCCCGCGGCCACCTGCTGAACCGCACGGTGGCGTGGCGGGCGTTCGGGGTGCTCGGACCGACCGAGGTGCTGCTGAGCTTCCTCGCCTACGGGGTGAGCTGCTGGGGCGCCGGCTGGCGGCCGGGTGACGGGATGCCGGCCGACCACGTGCTCCTCGCCGCCTCCGGCGCCGCGTTCGCCACGATCGTGGCCGCGCAGCTCACCAACGCGTTCATCTGCCGCAGCTCGCTGCGCTTCCCCTGGCAGCTGGGCTGGACGTCGAACCCGTACCTCGTGTGGGCCGTGCTGGCCGAGGTGGCGGTCATCGCGTCGTTCCTGTTCGTGCCGGTGATCGCCTCGGCCATGGACCAGGCCCCACCCACGGCGTGGGGGTGGGCGGTGGTGGTGCTCGCGGTCCCGGTGATGCTCGCGGTGGACGCCGCGTGGAAGCTGCCCCGCCGACGCCGTCACCGTGTCGCCGCCCTGACAGCCTGAACCGTCGCGTGGGAGCCTGACCGGACGCGTGGGATCCTGAGCGCGACCGCGACCGACGCGACCGGCACCCGAGGGGGAACGATGGCCGACCTCATCATCCGCAACGGCGACGTGGTGGACGGCACCGGCGCCCCGGCCCGCCGCGCCGACGTGGCGGTGACCGACGGGCGCATCACCGAGGTGGCCGACCGCGTCGACGGCACCGCCGCCCGGGAGGTGGACGCCGAGGGCCTGCTCGTCACGCCGGGCTTCGTGGACATCCACACCCACTTCGACGGCCAGGCCACATGGGACCCGGTGATGGCGCCCAGCTCGCTACACGGCGTCACCACCGTCGCCATGGGCAACTGCGGCGTGGGGTTCGCCCCGGCGGCCCCCGACCGCCACGCCTGGCTGATCTCGCTGCTCGAGGGGGTGGAGGACATCCCCGGCACCGCGCTCGCCGAGGGACTCACGTGGGACTGGGAGACCTTCCCCGAGTACCTCGACTCGCTCGAGGCGAAGCCACACACCGTGGACATGGGCGTGCACGTGCCCCACGCGGCGCTCCGCACCTACGTGATGGGCGAGCGGGGGGCGGACCACACCGAGGCGCCCACCGAGGGCGAGCTCGCCGAGATGGCCCGCTCGGTGCGGGAGGCGCTGGATGCCGGGGCGATCGGGTTCGCCACCTCGCGGACGGAGGTCCACAGGACCTCGGGGGGCGAGAACATCGGCACGCTCACCGCGGGCGACGCGGAGCTGCTGGCGATCGCCGAGGCCATGCGCGCCGCCGGGTCCGGAGTGGTGCAGCTGATCAGCGACCTCTACCAGACGCCCGACGACGAGGTGGCCCAGCGGGAGCTCGACCTGCTGGAACGGTTCGTGCGCAGCTCGGGCCGGCCGCTCAGCTTCACGATGCAGCAGGCCTACCACTCCCCGGACCGCTGGCGGTTCCAGATGGACTGGGTGGACCGCATGGTCGCCGCCGGTCACGACGTGAAGGCGCAGGTGGCACCCCGTCCGATCGGCGTGCTCATCGGCCTCACGGCCACGGCCAACCCGTTCCTGTTCTGTGCCTCCTACGACGAGGTCTCCAAGCTCGACCTCGCCGAGCGGGTGGCCGCGTTGCGCGACCCCGAGCGCCGCCGCCGGATCGTGTCCGAGCACGGGGCGCTGCTCGAGGGCCTGCCCGACGGGCTCTTCCGCCAGATCATGGGCGGCTTCGACGTCCTGTTCCGCCTGAGCGACCCGGTGGACTACGAACTGCACGCCGACCGCTCGATCGCCGCGGAGGCCCGCGCCGCCGGCACCGAGCCGATCGACCTGGTGTACGACCTGCTGCTCGAACGCGACGGCCACCAGCTGCTCTACCTCCCGCTGTTCAACTTCGCCCACGGCGACTTCGAGGACATCCACTCGATGATCACCTCGCCCAACGTGCTCTTCGGCCTCTCCGACGCCGGCGCGCACTGCGGTGCGATCTGCGACGCGTCGATGACCACGTCGTCGCTCACCGTGTGGGCCCGGGACCGGCGCGACGGCGAGAAGGTGCCGATCGAGCGCATCGTGCACATGAACACGGCCCGCAACGCTCGGCACATGGGTTGGGCCGACCGCGGCGTGGTCGCCCCGGGCTACCTCGCCGACCTCAACGTGATCGACCTCGGCGCCCTGGCCTGCCACCCGCCCAGGATCGTCCACGACCTCCCGGCCGGCGGCCGGCGGCTGATGCAGACCGCGGAGGGCTACCGGCTGACCGTGAAGTCCGGGGTGGTCACGTTCGCCGACGGCGTCCACACCGGCGAACTGCCGGGCTCCCTGCTGCGCGGCACACGCCCGTCGCCGGCCTGAACCGCACCGCTCAGCGTCGGTGGTGACGGAGCACCGCCCGGGCGGCGCCGGCGCCGCACATGCCGTGCACGCCCCCGCCCGGCGGGGTGGAGGAGGAACAGAGCCACACCCCTTCCGCCGGCGTGGACCACGGGTGCAGCGAGGGTGTGGGCCGGAACAGGAACTGGCGGAGGTCGGCCGTGCCGCCGTTGATGTCGCCGCCGACGTAGTTGGCGTCGTGGCGCTCCACGTCGACCGCGGTCATCACGTGGCGGTCCAGCACCAGGTCGCGGAAGCCGGGTGCGGCGGCCTCGATCACGGACTCGATGTCGGCCGAGACGTCCACGCCGCTGCCGTGGGGCACGTGGCAGTACGCCCAGAGCGTGTGGTGCCCCGCAGGGGCGCGTGAGGGGTCGAAGCGGCTCTGCTGGGCCAGGAGCACGAAGGGCCGCTCGGCGTGGCGGCCCCGATGGACGGCGTCCTCCGCCGCCCGCACCTCCTCGAGCGTGCCACCGAGATGCACGGTGCCGGCGCGGGCGGTGGCCGGGTCCCGCCACGGCACCGGCCCGGCGAGCGCCCAGTCCACCTTGCACACCCCGGGGCCGTGGCGGAACCGTTGCAGGGCCCGCCGCCGGGCGGGCGGGATCCGGTGACCCGCCATGGCCAGGAGTTGGCGGGGGGTGACGTCGAGCAACACCGCCCGGCACGGCGGGAGGTCGTCGAGGGACGCCACCCGACGGTCGCAGGTGACGGTGCCGCCCGCCTCGGTGAGCAGTGCCACCAGCGCGTCGGCCACGGCCTGCGAGCCGCCCCGCGCCATCGGCCAGCCCACCAGGTGGGCGAGCTGGCCCAGCAGCAGGCCGAACGCCCCGGTGACCGGCGCGTCGAGCGGGAGGATCGAGTGCGCAGCGAGGCCCGCGAGCAGGGCCGGCGCCTCCTCGCCGCGGAAGCGGCTCCGGCCGATCGCCGCGGCCGACCGGAGGCCGGTGAGCCCGAAGCCCACGGTGGCCGGCAGGGCCGCCGGCGAACGGAGGAGCGACCGGGGCAGCGATCTCGGTGCGAGGAGGGTGTCCACGAGCGGCAGACCGGCGCGCACCGGCGGGCCGAGCAGACGTTCCCAGGCGTCCGCGTCGGGGCCGAGGCCTCCGGCGGTGGCCCCGACGGACCGCTCGAGCAGCACCGACCGGTCGGGCCGCAGCACGTGGGCGAGCGGCGCGTCGGGATGGATCCACTCCACGCCGTGGTGCTCCAGGCCCAGGTCGCGCAGGGCCGGTGACGCGATCGCCAGCGGGTGGATGGCCGAGCACACGTCGTGGCGGAAGCCCGGGAGGGTGAGCTCCCCGGTGCGGGTGCCGCCGCCGGCGGTGGGCGCCGCCTCGAGCACCTCCACGGACCAGCCGGCCCGGGCGAGGGTGAGCGCCGCCACGAGACCGTTCGGGCCCGCGCCCACCACCACCGCGTCCGGTGCCGCCCGCCTGCTCATGGTCGCCACTCTCCCAGACGGCCGCGCCCGGTCCGCAACGCCCGGACCGTGGCTCCCGGCGGTGGGGCATGATTCGGGGATGGGTGCACGGGGGGACCTGAAGGAACTGCGACGCCACCGGGTGCCGGCCTGGTGGCGCGACGCGAAGCTCGGGATCTTCGTGCACTGGACGCCCGCCAGCGTGCCGGGGTGGGCGCCGGTTGACTCCCACATCGGCGACCTGCTCGGCGCCGGTCGCCGGGACGCGCTCGCCGCCAATCCCTACACGGAGTGGTACGAGAACTCGCTGCGGTTCCCGGACAGCCCGGTGAGCCGTCATCACCGCGCCACCTACGGCACGAAGCCGGTCACGGAGTTCGCGGCCGAGTGGACCGCCGCGCTCGACGGGTGGGACCCCGACGGGTGGGCGGCCGAGTTCGCCGCCACGGGCGCCCGGTACGTCGTGCTCGTCACGAAGCACCACGACGGCTGGTGCCCGTGGCCCACGGCGGTGCCCAACCCCCACCGCGCGAACTGGCACTGCCGGCGCGACGTGGTGGGCGAGATGGCCGAGGCGGTGCGCGGCGCGGGGATGCGCTTCGGCGTCTACTACTCGGGCGGGCTCGACTGGACCTTCGACGACCGGCCCATCGGCAATCTCGGCGACCTGCTCGCCGCGGTGCCGAGGGGCGCGTATCCCGCCTACGCCGCGGCCCAGGTCCGGGAACTCGTCGCCCGCTACCGGCCGAGCGTGCTGTGGAACGACATCGCCTGGCCCGACACCGGCGCCGCGCTGTGGCCGCTCATGGCGGAGTACTACCGCGACGTGCCCGACGGCGTGCTCAACGACCGCTGGATGCCGTGGTCGCCGCTCATCGGTGCCACCCGGTCCGCCGTGGTGCGGCGGCTCGCTGACGCCGCCAACGCCCGCGTCAGCCGGGCCGACCGCGGGCTGGTGCCGCCGCGGCCACCCCACTTCGACGTCCGGACCCCGGAGTACGTGGTGTTCCCCGACGTGCGCAGCGAGCCGTGGGAGTGCGTGCGGGGCATCGACCAGAGCTTCGGCTACAACCGGAACTCCGGTCCCGAGCACTTCCTGCCGCGTGAGGAACTGCTCGACATGTTCACCGACGTGGTGGCCAAGGGCGGGAACCTGCTCCTGAACGTGGGACCGCGCGGCGAGGACGCGACCATCCCCGACGAACAGCTGGTCCGATTGCGTTGGCTCTCGGACTGGCGGGCCTCCGGTGGGGCGACGGTGGTGGGGGCGCGCCCGTGGGTCCGGGCGCAGACGGTCGGCCCCGATGGCACCGACTGGCGGTTCTGGGCCGTCGACCGCACGGTGTACGCGTGCCCGCAGGGCTCGGTCGACGGCACGGTGACGGTGCCCACCGTGGCCGCCACCCCCACCACCGAGGTGCGGTTGGCCGGGACCGGCACCGAGCCGTCGCTCGAGTGGGCCCGGGCCGCCGACGGTGCCGTGGCCGTGACGCTACCCGGCCGCCTCGACCGCCCGGTGCTCGCGCTCCGCTCCGTGCAGGCGTCCTGACCCCGGCGGCCGGGTGCGCCGCGCTCGGTGGCTGCCCCTCGTAGCGGGCCGGTGCCCGCTACGGTGCCCGCCGTGTCGGACAACCGCCGGTGGGGATGGCTGGCCATCGGCCTGGTGGCCGCCGGGGTGCTGTGCATGGTCGTACCCGCGCTGGCCCGCGACGGCATCTGCGGCCTGCTCGGATGTGCGGACGCCACGCCCGACATCGCCGTCACCCGCACCGCGCCCGGCGACCTGGTGGTCCTGGTGCCGGAGGACGCCGCGCCGGCCGTGCGGGCGGTGCGGCTCCTCCGGTCGAGTTCCGGCGGGGCCGGCGGATCGATCGCCTGGGGGATCCGGCGCGAGGCGGGTGCGGGCGGGGCGTCGGCCCCCAACGCGTTCGTGGTGGGGGAGCAGCCGCCCGGGTTCCGCACCACGCAGCCGGCGTCGGACCCTGCGGCCACCGGGGTGTGGCAGGCCGAGGTGAGCTTCCGTTGCACCACCGCCTCGCTGCCGTTCGACGCGTCGGCGGTGGGGGTGGGGCAGGTGCGGTCGTGGAACGGCACCACGCAGGGCGCCGGGTTCGCCCCCGACGCGAACGCAACCGAGACCTGCGCCACCGAGCCGGGCGCCGTCGAACGGGCCCTGTTCGTTGGCGGTGCGGTGGCCGCCGCGGTGGGATCGGTCCTCGGGATCGTCGTCCTGTTCCGCCGCGAGCCCCCCGAGCCCGACGACGATCTCGACTGGGCGCCGACCGCCGACGGCTGAGTCGGCGCGCTGAGTCGGCGCGCTGGGTCGGCCGCGGGATCTTCGGTGACCGGTGTCGCCCGGTGTCGCCGGGAGTTCTCGGCGGTTGGAGGTGCCGAGAGCGACCTGAGGACCCCTATTCCCCGAAGGGGGTGTGGCCGGGGGCGGTGAGGGGCCAGGGCCGGGCCCGTTCGAGCGCCTCGGCCACGCCGAGGGCGAGGCCGTCGCCGAACCGGGGCGCCACGACCTGCAGTCCCATCGGCACGCCTGCGTCGTCGAGTCCCATCGGCACCGACGCGGCAGGATGGCCCGTGGCGTTCAGCTCCGGGGTGTTGGTGGCGATGGTCGGATCGTGTTCCACGGCGCCCGCGTGATCCGGCGTGGGACCCTCCGGTCCCCAGGCCTGCACGTTCAACGTGGGCAGGGCGAGCACGGCGTCCGCGCCCACCAGCGCGTCGATCCGGGCCCCCAGTTCGTGGCGGCGGCGCTGGGCCGCCAGGTAGTCGGCGGCGGTGACGCCGGCGCCGAACCGCACCATCTCGTGGGTGGAGTGGTCGAGTTCGTCCCACCGGTCGCGCACGTCGGCCAGGCTCTGCGCGAGCTCGGCGGTGGCCATCACGAACCAGTCCATCACCGCCGAGGGGTCCGACGGCGCGGCCACCCGCTCCACCTCGAGGCCCTCTGCGGCGAGCGCCTCGAGCGACGCCTCGTAGGCGGCCTCCACGACCGGGTCGACGTCGGCACGGAAGGTGCGGCACGCCAGCACGCGCGAGGGCCGCCGGGGGGTGGGGTCGATCGAGCCGGCGGGCAACGACGTCCAGTCGCCGGCCGCGGGACCGAACACCACTCGGGCCTGGAGGACCACGTCGGCCACGGTCGCGGCGGTGACGCCCTGCGTGGAGAACTCCACCCAGCGGGGCAGCACGTTGCGGCCCACCGCGCCCATCGTCGGCTTGAGCCCCACGAGGCCGCAGAGCGCGGCCGGGATGCGCACGCTGCCGCCGCCGTCGGACGTGGTGGCCAGCGGTGCCAGCCCCGCAGCGAGCGCGGCGGCCGACCCGCCGCTGGAGCCGCCGGGCGACCGCGTCGGGTTCCACGGGTTGACGGTGGCGCCGAAGAGCCCGTTGGCGCTGAAGGGTGCGTGGCCGAACTCGGGGCTGTTGGTCCGGCCCACCACCACGGCCCCGGCGGCCCGCATCCGGGCGACGACTGCGTCGTCCACCTCGTCGGGCGGCGCATCCGCGTAGATGCGGGACCCCATCGTGGTGACCGAGCCGCGGCAGCGCGCCATGTCCTTCACCAGCAGCGGCAGTCCGGCGAGCGGGCCGGTGCCGTCGTGCGCGGCGGCGTCGCGCCTCGCCGTCTCGGCCTCCACTCGGACCACTGCGTTGAGGGCCCCTGCGGCGTCGATGCGGCGGAGGCTCTCCTCCACCAGCTCCGGGGCGGAGACCTCCCCGGCGTGGACCCGACCGACCAGTTCGCTCAGCATCCCCGGACCGTATCCGGGTGCCCGGTCACGCCGGGCCGTCGACGGACCAGGCCACCGCGGACTCGGCGGCCGACCGGCCGAGCAGGCGACCGATGCGCGACCACACGACGAGCAGTCGGGCCTGGATCCCGTAGCGCCGGGTGACCGCGGCGTGGATGCTCGCGTACTCCTCCGGGTCGTCCACCACCCGGGCCGTGCCGGTGAACCGCTGTGCGCCCTCGGCCACCCGGCCCCGCACGTCGCAGACGGCGAGCTCCACGCGGGCGGTGTGGCGCAGCCGCTTCACCTTCCCGGAGGTGGCGCCGGTGGTGCAGGCGTAGCCGCCGTCGTGGGTGACCACCCACACCGCAGTGGTGACCGGATCACCGGAGCGCCGGAAGGTGGTCAGGGCCACGTAGCGGGTGTCGTCGAAGGGTCGGAGGTCGCTCACCGGTTCAGCATCCCACCCGGAGGTGCCGACCGCGGCCGCCGGTCAGCAGCAGCCGCCGGCGGGTTCGGCCGGGGCGCCCAGCGACACGGGCTCGGCGGCGGGGGCACAGCACGTGCCGCCGTCGGTGACCACGGTGTTGGACATCTGCTCTGCGTCACCGGTCTTGACGTACCACTCCCATGGTGCGCCGTCGGGGTCGGTCACCCAGGTCTCGGTCTTGGTGGCGTAGCAGCACACCGTGTCGTCCACGCCGGTGGTCTCGAGCCCTTCGCCGGCGAGGCGGGCCTCGGCGGCGGCGACCTCGGCGGCGTCGGTGGTCTCCACGCCGAGGTGGTTGAGGGTGCCGCCCTCCGCCGCTTCGATGAGCACGAGCTTGAGGGGCGGCTCGACGATCTCGAAGTTGGCGTAGCCGGGCCGGCGCTTGGCGACCGGGGTGGCGAAGAGCTTCTCGTAGAAGTCGACCGCTCGGTCGACGTCGGTCACGTTGAGGGCGAGCTGGACACGGGACATCGGGACTCCTGGGTGGCAGACTCATGGACGGCGGTCGATGTGTCCATCCTAGCGATGCATCGATGTATGTCAATATCTGAGAGGGCCGACACGACCGTCGGGCCGACCGGGGAGGTAGCCGTGGGAGCGAGAGTGGGTACGACCGCCGTCCGGGAGTGCTGCGCGCCGCTCACGTCCTCCGTGCTGGACGAGGCCGCCGCGGTGGAACTCGCCGAGTCGCTCAAGGTCCTGGCGGACCCGGCCCGGCTCCGCCTGCTGTCGATGATCGCGGCCGCCGAGGGCGGTGAGGCCTGCGCGTGCGACCTCACCGAGCCCCTCGGGCGGTCCCAGCCGACGGTGTCGCACCACCTGTCGGTCCTCGTCGACGCCGGCTTCCTCACCCGGGAGAAGCGGGGGCGCTGGGCGTGGTTCCGCGTCGAGCGGGAGCGGCTGCAGGCGCTCGGGTCGCTCCTCGACGTGTGACCCCGGGGACCGCCGGGCGACGTGCCACGCAGGTCGTGACGTTGCCTCGCCGTCGCGCCCGGACGCCGGAGCGACTCAGCCGGCGGCCGCCGCCTGCGCCTTGGCCCACCGGTAGTCGGCCTTGCCCGACGGCGACCGGACCATCTCGTCGACGAAGACGAGCGCCTTGGGTAGCTTGTACGAGGCGATCAGTTCGGCCGCGAAGTCGTGGAGCTCCTCCACGGTCGGCCGCACCTCGCCACGGACGACCACGACGGCGGTGACCCGCTCGCCCCAGCGCTCGTCGGGCACGCCCACCACCACGGCGTCGAAGATCTCCGGGTGGCCCTTGATGACGAGTTCCACCTCCTCGGGGAAGATCTTCTCGCCGCCCGAGTTGATGCTGACCGAGCCACGACCGAGCAGGGTGATCTTGCCGTCCGCCTCGGTGATCGCCATGTCGCCGGGGATCACCCACCGCTGACCGTTGATGGTCGGGAAGGTCTCCTCGGTCTTCGCCTCGTCCTTGTAGTAGCCCAAGGGGATGTGGCCCCGGCGGGCCAGTCGGCCGATCACGCCGTCGCCCGGCGTGGTGGGGTTGCCCTCGTCGTCGATCACGATCGTGTGGTCGCCGAAGGCGAACTGCGGGCGGCCCTGGGCGTCGCTGCCGGCGTTCGAGCCCTGGAAGCCGGTCTCGGACGCGCCGAGCGCGTCGAGCAGGATCACGTGGGGGAGGAGTTCGGCGTACTTCGCCTTGACCGCCGGTGACAGGATGGCGCCGCCGGAGCTGATGAGGAACATGCCGGACAGGTCGACCTCGTCGACGAGGTGCTCGAGGGCGTCCGCGAGCGGACGGGCCTGGGCGTCGCCCACCAGGTTGAGCACCTGGGCCCCCTCGCCGGCCACGATGCCCCACACCTCGACCGGGTCCATCCGCCGGGCGGCGCTGAGCACCATCACGTTGCCGCCCAGGGCACTCTGGATCGACGACCACTGCGCGGCGCCGTGCATGAGCGGGGCGAGCGGGAAGCCGATCATCGGGTTGTTCGTCGGGGCCCGCCCGGCCACTTCCTCGGGCCGCTCGATCGGGTCGGCGAGGACGGTGAGCATCGGCCCGACGGTCGCCTTGAAGAAGTCCTCGTGGCGCCACATCACACCCTTGGGCATGCCGGTGGTGCCGCCGGTGTAGAGCATGTAGAGGTCGTCGTCGCTGCGGGCCTCGAAGTCCCGGTCCGCCGACGCCCCTGCCAGCGCCGTCTCGTAGTCGAGCGCCCCGCACACGGAGATGTCGGCGGCCGATGCGTCCTCCCAGGCCACGCAGGTCTGCAGGAGCGGGCAGTCGTCGCGCACCGCCGCGATCCGCTGGGAGAACTCGGCGCCGTGGACCACCGCAACGAGGTCGGCGTTGTCGAACAGGTAGCGCAGCTCACCCTCGACGTAGCGGTAGTTCACGTTGACGGGGACGGCCCGCAGTTTCCACGCCGCCCACTGGGCCTCGGCCCACTCGTTGGTGTTGTAGCCGTAGACGCCGACCTTGTCGCCGGGCCGCACGCCGCCCTCGGCGAGGACGTGGGCGAGGCGGTTGGCCCGCTGCTCGAACTCGGCGAAGGTGATGGAGCGTCGCCCGCCCGGGGCGTTGGGCACCACCACGGCCGTGCGGTCGGGGATGACATCCACGACGGACTCGAACAGGTCGGCGAGGTTCCAGCTCATTCCCGAAACCTATGTCAGGGATGTCCGGTGTGCTCGTCGGCACACGCACTGGCGCCCACGGCAGGATTCGAACCTGCGACGCACGGTTTAGGAAACCGACGCTCTATCCCCTGAGCTACGTGGGCGGGGGCATGGAACCAACGCGGGAACGAACCCGGGAACGAACCCGAGCCCGGTGGTCGGTGCCGTGCCTCTCAGGGGGTGAAGCGTACTCGGGGGCCGCGGAGCTCCGGTCGGGGGCTGTTGCGCTCGTCTGGGGCCGCGGCGACGCCGAGGGCGCCGGGTTGACGGGCCGGTGTGCCGGTCAGGCGGCGAGGCGCTCGGCGCGCGGGAGGCGCTTGCGGCACCGGTAGCGGCCGAGGGAGTTCACCACGAGCTGGTGGGAGATCAGGTTGTGGAGCTGGGCCTGTGCCCCGAAGCTCCGGGCCCGCTTCAGGGGCAGGTGGTCCTCGATGATGCGGTTGATCGCCTCCGAGTCGGCGCGGCGGCCATACAGGCGGGGCCGTTCGTCGGAGGACCACGGGATCTGGCGGACGTTCTCGCTGC
>CAIPVR010000220.1 GCA_903868545.1 uncultured Actinomycetes bacterium
ACCGCGTTGGCCGGCGCGGCCGTGGTCGTGGTCGTGATCGACGGCGCCCCGCAGCTGGGCTCCGACGTGGGTGGCGTCCTGGCCCTCGTCCCGGCGTTCGCGGTGGCAGCGCTGGTCCTCACCGGTCGACGCATCCGCTGGCGCACGGCTGTCGTCGTCGGCGCCGCCACGATCGCGGTGCTCACGGTGTTCGCGTCGATCGACCTGAGCCGGCCCGCCGCCTCGCGAAGCCACCTCGGACGGTTCGCCCAGCAGGTGCTCGACGGCGGGGCGCTGATGATCCTGCAGCGGAAGCTGGGGGCGAACCTGTCGGTGCTGACCTCCACCCTGTGGACGGTGGTCATCCCGGTCGCGCTGTTGTTCCTCGCCTACCTGCACTGGCGGCCGAGCCCCGGCCTGCGGTTGGTGCAGGAGCGTCATCCCGGCTTCCGAGCGTTCGGCCTCTCGGGCCTGGTGCTCGGGGTGCTGGCCTGGGGCCTGAACGACTCCGGTGTGGCCATTCCGGCGATGATGCTGACCGTCGCGCTGCCGTACACCGGGTACCTCGTGCTCGAGTCCTTCGGCGACACCGGCCCCGCACCGCCGGACGCGTCCGCGGGCGGTGCCACGAACGGTGCCGAGGTCGACCCGGCGGACGGGTCGGCGGGCGCGTCCGCGGACGGGCCGGCGGAGAGGGCCGCCCGGTGATCGACACCGCCATCGCCGTGGTGGTGGGCGCAGTGGTGTGCGCCACGCTGTGGGTGGCCGCCCGCTCCGCGTTCGAGGCCCCGTCGTTGGTGCGGACCAACTACCGCGGCGCTCCGGTGGTGACGTCGGTCGGGTTGATGATCCCCGTCACGATGGTCCTGCTCGCGGGTTTCAGCCGGATCATGCTCCTCCTGACCCGGACGGCGCCGGCGTGGGACCAGCTCATCGGTCCGGCAGTGGCCGCGGCGACGGGCTTCGGCCTGCTGGGCCTGCTCGACGACGTGGCGGGAGAGGGCCAGTCCGGAGGGTTCCGGGGCCACCTCCACGAGCTCGCCCGGGGCCACCTCACGAGCGGAATGATCAAGCTGGTCGGCGGAGCCGCCCTCGGGGTGGTGGTGGCCCAGGCCCTGGCCCGGGGCGACGACACCGTGGTCGGGGCACTGCGCGACGGCGCGGTGGTCGCCCTCGCCGCGAACACCGCCAACCTCCTCGACCGGGCACCCGGGCGTGCGGTGAAGGCCGCCGCCGTGGTCTTCCTCGGTGTGGCGCTGGTGTCGCGCTCGCCCACGCTGGCCGGGCCCGGCGTCGGCGTGGGTGCGGCGCTCGGGCTGCTGCCCGACGACCTGCGCGAGCGCGTCATGCTCGGGGACGCCGGGGCGAACCCGCTGGGGGCGCTGGTGGGGCTGGGCGCGCTCTCGGCCTTCCCGGGTGACCTGGCCCGTTGGGTGCTGCTCGGAGTGCTCGTGGCCCTGAACCTCCTGAGCGAGGTGGTGTCGTTCAGCACCGTGATCGAGCGGGTGCCCCCGCTGCGCTGGTTCGACCGGCTCGGGCGGCTCCCGGCCTGAGGTCCGCGCCGTGCGCGGACCCTGCCGGGGGGCGCGCTAGCGTGACCGGAGCGGACGAGCAGGAGCGGCAGTGGCCAAGCACATCTTCGTCACCGGCGGCGTTGCATCCAGCCTCGGCAAGGGGCTCACGGCCTCCTCGCTGGGCCGGCTGCTGAAGGCCCGGGGCCTCCGGGTCACGATGCAGAAGCTCGACCCGTACATCAACGTCGACCCGGGGACGATGAACCCCTTCGAGCACGGCGAGGTGTTCGTCACCGATGACGGTGGCGAGACCGACCTCGACCTCGGGCACTACGAGCGGTTCATCGACGAGAACCTGTCGCGCGCGTCCAAC
>CAIPVR010000221.1 GCA_903868545.1 uncultured Actinomycetes bacterium
CAATGTGCGGCGGCGGCTGGCGACAGCTCTGGTCGCACTCGCTACCGCAGCGGCCCTGCTGCCGGCGTGCACGCCCCCGGCGGCGCCCACGTCGCCGCCGGAGCCCACCGACATCGCGGTGATGAGCGACACGCTCCTGCAGGACAAGTTGCTTCGACTGAAGCCGATCATCGAGGCCGCAGCGGCGACGGCCGAGTTCCAGGCCGACGTCCCGGCGGATGCCAGGGCCTACGTCGACTCGCTCGTGCAGGGCTTCGCCACCTCGACCAGCCGGGCCGCGCTGGGCGACCGTCTGCGCCAGGAGACGGCCTCGCTCCAGCGCGGTCTCGCGACGCGGCCAGAGGTGCTCCCCAACGCGGAGATCGGCTCCGGCGCCGGCGGCGTCCGCACGATCGGGCTCGCCCCCACCCCCGGGGGCCAGCGGGACGCAAAGCCGGTCGCGCCCTCGGGCCAGTCGGTGCCCGTGGCCTCCACCTCGGGCGCGTGCGGCGCGCCACAGGGACAGGGCACCGCTCCGCCCCCGGCGGCGGGCACTGCGGGCGGGACGCTCCTCCTGCCACAGCACGACGTGCACACACAGGCGACCACCAGTCCGGTGTCGCCGTTGCAGAACGGGCGCGTGGTCATCACCGGCCAGGAACCGGTGGCCGGTCAGGGACCGGGGGTGGAGTTCCGCAACGTGGGCGCCACCGGCCAGCAGATGAAGGTGCGCATCCACCTGCAGGACCCCAAGGGGTTCGGCCCCAGGGCCCTGTACCCGCTCATCAGCATCCGCCCCCTCGGCGGCTCGGCCACCGACGAGGTCCGCCCGACCGTGGTGGACGGCGGCATCTACTGCTACGCCGGCGACACGGCGACCAACCGTGGCTACTTCGAGGGTTGGATCTCCTTCCCCCGCAGTCAGCCCGGCTTTCAGGTCATCGCCGAGGTCGTCGAGAACGACTACTGGTTCGCCGTCCTCGACCCGGCCCCGATCAAGGATCCCCTCGCCACCGCCGGCCCGCAGTACTTCGCCGGCGCCGACCGCTCCACGATCCATGTCGGCGACCCGGCGGTCACCTCCGCCGCCGCCATCCCACGCTCCATCGGTGCCTTCGCCAGCGCCACGGCGGACCCCGGCGACGGCACGCAGAACGTCCTCACCGACACCGACGGCCAGGCCGACGACCTCGAGCAGTCCGTCGCCGTCCAGGTGAGGAAGACGTTGGCGGAGAAGGTGAACGACATCCTCAGCGGTGACCTCGTGGACTTCTCGGTCGAGGACATCCTCGCCTACCTCCCCAACCTCCTCGGGGCCGACATCAGCAGCTCGGACCTCGTGAGCCTCATCCACATTCAGCCCCGCCCGCTCTCGCCGGTCGACGTGTCCACCGACCTCCGCTTCGTCGACCCGGCGACGGACCTCCCCGATGGCTTCGCCCCCTCCGGCGAGACCCCCGGCGCCTACCGCGCCCTCCGTGCCGACCTCACCGTGGGCACCGCTGCCGGGCTCAACGTGCAGTTGTTCGGCGTGGCCTGCAACAACTTCCTGTCGGCCCGGATCGACGCCAACGTCAACGCATGGGCATGGGCCGACTCGTCGGGCGATTCCCCGGCCGCCACGCTGCGGGCGCTGACAAGGAGCGATGCGAACGTCGACATGACCCTGAGCACCCTCGGCTGGTTCAACCCGATCTGCGTCCTCGCCCGACTGCTCGGGCCGGTCTTCTACGGCAAGGTCAACAGGGGCATCGAGGAGGGTATCGCCGCCGGCGTGGCTGTCGATCCCGACCAGTGCGCCTTCAACCCCCGCGCGCCGCAGCCGGGCGACGACCCCTCCCTCATCAGGGGCGGCTTCACCTGCCCGAACGCCTACAAGCAACCGAAGAGCGGGGCACTCGGCGAACTGCTCAACGGCTTCGACCTGAACGCCTACCTGCCGGAGACCGGTGGGCTGAGGCCCGTGGTCACCAACATCGACAACGCGTGGTGCCGGGCCACCGGCGCCCCGGCCGGCTGCACGCCCGACCAGAGCCTGATCGGCAAGGGCGGACTCGAGGTCACCGGCGACGCCGCACTGCTCAACTCCCTCGGGGACGTGTTCGGCGCACCGCTCGGTGGTCGGTTCCGCAACGTCTACTCGCCGCCGCGGTACGCGTCGATGGAGGACGTGGTCACCTCCCACCGCGACGCACAGGGACAGGTGGCCGGCTTCGGCGTGGTGGTGGATCCGCGCCAGGTGAACCTCGCCCTCCGCCACCTGACGCAGGGCACGAGCACCACCCGCACCACGAACGGGCTGCTCGACCACCAGGGTCTCCAGTTCGGGCCGCTCGGACTGGGCGCACGCCCCGAGGTCGCCCCGGTGATGCTGGGCCTTCCCACACCAGAGCCGGTGGTGTGCGGTGACCCGGCAGGGTGCCAGGGCAACGCGACCATTCCCAGCCAAGGGCTCTCGCAGCTCGTGGTCCCCGACCTCCGCCTCGACGTCACCACCGCACCGGGCACCCCGCCCATCACCTTCTCGGTGAACGCGTCGGCCCGATTCGGTGTGGGTTGGGACGCTGCGGAGTCGCACCTCGACCCGACCATCAGCTCGCCACTGGTGGACCTGCAACTCGTCTCCGGGTGTCAGGCCGACTACGTCAAGGCCTACGCCGCCAGCTACTTCCTGTGCGGACGGGGCGGCGGCGGGGCCGGTCTGCCCACATTCGGCCTCTCGAGCACCTCCCTGACCGACATCGCGAACTTCCTGGTGAACGACAACATCGAGCCCGCCCTCGACGCAGCGGTCGGCAAGATCCGCCTGCCCGACCTGACCGGCGTGCTGCCCGGCCTGGACGTGGCCATCAGCAACGTGAGGTCGGCCCAGCGCGGGAGCCACCTGGCCGTCTACGCCGACCTGAGGCCCGGGCCGAGGATCGGGATCGCCATCAGCCCGAACCAGCAGTTCGAGGCACCGGCGCTGCGCTTCTTCCCTTCGAACATGGTCAACGTCAACACCAACCTCCCCACCACCTACACGTGGGAGGTACGCGACGACCTGACGGGCCAGGTGGTGGCGACGTCGATCATCGACGGAACCAACAACAGCGCGGTGCGGGCCCCGCTCGAGTCGTTCTCGCTCGGGACCGACAGTCTGGGCCAGGTTCGTCGGGCGCGGGCCAAGCTGACGGTCAACCAGGCCACCTTCAGCGTCACGGCCGAGGGGACGTACGCCTGGCGACCGCCCACGGCACCGCCGCCGACGCAGTGCAGCAACGGTTCGTCGGCCCGGCTGGTGTCCGGTGGCGGCACCACCACCCAGGTGGGCGGCCTCGTCTGCCAGGTCCCCTGAACGACTGCCCACCATCCCGGCTCCGTGGTGCTGCCGACGACACCTGTGCCGTCGGCAGTGCCACGGGACCGGGGGAAGGTCACTCCGAGGTGGGGCCCGTGAAGCGCGGCGGGCGCTTCTCCCGGTGCGAGGCCAGCCCCTCGGCGGCGTCGGGCCCACCGAAGCCGTAGAACTCGAGGCCCCACGAGGCGTCGAAGATCGATGAGTGGTCCCGGTACCAGTTGTTGAGGCTGTGCTTGGTCCAGCGGATGGCCGACTGCGCGCCCTCCGCCAGCTGCACCGCCACCGCGAGGGCCCGCTCCTGGACCTCGTCGTCGTCCACGCACAGCGACACCAGTCCGATCCGCTCGGCCTCCTCCCCCGTCAGCGGCTCACAGGTGAGCAGGTAGTACTTGGCCTTGGCCATGCCGCACAGCAGCGGCCAGCAGATCGCCGCATGGTCCCCGGCCGCCACGCCGAGGCGGGTGTGGCCGTCGATGATGCGGGCCGAGCGTCCGACCACCGACACGTCGGCGAGCAGCGCGGCCACGAGCCCCGCTCCCACCGCGGGACCGTGGATCGCGGACACCACGGGCTTCGAGCAGTTGATGACGTTGAACACCAGGTCCCGGGCCTCGCGCAGCACCCGGGTGCGCGAGGCGTAGTCGTCGAGCATCTCGTCGAGCAGTTCGAAGCTGCCCCCCGCCGAGAACGCCCGGCCCGCGCCCCGCAGCAGGGCGACCCGGGTCTCGGGGTCGCGGTCCACGACGGTCCAGATGTCCGCGAGTTCCCGGTGCACCGCCACGTCCACCGCGTTGAGGCCCGGCGCGTCGAGGGTGATCCGCAGGACGCCGTCGGCGGGACGGTCGAGGGTGAGGCCGGGGAAGTCGTGGTAGCGGTCGTCGGTCATCCGTCCATCCTCGCGGGACCGGGCGGCCGGCGGGGACGACCACCACCGCTGCCACCGGGCCCGCGTGCAGCGGACCCCGCGTCCGGGCCGGGACCCCCTGCGGCGTAGGCTGGGCCCGCAAGGTCCGAGGGGGTCACCACGTGGTCGAACGAGTCACCGGCGCGGTCCGCCGTCATCCATGGCGCCTGGGCGCCGTGGCGGTGGTGCTGGTGGCGCTCGCCGGCGCGGCATTCCTCGGCCGCGACGTGATCTCCCTGTGGCTCAGCCCCGACGAACCGGTCGACGTCACCCTGCCGGTGGTCGCGCCGCTCGAGGCGGCCGGTGGCCGCACCGTCTACCTGGTCGACCCGGAGCGGTCCCGGGCCACGGTGGAGGTGGACGAGCTGCTCGCCGGCGCACAGCGCACGGCCCGCCTCACCACACAGGGCATCGCGGGGAGCGTGGCGGTGGACCCCTCCGACGCGGCGGGCAGCCAGGTGGGCGAGATCGCGGTCAACGTCCACCAGCTCAGGAGCGACAACGCGCTGCGCGACAAGGCGATCCGTCACGACGGCCTGGAGTCGCACCGCTACCCCGAGGTCCGCCTCCGGAACGCCGCCGTGGAGGGCCTGTCCGGCCCGGTGCGCGACGGGCGCGCACAGGACCTCACCATCAGGGGTGACCTCACCGCCCACGGGGTCACGAAGCCGGTGGTCTTCGCCGGCTCCGCACGGCTCGCCGGCGACACGCTCCAGGCCGAGGTGAGCACCACGCTGCGCATGTCCGACCACGACATCGGGCCGATCTCGAAGATCGGCCTGGTCCGCACCGGCGACGACGTGCGCGTGCAGCTCCGGCTCGTGGCCGTGGACCGCACGACCTTCAGCCCCCCGGCACAGCTCGCCCTGGCCGCCACCCGCGACGACACGCCCCGTTCGGCCGACGGCCCGTCGTTCCGCAAGGAGGTGGCACCGATCCTCGCCACCAATTGCGCGGGCTGCCACCAGCCGGGCCAGGTGGGAGCGCCCCACTGGAAGCTCGCCGACGCCGGTGACGCGGCCGAGGTGGCCGACGGCCTCGCGCTGGTGACCGCGAGCCGCTACATGCCGCCGTGGCCGGCGTCCGACGCGGGCATCCCCCTGCAGCACGTGCGCAAGCTGACCGACGCGCAGATCGACACCCTGCGGGCATGGGCGAAGGCCGGCGGCGCGCTCGACGTGGAGCCGTCCACCAAGGTGACGGCACCCGTCGAACCCGAGGTGACCGTGCCCCGGGCGGACGTGACCCTCCGCTCGGCGGAGCCCTACCGGGGCAGCACCGCCGTGCGCGACGACTACCGCTGCTTCCTGCTCGACCCGAAGTTCACCGAGGAGCGCTTCGTCACCGGCACCACCTTCACCCCGGACGAGGTGGAGATCGTCCACCACGCCCTCGTGTACCGGCAGCCCGCCGCCACGCGGGCCCGCCTCGACGCAGCCGATGCCGAGGCGCCCGGCGCGGGTTGGCCGTGCTCGGCCGGCATGGGGACGGGCGCCGGAGGTGACCTCGTCGGCGGGTGGGTGCCGGGCCAGCGGCCGCAGGACTTCGGCGAGGGCGTCGGCTACCGCTTCGGCCCGGGCGACGTGCTCGTGGCCCAGATCCATTACCACTACGAGACGGTCGCCCCGCCCGACGCCTCCACCATGACCCTCGAGGTGGCGCCGCCCGGCGAGAAGGTCACGGCGTTGCGTACCCGCGAGCTCGTCGGGCCCGTGGAGATCCCGTGCCCGGCGGGGTCGACCGAACCGCTGTGCGACCGCGGCGCCGCCCTCGCGGACGTGGGGACGCGCTTCGGCCCCGGCGGGGCGATGATCGCCGACGCCCTCCACCGGTTCTGCCGCACCACGCCGGCCCAGGTGGCTGCTGCGTCCGACGGCACCACCGGCCGCACCACGTGCGACTACCGGGTCCGCGACGAGGGCGACATCGTCGACGTCCTCGGCCACATGCACACGCTCGGCGCCACCTACCGGATGACGCTGAACCCGGGGACCCCGCAGGAGAAGGTGCTGCTCGACATCCCTCGCTGGGACTTCAGCTGGCAGCTGAACTACCAGCCGGTGGACCCGGTGCCGGTGACCCGGGCCGACACGATCCGGGTGGAGTGCAGCTGGGACCGTTCGGTCGACCCCGGACGCCCGTTGCGCTACCTCGTGTTCGCCGAGGGGACCGAGGACGAGATGTGCTTCTCCACGGTCACGGTGCGGCCGAGGTCCGGGCCCTGACCCCCGGGGCGGGCTGGACCAGTTCGATCACGTTGCCGTCGGGGTCCCGGGCGTAGACCAGCCGCCGACCCGACGGGTCCGTGACCGGCGCCGACCAGGTGCCCAGACCGACGACGGCGAGGCGGGCCAGTTCCTCGTCGAGGTCGTCCACCTCGAACGCGAGATGGGTGTAGCCGTGCCGGTGCACGGCGGGCGCGCCCGGGGGGCCGTCCGGCTGGGCCGGTGAGGCGAACTCGAAGAGCTCCACGCCGGTGCCGTGGCCCTCGAGGAGCGCGGCCCGGGCCGCGGAACCCTCCACGCCGAGGAGCGCGTCCACCGGGGCGGTTCCCGCCGGCCACTCCCAGCGCCGCACCTCGGTGAAGCCGAGCCGGGTCCAGAACGCCACGGCCCGGTCGAGGTCCGGCGTGGACACGGCGGTGTGGAGGACCCGGCGGACGCCCATGCCCTCAGTGTGGCCCATCCCATGGCCCCCGTGACGCGTGGTCCCGGCCATCGGTCGGGACCACGCGTCACGGAGCCGCGGGCTCGAGCGCCACCGCCAGCACGTCGTCCACGTGGGCCGCGAGGTGGAAGGTCATCTCGTCGCGCACCGACTCGGGCACGTCCTCGAGGTCGCCGCCGTTGCGGGCCGGGAGCACCACCTCGGTGAGACCGGCGCGGTGCGCGGCGAGCACCTTCTGCTTCACCCCGCCGATCGGCAGCACGTTGCCCTGGAGGGTCACCTCGCCGGTCATGCCCACCGTGGGCCGGACCGGGCGGCCGGTGAGCAGCGACGTGAGCGCGGTGACCATGGTGACGCCCGCGGACGGGCCGTCCTTGGGTACCGCACCGGCCGGCACGTGCAGGTGGAACCGCCGACCGCCGAAGCTGCCGCCGGGGACGCCGAGGGCGTCCTCGTGGGACCGGACGTAGGAGAGGGCGATCGAGCCCGACTCCTTCATCACGTCGCCGAGCTGGCCGGTGAGGGTGAGGCCGGCCTCGCCGGCGTCGGCCATCGAGGACGCCTCGACGAACAGCACGTCACCGCCCACGCCGGTCACCGCGAGGCCGGTGGCCACGCCGGGCACCGCGGTGCGCGCCGCCACCTCGTCGTGGAACCGCGGCCGGCCCAGCCAACGCCGCACGTCCTCGGGCGTGTCCACCGGCACCGGGGCCTCCGCGTCACCGGTCGACAGCGCCGTGGCCGCCCTGCGCAGCAGCCGGCCCAGGGCCCGTTCCAGTGAACGCACACCCGCCTCACGGGTGTGGTCGCGCACGATCGTGGCCAGCGCCGCCTCCGTGACGTCCACCTCGCCGTCGTCCACACCGTTGCGGCGGCGTTGGCGGGCCAGCAGGTGGTCGCGGGCGATCGCCACCTTCTCGGCCTCGGTGTAGCCGTCGAGGCCCACCACCTCCATGCGGTCGAGGAGCGGACCGGGGATGGTGTCGGCCACGTTGGCCGTGGCGAGGAACAGCACGTCGGACAGGTCGAGGTCGACCTCGAGGTAGTGGTCCCGGAACGTGTGGTTCTGGGCCGGGTCCAACACCTCGAGCAGCGCGGAGGACGGGTCGCCCCGCCAGTCGCTGCCGAGCTTGTCGACCTCGTCGAGGAGCACCACCGGGTTCATCACACCGGCCTCGGCGAGGGCCCGGGCGATCCGGCCCGGGGCGGCACCCACGTAGGTGCGCCGGTGGCCCCGGATCTCGGCCTCGTCGCGTACCCCGCCGAGGGCGACGCGCACGAACGGGCGGCCCATGGCCCGTGCGACCGACTCGCCGAGCGAGGTCTTGCCCACGCCGGGCGGGCCGATGAGCGTGATGATGGCGCCACCGCCCCGGCGGACCGACGGCGCGGCACCCGCCGCGTCCCCGGCGCCCTCGGCTGCGTCGCCCTCGGTCGCGTCAGGTGCAGCGGCGGCCGATGCGGCGACGAGGCGGGCGCGCACCGCGAGGTGCTCCACGATCCGTTCCTTGACGTCGTCGAGTCCGTGGTGGTCGGCGTCGAGCACGGCCCGGGCGCCGCGCAGGTCGAGGCGGTCCTCCGCCCGTGCCGCCCACGGCAGTTCCGCCACGGTCTCGAGCCAGGTACGGATCCACCCGTGCTCCGGCGACTGCTCGGAGGTGCGTTCCAGGCGGGCGAGCTCGCGGCGTACGGCGTCGCGCACCGCCTCCGGCACGTCCGGGTCGTCGACGAGCGCCCGGGCGGGCGCGAGCGCCTCGTCGTCCTCGCCGCCGTCCTCGCCGAGTTCCTTGCGGATGGCCGCGAGCTGCTGGCGCAGCAGGAACTCACGCTGGGACTTCTCCATCCCCTCGGCCACGTCCTGGCGGATCCGGTCCTTGAGGGTGAGGTCCGCGAGCGTGTCACGGGCGCCGGCGAGGACCAGCTCCAGTCGGTCCTCCACGTCGAGGGTGGCCAGGACCTCGGCCTTGGCCGCGGCGTCGAGGTCGGGCGAGTAGCCGGCCATGTCGGCCACCGCTCCGGGCTCCTCGATGCCGACGAGGGCGTCACCGAGTCCGGCCACGCCCCGTGCGTCGAGGATGTTCTGGACCACGGCCCGGTACTCACGGGCGAGCTCCCGGGCCCGCTCGGTGCGTCGCCGCGTCTCCACCGCCGGCACGGCACGCACCCGCAACGCGTCACCGTCGCCGGGCACGCCGGCGCCGGGCACCATGCGCCGGACGCCCCGCACCACGAGGGCCTGCAGGCCGCCCCGGAGTTCACCGCGGTCCTCGATGGTGGCCTCGGTCCCCACCTCGGCGTAGCGGCCGTCGATTCGGGGCAGCAGGAGCACCCGGTCCCCGGTGGCGGCCACCGCTGCGGCGCGCGCCTCGGGGGTCTCGAGAGCGAGGGTGACGACCATGCCGGGGAGCACCACCCCGCTCGTCAGGGGCAGGACGGGCAGGACGATGCCCTCCGGCCCGGGGCCGGTGCCCGGTCCGCCGGGGGACGTGGGCCGGGCGGCCTCGGGGATGGCGTCGGTACCGCCGGTGTCGTTCATGCGGGCGCTCCTCGCAGGGTCGAGATGTGGGTCACAGCCGGTGTGGACCAAAGATGAGTGTCTTGGTAACAGATTATCGGTCGTTCCCATTCCAGTGAGGTCGGGCACGTCCCCGCTCCCCGGTTCGCCGGTGCGGCGGCACGCCACCCGGAGGGACGGGAGCACGCACCAGCGAGGGGGTCAGAGGTGCTCGAGCACCACCAGCGCAACCATCCCCACCGCCAGGGTGAGCGCGACGTTGCGGGTGCGCCACGCCACCACGAACGCCAGCAGGCCGGCCACCGGACGGGCCGCCAGCAGTTCCACCCGGCCGTCCCGCACCAGGATCGCCGGCAGCACCAGCGCCGCCAGCGCTGCGGGCGGGATCTGGCGCAGCACCCGGCGTACCGGCGCCGGCACGTCGGCGAGACGGTGCGCGGCGGCCAGGAACGAGGCCCTCATGGCGAAGGTGCCGGCACCGGCCAGCACGATCGTGGTCCAGAGGCGTGCGTTCATCGCGACGATCCCGTCATGACGGCCCACCCCCGTCGGGCGGACCACCGGCGGGACCGGGCTCCGGGTCGTCCCCGTCCACCAGGGCCCCGGCGACGATGCCGAGCACGGCGCCGACCATCACCGACAGCGGACCGGCACCGAGACCCGCGGCGGCCACCGCCGCCCCGCCCCCCACCCCCGCCGACACCCGGGCGGGCCGGGAGGTGAGGGTGGGCACCAGCAGCACCAGGAACACGAGCGGCACCGCGAACGTGAGCGGCACGTCGTCGGGCACCGCCCGGCCGACGAGCGCGCCCGCCACTGTGCTCAGCTGCCACGCCACCCACAGGGTGAGGCCGGCGCCGAGGTAGAAGGCGAGGCGCTCCCGGGCGCGCCCGGGCGGGTCGTGCCCCGGGCGCTCCCCCGCCCACCGCCGGATGGACACGGCGTAGGCCTGGTCGGTCAGCAGGTACGCCACCGCGAACCGCGACCTGCGGCTGGTGGCGGCCAGGTACGGGGCGAGCGACGCCGAGTACAGCACCATCCGGAGATTGATCGTGCACGCGGCGAGCACCGCCACGACGGCCGTCCCACCATCGGCGAGCACCCCCGTCGCCGCGAGCTGCGACGCCCCCGCGAACACGATCGTGGAGAAGCCGAGGGCCCCTGCCAGCCCGAAACCAGCGGCCGCCGGTGCGGCACCGGCCACGAGGCCGAACGGCACCACCCCCACCAGCATCGGCAGGATGTCGAGCGCGCCGGCACGGGCGTGGGCCCGGAGGGAGGTGCCGGGCGTGGCCCCGTCGGTCATCGGGGACCATCATGGCGACCGGTCCCCGCCGGGGCCAACGACGCCGGGCGACCCTCCGGCACGACCACCGCCAGGGGGATCGATGGCCCACCGCGACGACAACGACCCGGAACGCCCGGCGCCGCCGTGGTGGATCGAGCACGTGATGGCCGGGTACCGGTGACCGGTCCGTCGCCCGGGCCCGGGCTCGTGGCGGTCGACGCCTGGCGCGCCCGCCAGGACGACTACCTCGCCGCCGCCACCACCGTGTGGGTCCCCACCTCCCCGCTGAACGTGCTGGACCACCTCGAGCGGGCGCATCGCGATCCCTCCCACGAGGTCGCGCTCGGGGAGCTGACCCCGGCCGTGGTGGACCACTGGTGCCACCGCATCGACCGGTGGCTCGACTGCGCGGACTTCGACGTGCTGCGCCTGCTCACCCTCGTGGAGGCCCACGGCGAACGGCTCCCGGCCGGCGTGGCGGCAGCGGTGGACGAGCGGCTCGTGGCGTTCACCTACTGGTACGACGACCCCCACCCGCCCGGCGTGGTCGACGAACGCTGGTACTGGTCGGAGAACCACCGGCTGATCTTCCACGCGGTGGAGCACCTCGCCGGGGCCCGCCTGGCCGGCCGCCGCTTCGACGTCACCGGTCTGCACGGCGCCGACCACCGCGAGCGCGGCACGACCCGGCTCCACGCGTGGCTCGACGAGAAGGCCGAGCTGGGCTTCAGCGAGTGGCACTCCGACGTGTACTACGAGAAGGACCTCGCGCCGCTGCTCACCCTGGTGGAGTTCTCCCCCGACCCGGCCGTCGCCGCCCGCTGCGCCGCGATGCTGGACCTGCTCACCTTCGACCTCGCCCTCCACCACCACCGCGGCAACCTCGGCTGCACCCACGGGCGGTCGTACATGAAGGACAAGTCGCGGGCGACCGACCAACCGGTGTTCGGCGCCCTGCGGATGATGTTCGACGGCACCACGGCGCCCTGGCCGGTGGACACCGGCGACACCGCCGACCTGCTCCCGCGCAACGAGGCCGCGAGCCTCCTGGCCCGTGCCGGCCGATGGCGGCCCCCGGACGTGCTGCGGCGCATCGCCACGACCACCGCCACCTTCGTGGACCGCGAACGGATGGGGTTGCCGATCGACCCGGACGAACCCCTGACCGACCGGCCCGGGCGGACCGACGGCCGCCGCTACGACGACCCGGACCTGGTGCCGTTCTGGTGGGACCGCGGGGCACTGACGCCGTGGCAGCTCGTGCCGCTCACCGTGGCCACCCTCGACCGCCACCACCTCTGGGACGCGTGGTTGTTCTCCCACTTCCGGACCGTGCGTGACGCCGTCGGCGGCGACCCGGCCGACTGGCGGGCCCTCGCCGCTGCGCTGTCACCGATGGTCAACGCCGGGCTGCTCTCCGAGGTGGAGACCTGCACGTGGCGCTCGGAGCACGCCATGTTGTCGACCGCCCAGTCGTACCGGCCCGGCTGCGCCGGGTTCCAGCACCACATCGGCCAGGCGACCCTCGACGAGGACGCCGTGGTGTTCGTGGTCCACCCCGGGAACGAACCGTCCGCCCACCCGGGCGACTACCTCGACGAGGACCGCTACTGGACCGGCTCGGCCACCCTGCCCCGGGCCGTGCAGCACGGACCGGTGGCGGTGCACCTGTTCGCCCCCGCGTTCGCGGATCCCGGCCCGGAGGGTCCCATGGCCGGCTTCTCCTACCGGCCCTACACACACGCCTACTTCCCGACCGACCACTTCGACGAGACCACCACCGCCGGGCACTGGGTGGTGGGCCGCCGCGGGCGTGGCCTCGTGGCGCTGTGGTCGTGGCGGCGGCCGGAGTGGCGCCACCACGACCCGACCACGACCTTCACCAACGGACTGACCGGGCACTTCGACCTGGTGGCGCCGGGCGGACCGGAGAACGTCTGGCTGCTCGAGGTCGGCGACACCGACGACTGGGGGTCGCTCCCGGCCTTCGCCCGGGCGCTGGAGGCCGCGCCGGTCGAGGTCACCGACCACGGATGGGGTGCCGACGGCGCACACCTGGGCGTGGACGTCAGCTACACCTCGCCCCGGGTGGGCCGACTCGAGGTGCCGTGGCGGGGTACTCCGTCGCTCGACGGAGTACCCGTGCCGCTCCACGACGCACCCCGGTTCGACAACCCGTTCTGCCACGCCCGACACGGCGAGCACGTGCTGCGCATCGCGGACGACGAGGGCGGGTGGGAGCTCGACCTGCGCACCGGCCGACGGGGGCCGCCCGAGGAATGACCCTGCGCCGCGCCGGGTTGGTGGCGACGATGACCTCCGACACGACCGCCGGCACGGCGGGTGGCTCGGGCGGCGGCCCCGGCGCGATCGACGTCTACTGGCGGCCGCACTGCGGGTTCTGCTCCCGGCTGCTCGCCAAGCTCGAGGACACCGGCCTCCCGGTGGTGCTGCACGACATCTGGCAGGACCCGGACGCCGCGGCGGTGGTGCGCGCCGCGGCGAACGGCAACGAGACGGTGCCGACGGTCGGCCTCGACGGCGAGTACCTCGTCAACCCGAGCCTCAACGCCGTGCTCGACCTCGTGCGCCGCCGCGCCCCCGCCCTCCTCGACTGACGGGCGCGGGAAGGACCGGTCAGCGCCGCTCGAGCCAGACGGCCTCGTCGCCGCGCCCCATGACCACCGCGCTGACCATCGCCGGCGGGAACAAACCGTGCTCCACCACGCCGGCGGTGCCGGACAGGCGGGCCGCCAGCGCAGCGGGGTCGCCCACCTCACCCCGGTAGTCCGCGATCACCCCGCCGTCAGGGCTGTGCGGCACGTCGCGGAGTTCGGTGTCGCCCAGCCGGCGCAGGGTGGCCGACAACCCGTAGGCGAGCAGTTCCACCGGGATCGGGGCGGTGATGGCCTCGACGGTCTTGGACGAGTCGATCATCACGACGAAACGTTCCGCGCTGGCGGCCACGACCTTCTCCCGGGTGTGGGCGGCGCCGCCGCCCTTCACGAGCCAGAAGTCGGGCGCCACCTGGTCGGCCCCGTCGATCGCGATGTCGAAGGCGTCGACGGCCCCGAAGTCCTCGGTGGGGATGCCCAGCTCCCGCGCACGCGCCTCGGTGGCCGGCGACGTGGACACGCACCGGATGCCCGTGAGGCCCCGGGCGGCGAGGGCGTCGAGCAGGTGGGCCACCGTGGTGCCCGTCCCGAGCCCGACGGTCATGCCGTCCTCGACCAGTTGCGCGGCGGCCACCGCCGCCACCTGCTTCTCCTGCTCCGCGCTCACGCGCCGCTCCCTTCGTGGTGGTCCGTCGGCCCCGGCCCCGCAGCGGCCCGGTCAGCCATGATCAACGACGCGCCGGCCGTCACGCGGCCGGCCGGCAGGTCCCGCCGTCCGGCGAGCAGCCCCTCGAGCGCCCTGCGCTTGCCGGCGCCCTCGACGAGCCAGAGGAGCTGGTCCGCCCTGGCCAGCGCCGGGTAGGTCAACGTCATGCGGTGGCGGCCCTGGTAGGTGCCGCCGGTGGTGGCGACCAGACGATCCACCACGTCCAGGACCGGGTCGCCCGGGACCAGCGAGGCGGTGTGCCCGTCGGGGCCCAGGCCCAGGTGCACCAGGTCGAACCGCTCGGGCAGGCCGGCGGCGTACTCGCTGCAGGCGGCGGCGAGGTCGTCGGCCTCCACGGGCATGGGCCGCACGTCGGCCGGTGCCCCGACGAGGGCGTCGCGGAGGTGGCCGAGGTTCCGGTCGGGGTCGCCGGCCGGGGCCACCCGTTCGTCCACCTGGTAGAGCACCACGTGCTCCCACGGGACGGTCTCGCGCTCGAGGTGGGCGAACATCGCCCACGGGGTGCGCCCGCCGCTCACCGCGAACGACACGGCGCCGCGGGCCGCCACGGTGTCGCGCAGCCGTTCGGCCACCCAGGCCGCGGCGCGGCGGGCGAGCGCGTCGGCGTCGTCGGTCACCTCGAGGGTGTGCTGCACCGCTACTTCCCGCCGCCGTCACCCTCGGCGGGCTTCTCGGCGTGGCCCCCGAACTCGGCGCGCATGGCCGAGAGCACCTGGTTGCGGAACGCCCCGAGGTCCCGCGACTCGAACCGCTCGTTGAGCGCCGTGGAGATGACCGACGCGGGCACCCCCTCCTCCACCGCGGCGAGCACGGTCCAACGGCCCTCGCCGGAGTCCGACACCCGGCCCGCGTACTGGGCCAGGTCGGGGGAACCGGCCAGCGCTGCGGCGGTGAGGTCCACCAGCCAGGAACCGACGACGGAACCCCGGCGCCACACCTCGGCCACCTCGGCCACGTCGATGTCGAACCGGTAGTAGCGCGGGTCGCGCAGCGGGGTGGTCTCGGCGTCCACCTCGTGCTCGCGGGTCCCCACGTCTGCGTTGCGGATGATGTCGAGCCCCTCCGCGATGGCGGCCATCATCCCGTACTCGATCCCGTTGTGGACCATCTTCACGAAGTGGCCGGCCCCGCTGGGGCCGCAGTGGAGGTAGCCGTGCTGCGCCGTGCCATCGGGGCGATCGCGGCCCGGGGTGGGGGCGGCGCTCCCCTCCCCGGGTGCGATGGTGCGCCAGATCGGGTCGAGTCGGGCGACCGGTTCGTCGTCGCCACCGATCATCAGGCAGTACCCGCGGTCGAGTCCCCAGACCCCACCGCTGGTGCCGCAGTCCACGTAGTGGACGCCCGATGCCCGGAGCACCTCGGCCCGGTCGACGTCGTCGCGGTAGTACGAGTTGCCACCGTCGATGATCACGTCGCCCGGCTCGAGCAGCGGAGCGAGCTCGCCGACGGTCGAGCCGACCACTGCGGCCGGCACCATGATCCACACGGCACGGGGCGCGTCGAGGGCCTGCACGAGCTCGGCCAGCGACGCGGCACCGTTGGCCCCCTCCCGCTCGAGCCGGGCGACCGCGTCCGGCGAGACGTCGTGCACCACGCACGAGTGGCCGTCGCGCATGAGTCGCCGGACCAGGTTCGCACCCATCCGGCCGAGGCCGACCATGCCGAGCTGCATCGGGTGTTCGGTGGTCATACGGGGCTCCCGTCGCCGTCGGTGCGCCCATGACGGTACCGGCGGACGAGCTCGTCGGTTGACGAGTCCTGTCCGGGGGGCGCGGGGGCGCCCTCCGCCAGCTGCGGCGCGATGCGGCCGGCGAGCACCTTGCCGAGCTCCACGCCCCACTGGTCGAACGAGTCGATGCCCCAGACCGCACCCTGGGTGAACACCGAGTGCTCGTAGAGCGCCACGAGCGTGCCGAGCCGGTACGGGGAGATCTCGTCGGTCAGCAGCACCGACGACGGCCGGTTGCCCTCCATCACCCGGTGGGGCACCACCGGGTGAGGCGTGCCCTCGGCCCGCACCTCCTCGGCGGTGCGGCCGAAGGCGAGCGCCTGCGCCTGGGCGAACACGTTCGCGGTGAGCAGGTCGTGGTGGTCGCCGAGCGGGTTCGGGGTGCGGGTGAAGCCGATCAGGTCGACCGGCACCAGCGTGGTGCCCTGGTGGAGCAGTTGGTAGAAGCTGTGCTGACCGTTGGTGCCGGGCTCACCCCAGTAGATCGCCCCGGTGTCGGCCTCCACCCGGGTGCCGTCGACGGCCACGTGCTTGCCGTTGGACTCCATCGTGAGCTGCTGGAGGTAGGCGGGGAAGCGCTTCAGGTACTGCTCGTAGGGCAGCACTGCCACCGTCTGGGCCCCGAAGAAGTTCCGGTACCAGATCGCGAGCAGGCCCATCAGCACCGGGAGGTTCCGTCCGAACGGGGCGGTGCGGAAGTGCTCGTCGAGGTCGTGGAAGCCCCGCAGCAGGTCGGCGAACGCGTCCGGTCCGATCGCGAGCATGGTCGACAGCCCGATCGCGGAGTCCATCGAGTAGCGGCCGCCCACCCAGTCCCAGAAGCCGAACACGTTCGCGGGGTCGATCCCGAAGTCGGCCACGGCGGCGGCGTTGGTGGAGACCGCCACGAAGTGCCGCGCCACCGCCGAGGGGTCACCGAGCGCACCCACGAGCCAGTCGCGGGCGGAATGGGCGTTGGTCATGGTCTCGAGCGTGGTGAAGGTCTTCGACGAGACGATGAACAGCGTCTCGGCGGGGTCGAGGTCGCGGA
>CAIPVR010000222.1 GCA_903868545.1 uncultured Actinomycetes bacterium
CCGGGCGGCGGTGGCACCGGCGCGCCACCGGTGGGGGCGAACCCGCCGGGCGGCGGCGGCGCCATCGCACCGGGAGCGGCCTGGGTCGGCACGAACCCGGCGTTCCGCTTCTTCCAACCGGAGCGCTTCACCAGGCCGATGATCAGGAAGATCACGCCGAGCACGAAGAACAGGACGCCGCCGCCGATGCCGCCGGCGCCGAAGACGATGCCGCCGAACGAGGGGAAGGCGATCACGAGGTACTGGCCTGGCGACGCGGCGTCGCAGATCAGACGGTACGACGTGCCGACATCGGTGCTGAACGAGTATGCGAGGTCGTAGGACTGCTCACCAGAGGTCACGTTGCCGGTGGTGTTCGCCCCCGGTTCCTCGAACTTGATCGGGTTGCCGTTCTCGTCCAGACCCTCGCAGAGCGGGTCGGACGACGTCGAGAGCACCAGTGCGGCCGACCCCGAGGCGTTGAACGTGGTCTCCTGGCCCAGTTCCGTGGCCCCGGACTGGTCGACGGAGTCCTGCAGCTTCCCGACGAAGGACGCGCAGCCGGCCGCGCCGGCCCCGCAGCCGGCGACGGCGAGGACGAGGAAGATGATGCCGGTGATGAGGAAGCCCTTGGGGGGCTTGGGTCCGTCGGCCATGGGAGTGGTCTCCTGCGGAGTCGGTGGGTCGCCGTTCGGCGTGCACCCCAGTATTCCCGGCCGGCACCCGATTCCGGCGGACCGGGCGCCGGGAACTAGATGCGCCCTGCGACGAGGTCGAACGCCTCGTCGGGCTGCACCACCGCCAGACGGAGGTGGCCGGCGCCCGCCGGGCCGTAGAACTCCCCCGGGCTCCCCACGATCCCGAGGCGTTCGGCCAGCCGGCGGGCCAGTGCCCAGGCGTCGCCGTCGGGCGCCGGGACCCACAGGTAGAAACCGCCGCCCGGGAGCGGCGTGTCGAGGCCCAGGCGGCCGAGGAGTCCCGCGAGCAGTTCGAGACGGTGCCGGTAGCGCCGGCGCTGCAGCTCCACGTGGCCCTGGTCGCCGAGCGCCACCGCCCCGGCGACCTGGGCGGGCCCGGGCACCATGAACCCGGCGTGCTTGCGTAGCTCGGAGAGGTACCCGACCAGCTCCCGGTCGCCGCTGTAGAAGCCCACCCGCAGCCCGGCCAGGTTCGACCGCTTCGACAGCGAGTGCACCGCGACCACCCCGTCGGTGCCGTGCTCGAGGATCGTCCGCCCCGGTGGGCGGCCCGGCACCGACGGCTCGCCGTCCCAGGTGAACTCCACGTAGCACTCGTCGGAGAACACCGGCACGCCGTGCGCCCGCCCCCACCGGGCGACGGCCCCGAGGTCGTCGAGCCCGCCCGCCGGGTTGCCCGGGGTGTTCGACCACAGGCACAGGGCCCGCTCGGCGTCGGCCGGGTCGATCGCGGAGAGGTCGAGACGCCACTCCTCGTCCACCGGCACCGCCACGGCGCGGCACCCGGCCAACGTGGCGCCCATGGCGTAGCTCGGGTAGCTGACCGCAGGGTGGAGCACCGTGTCACGCGAGGGATCGCGCAGGCGGAGCCAGTGCGGCAGGCCGGCCACGAACTCCTTCGTGCCGATGCAGGCCGCCACCTGCTCCGCGTCGACCTCGACCCCGAGGCGGTCGGCGAACCACGCAACGGCCGCGTCCCGGAGCCGGGCGGTGCCGACCGACGCGGGATAGCCCCGCTCCGCGCCGGACCCCGCCAGCGCGGCCACCACCGCCGGGTCCGGGGGGTCGCACGGCGTGCCGATCGACAGGTCGACCGCGCCGCCGGGCAGCGCGGCCGCCACCTCCTGCAGCTCGAGCAGGCGGTCGTAGGGGTACGGCGGCGGGACGAAACCGCCCGCAGCGCTCACGGCCCGTCCTCGCCCGGACCGGCGACGGCGAACTCGGTGAAGCGGCCGGCTTCCCGCTCCCCCATCCGCACCGACACCCGCACCCCCGTCTCGCCGGGCGTCTCGGTGAGCACGTCACCCGAGCGGTGGAGCGCGGCGAGCACGTCGCCCCGGTCGTAGGGCACCTCGAGCTCCACCGCCGGGGTGAGCGCCCGCAGGCGGTCGCCGATCCGCAGGAGGAGGTCCGGCACGCCCTGGCCCGTGACGGCCGAGATGGCGACCGAGCCGGGGTGCCGGGCGGCCTGCTCGGTTGCGCCCGGGCCGCGGTCGGCCTTGTTGAACACCAGCAGCTCCGGCAACTCCCCGCCGCCGATCTCGCGGACCACCTCGTGCACCGCGGCGATCTGGCCGTCGGGGTCGGCCGCCGAACCGTCGACCACGTGCACGAGCAGGTCGGCCTCGTTCACCACCTCGAGCGTGCCCTTGAACGCCTCCACCAGCTGGTGCGGCAGCTTCCGGACGAACCCCACCGTGTCGGTGCAGAGGACGGTCTCGCCGCCGGGGAGCTTGAGCCGGCGGGTGGTCGCGTCGAGCGTGGCGAACAGGCGGTCCTCCACCAGCACGCCCGCATCGGTGAGCCGGTTGAGCAGGGTGGACTTGCCCGCGTTCGTGTACCCCACGATCACCACGTGGTGGAGCCCGCCGCGCACCCGGGAGCGGCGCTGGGTGTCGCGCACCCTGGCGATGTGGCGCAGGTCGCCCTCGAGCTTGTGGATCTGGCGGGTGATGCGCCGCCGGTCGATCTCGAGCTGGGTCTCGCCCGGACCGCCACGGGTGCCGATGTTGCCCATCTGCTGGGACAGCGACCGGCCCTTGCCCCGGAGGCGGGGCAGCCGGTACCGGTACATGGCGAGCTGTACCTGCGCCTTGCCCTCCTGGCTGTGGGCGTTCTGGGCGAAGATGTCGAGGATCACGGCGGTCCGGTCGATCGCGGAGCGACCGAGGATCTTCTCGAGGTTGTTCTGCTGGGCAGGGCTGAGCTCGTCGTCGAAGACGACGGTGTCGCAGTCGGTGGCCTCGGCCAGGCGCCGGATCTCCTCCACCTTGCCCTTGCCGACGTACGTGGCCGGATCGGGCGCGCTCCGGCGCTGGACCACCCGGCCCACCACGTCGGCGCCGGCCGTGTCGACCAGGAGCGCCAGCTCGTCGAGGGAGGCGTCGACGAGTTCCTCGTCGTGCGGGGGGAAGCTCACCCCCACGAGGAGGATGCGCTCCCGGAACGTCCGCTCGATGAACGCGGCGGTCTCGCCGCCGAACTCGCCGAAGCCGCCGCGGTGGGACGACTCCGGCCCCTCCGCGTCGGAGTGCAGCGGGTCGCGGTCGGGATCGGGGCCACCCGCGGTCACGGCTGCATTCCTCCCGGGCCCAGCGGCACCGTCACGTCGGCCACGTAGGTGGACGGACCGGCGAGGACGGCCCCGCCGGGGGTGAGCGTCACGGTGGCGTCGCCGCCGGGCATCGACACGGTGACCTCGCCACCCACGAGACCCCAGCCGTGGGCGGCCGCGGCCGCCGCCACCGCCCCGGAGCCGCAGGCCCGGGTGATGCCCACCCCGCGTTCCCACACGCGCAGCCGGAGGCCGGCCGGTCCCGACGGTTCGACCACGTGCACGTTGATCCCCTCGGCGAACCCCGCCTCGAGCCGGGGCCCGAGCGTCCCGAGATCCACTGCGTCGACGTGGTCGACCTGGAGCACGAGGTGCGGGTTCCCCACGTCGACCGTGGCCCGGTTCGTGGCCGGCTCGTCCGCGGCGGCGACCGTGATCGGCGGCCCCGCTCGCACCTCGCCCATCTCCACCTCCAGGCGTGCCTCGCCGTCGACGTCACCACCGAGGGTGCGGACCCGCCGACGTCCACCCGGTGTGTCGATCAGGAGCTCACCCTCGCTCCGGCCGGCGGCGAGGAGGAGTGCCTGCGCCAGGCAGCGGATGCCGTTGCCGGAGATCTCCGCTTCCGAGCCGTCGGCGTTGAGGAGCACCATTCGCGCGTCCGCCCCCGGACGGTCGGGCGCCATGGCGTGGAGGAGTCCGTCGGCACCGACGCCGAGGTGACGGTCGCACAGGGCCCGGGCGACGACCGGATCGGGAGCGAGGCCGGGGTTGTGCTCCGCGAGCGCGACGAGGAAGTCGTTGCCGAGTCCGTGGTGCTTGGTGAGACGCAGCATGCGGTCCTGGGTGGGTGTGCCGGTGGGCGGGTCGGGTGGTGCGATCAGCGGGTCGGGCGGGTCAGCCGGCGGGGCCGGTGGGCCGTCCCACGGTAGCGGCGGAGCCGCGACGTTCCCGGGCGCATTCCGACCAGTACGTGTCGATCCGCTCGGCCAACGCCGCCCGGTCGGGCGTCTCCGGGTCGGGCGGGTCGAACCACATGATGCGGGGATCCCGGCGGAACCAGCGTTCCTGGCGCACGGCGAACTGCCGGGTGCGCCGCACGGCCAGCTCCGTGGCCTCCCCGAGCGTGTGCTCACCCCGGAGGTACGCCAGCAGTTCCCGATAGCCGAGCGCCTCCGCCGCCGTGCGCGACAGGCCGCCGGTCCGGTCGGCGAGGGCCCGCACCTCGTCGAGGAGGCCGGCGGCCATCTGGGCCTCCCACCTCGCCGACACCCGCCGGCCGACGACGGCCCGCGGCAGCCGGATCCCCGTGAGGACGAACGGAGTGGGGTCGTAGACGCCGAGGCCGGGCCCACCCGCGGAGAAGGGCCGCCCCGAGCCGATCGTCACCTCGAGCGCCCGCACCAGTCGGCGGCGGTTGTTCGGCTCGATCCTGCGGGCGCCGAGCGGGTCGAGTTCCTCGAGCCGGGCGTGGAGCTCCTCGGTGGGGAGCGCATCGAGGGTCTCGAGCACCTCCGGGTAACGACCCGGCACCTGCAGCCCGTCGGTCACCGCCCTCACGTAGAGGCCGGTGCCGCCCACGAGGACGGCGTCCGCCCCGCGCGACTCGATCCCGACGAGCGCGGCCGCCACGTCGTCGCGGAACCGCACGACCGAGTACTCCTCCGACGGGTCCGCCACGTCGAGGAGGTGGTGGGGCACCAGGGCTCGTTCGGCCGGGGTCGGGGTGGCGGTCCCCACGTCCATGCCGCGGTACACCGCCATCGAGTCGCAGCTCACTATCTCGGTGGGGCGGCCGGCGGCGATCCGCCGACGCGCCAACTCGAGCGCCACGGCCGACTTCCCCGACGCCGTGCAGCCCACGAGCACCACGTGTCGACCGGGCCGCGGGTCGGGACCCGACGTGCTCATCCCGCTCCGGTGAGCACGTCGGCGAGCGCCCACCAGTCGAGCCGGACCGGGTCGGGACGGAGATGACCCGCGCCTTCGAGGAGGTCGGGCACGAGCATCGGCCCCAGCTCCCGGGCGACCGAGCGGGCCGCCACGGCGAGGTCCCGGTAGGGGTCGGCGAGGGCGGCCGCCGACCAGTCGGCGAGTCCCAGCGCCCGGCCACCCTCGCAGCGCAGGTGGACCAGGTCGGCCCGACCGTGGGTGGGCACCAGCGACCCTGCAGTGGCCACCGAGTCGATCGCGGCGGCGCCGGCGGCGAGCACCTCGAGGAGCCGCTCGGGTGGCAGGTGGGCGTAGGCGGTGTCGAGGGTGTCGGCGCGCACCTCGCCGGCCCCGACGCGGGCGCTCGCCCTCCGCACCACGTCCGCGGCACGGAGCGGCACCCAGCCCGTCCGGGGCGGGGCGGCATGCAGGCGGGCGAGGACGTCGGCGAGCAGCCCGACGGTGCGCTCGGGCTCGTAGCGGTACTCCACCTCGGTGGCCGCTACTCCCCGGCCGGTGGCGTCGAGGTCGGCGGGAGCGGCGTTCACCCGGCGGTCGCCCCGTGCGGACCGCGGGGGGACGAGGTCATCCGGCCTCGACCGGGATGCGGGTGCGGTGGGTGGGCGTGGCGACCACCTCGACGAACTCGCCCCGGAGGTTGGTGACGGACGCGTCGGTCACGTCCACGAGGGCGTAGGTGCCCGAGCGCAGCCCCCCGGGTGACGGGAAGTGCACGAGGCGATTCTGGCGGGTGCGGCCGGTCAGGCGGGACGGGTCGCGCCGGGACGGCCCCTCCACGAGCACCTCCTCCCGGCGGCCGATGCGGGCCCGGTTGCCGAGCAGCGACGAGCGCTCGATCACCGAGCGGAGTCGCTCCATCCGGTCCACCGCCACGTCGTGGGGCACGGCGGCGTCGGTGAGCGCGGCGGCCTCGGTCCCGGGACGGGGCGAGTAGATGAACGTGAAGGCCGAGTCGAAGCGGGCCTCGGCCGCCACGGCGAGGGTGTGGTCGAACTCGGCCTCGGTCTCACCCGGGAAGCCGACGATGATGTCGGTGCTCACGGCCAGGTCGTCGATGCCGGCGCGGGCGGCGACGAGGCGCTCGAGATAGCGCTCGGCCGTGTAGCCCCGGTGCATTGCGGCCAGCACGCGGTCGCTGCCCGACTGGAGCGGCAGGTGGAGGTGCTCGCACACGGCGGGCACCTCGGCCATGGCGGCGATGGTCTCCGGACGGAGATCCTTCGGGTGCGGGCTCGTGTAGCGGACCCGGCGGATGCCCGGCACCGCGCCGACCTCGCGGAGCAGGTCGGCGAACAGGGGGCGAACCCGCGGCTCGTCGGCGGCCCAGGACCGGCCTGCCACCAGGGCCGGGTCCTCGGGCGGGCGACCGGGGTCGGCGGGGTCGGCCGGGCCGGCCCCGCGCAGGCGGAGCGTGAGGTCGCGGCCGTAGGAGTTCACGTTCTGGCCCAGCAGCGTGACCTCGGTGACGCCCTCGGCCGCCGAGCGGCCCACCTCGTCGACCACGTCGCCGAATCGACGGCTGATCTCCGGGCCCCGGACGGCGGGCACGATGCAGAAGGCGCAGCTGTTGTCGCACCCGATCTGGATGGTCACCCACGCCGCATGGCCCACCTCGCGCACCACCGGAAGGGCGGAGGGGAAGAGTTCGTGCTCCTCCGCCACCGTCGCCTCGAGGATCTCCACCTGCTGGCGCCCCGTCCGGCGGGACTCGTGGAGCAGGTCGACGGCGCGGTGGACGTTGTGGGTCCCGAGCACCACATCGACGTGCGGGGCCCGCTCGGCGATCTGCTCCCTGTCCTTCTGCGCGAGGCAGCCGGCGACGACGATCTCCACCTCGGGCCGGCGGTCCTTCAGGGACTTCAGGTGGCCGAGGGTGCCGTAGAGCTTGTTGTCGGCGTTCTCGCGGATGCAGCAGGTGTTGAGCACGATCACATCGGCGTCGGCCGGGTCCGCAACCTGCTCGAGCCCGTCGGCCTCGAGCAGGCCGGCGATCCGCTCCGAGTCGTGCTCGTTCATCTGGCACCCGAAGGTGCGCACCACGTAGCGCTTGGGCACGGGGCCAGCGTAGGACCGACGGCGGCGAGCCCCGAAGTCGATCCGGATCACACCCGACCGGCACCGGACGCGACACACCCGCTGCTCCGTGCCCCAGCGCACGTCGCAGCGGGTGTGTCGCCCTGGAGGCCCTGAGCGGACCGGACCGGGAACCGGGAACGCCGGCTCAGTCCAGCGAGATCGGCAGGTCGTCGGGGTCGACCACGTCACCGGCCGCGTCCGCGTCGGACCCGTCCGGCTCGTGCTGCCCGATCCCCACCTCACGCAGGACCCGGTCCTGGATCTCCACCATGATCTCGGGGTTCTCGGTGAGGAACGTCTTCGCGTTCTCCCGACCCTGGCCGAGCTGCTCGCCCTCGTAGGTGTACCAGGCGCCGGACTTCTTCACGATGCCGAGGTCGACCCCGATGTCGAGCAGGGAGCCCTCACGGCTGATGCCCTTGCCGTACATGATGTCGAACTCGGCCTGCCGGAACGGCGGGGCCACCTTGTTCTTGACCACCTTGACCCGGGTGCGGTTGCCGACCACCTCGACGCCGTCCTTGATGGACTCGATCCGGCGGATGTCGAGCCGGACCGACGAGTAGAACTTCAGCGCCCGGCCGCCCGGCGTGGTCTCCGGGGAACCGAACATCACACCGATCTTCTCCCGCAGCTGGTTGATGAAGATGCAGATGGTGTCGGACTTGTTGAGGTTGGAGGTGAGCTTCCGCAGCGCCTGCGACATGAGCCGCGCCTGCAGGCCGACGTGGCTGTCGCCCATCTCACCCTCGATCTCGGCCCGGGGCGTGAGGGCGGCGACCGAGTCGACCACCACCACGTCGATGGCCCCGGAGCGGATGAGCATGTCGGTGATCTCGAGCGCCTGCTCGCCCGTGTCGGGCTGGGAGATCAGGAGCTCGTCGACGTCGACGCCGATGTTGGCCGCGTAGACCGGATCCATGGCGTGCTCGGCGTCGACGTAGGCGCAGATGCCGCCGTTGCGCTGGGCCTCCGCCACCACGTGCATGGCCAGGGTGGACTTGCCCGAGGACTCCGGGCCGTAGATCTCGCAGACCCGACCCCGGGGCAGGCCACCGATGCCGAGGGCGATGTCGAGCGAGAGGGCGCCCGTGGAGATCGACTCCACCGCCATCGTGCCCTTCTCGCTCATCTTCATGACCGAGCCCTTGCCGAACTGCTTCTCGATCTGGCCGAGCGCCATCTCGAGTGCCTTCTCTCTCTCCACGATGCTGTCCCTTCGTCGGTGGCTGTCGTCGGTGTGACGTGTCGTCGGTGTGACTGGGGCCGCTGAACGGCGCCGATCAGGTTGGCGGTGACGGTACCGACGGGGTGTGACAGCCCTTGGTCGCCGGTGACAGCATCGTAGTTACGAACGGGTGTTCGGTCCAGCATTTCCGAACCGGTCGGCCCTCCTCTCTCCCTCCCCGAGCGCACCGGGGGCGCGGGGGCGGGCGCGGGGCGGGAGTGGGGGCCGAGCCGGGACCGTCGGGACGAGCGCGGGTCCCGGACGGACCGACCGCCGCCGGCCGGGACGACGCGGCGAGGTCAGATGTAGCCGGGCCCCGGGCTCATCGGCCCGGTGCGCTCGGGGATCTGGCCCCGCATGCCCTCGAGCTGCTGACGGGCCTGCATCTGCTGGGCCATGAGCGTGGCCTGGATGCCGTGGAACAGGCCCTCGAGCCAGCCGACGAGCTGGGCCTTGGCGAGCCGGAGCTCCGCGTCGCTCGGCGTCTCCTCGCCCGAGAAGTCGAACGAGAGGTCCTCGAGTTCGGCGCCGAGCTCCGGGCTCAGCGAGGTCTTGAGCTGCTCGATCGAGTGCTCGTAGATGCTCTTCAGCTGCTCCCGGGACGCGTCGTCGAGCGTGGTGTTGCGCACCTCGTCGAGCAGCTGCTTGACCATCGCGCCGATCCGGATGATCTTCGCCGGGGACTCCACCTCGGCGCCCTCACCGTCCGGGCCGCGACCATCGGAGGGGCGGGGATCCTCCACACCGTCGGGCGCCAGCACCTCGGCGGCGCCGGGGCGCTCCCCCGGGAACGCCACGGGCGCGGGCGCGTCGATCGGTTCGCTGGACTCGGACATGGCCGGGATCCTACCCAGAGGGCACCTCGTGCCCGCAGGGGTGCCTCAGCCCCGGGCCACCAGCAACGGCACCCGCACCTCGTCCTCGGTGAGCGATCCGTGGCGGCCCTGGAGGTGGAACGGGCCGGTGTCGGCCGGGTCCTCGAACGCCACCGGCTCCCGGGTCACCAGTGCCACGTCGCCGAGGCGCGCGAGCGGCCCCGGCAGCACCTTCGCGCCGAACCAGCACTCGTCGAGCACCTGCTCCCGGCTCACCACCCAGGCGACGTCGGCATGGTGCTCGGCGGCCGCGCTCAGGAGCTCGGCCTCCGCGCCGGGCACCGCGTGCAGCCACCGGAATCGCGCCTCGCCCGACTGCTGGCGCACCAGCGACAACACCCCCGGCGCCGGCGGGAAGAGCCGATCGCCCACGTCGACCTGGCCGTGGTCGGAGGTGATCACGAGCGCCACCCCGGGCGGCAGCTCCTGGACGAGGTACTCCACCATCCGGTCCACGAACACGAGCTCGGCGTCGTAGGTGGCGTCGAGGCCGTACTCGTGGGCGACCTTGTCGATGCCGTCGTAGTAGGCGTAGACGAACGGCTCGCCCTCCGCGAGCTGCTGCATGATGCCGGCCACCAGCGTCGACGGCATGCGGTACGGCACGTGGCGGCACCCGCCGAGATGGGCGCGGGTGAAGCCCGAGTCGCGGAACTCGGCCCGCACCACCACCGGTGGACGCTGCCCCTCGAAGGCCACGTCGTGCTGGACCGACTCCGGCGGGATGGTCTCCCGGGCGTCGCCCTTGGAGGTGGACCACCGCAGCACGTTGAGGATGTCGTCGGCCTCGGTGATCATCCGGTACCCGATGACGCCGTGCTCCCCCGGGGCCAGTCCGGTGCAGATGCTCGTGAGGGCCGTGGCGGTGGTGGTCGGCGCCACCGTGGTGATCGGGGTGGCCGCCATCAGGCTCAGCCCCCGCAGGAGGTGGAGGCGGTCCTGCATCTGGTTCCAGCCGAGACCGTCGAGGACCAGCAGCACCACCTGGTCGGCGCCCCGGACACCCTCCGGGAACCAGTCCGGGACCCGGTCCGGGTCCTCCACGAGGGGCCGCATCACGTTGGCGACGCACGCACCCTCGTAGTCGGGGAGCACGGGGGCGGCCGTGGGCTGATCCACCGACCCGTTGCGCTGCGCTGCACCCACTCGTCGCCTCCTCGGGAGCCCCCCTCACGCTACCGACTCCCACGGAGCAGGTCACACCAGCAGCGCACCCCTACGATGGCGCCCGTGAAGGTGTCCACGAGGGGCGACTACGCCAGCCGGGCCCTCCTGTCGCTGGCGTTGCACGACGGTGAGGGCCCCACATCGGTGCGCGACATCGCGGACCGCACCGGACTGCCCCAGCCCTACCTGGAACAGATCCTGCTGGCGCTCAAGGGAGCGGGGCTCGTGCGCTCGAAGCGAGGTGTGGGTGGGGGCTACGTCCTTGCCCGCACCCCCGAGGAGATCACGCTCGCCCAGATCGTGGCCGCGGTCGACGGGCCGATCCAGGCCGGCGACTTCGGGGAGCCGCACACCGATGGTGCGTGCGACCACGAGGGCCAGTGCGTCCTGCTGTCGATCTGGGGCGACGTGAGTCGGCGCATGAAGGCGCTGCTCGAGGCCTACACCCTGGCCGACCTGTCGGCGATGACCGAGGGTCGCCGGGCCTGGCCCGGCGAGGACTGACGGTCCCCCGCCCCCGACGCGTGACGTTCTCGGCTGTTCGAGCCGCCGAGAGCTCCCCGAAGACCCCTATTCCTCGGGGAGGGAGGCGAGGACGGCGGCGAGGTCCTCGGGGAGCGGTGAGCGGAACGTCACCCGCTCCCCCGACCCCGGGTGGTCGAACGCCAACTCCCGGGCGTGCAGGAACGGTCGCGGCACCGACAGCGCGGGCCGCACCCCGCCGTACAACGGGTCGCCCACGACCGGGTGCCCGATCGAGGACAGGTGAACCCGGATCTGGTGGGTGCGGCCCGTCTCGAGGCGGCACGTGAGCAGCGCCACCTCGGGCTCGGCGATCGTGCGGTCCACCTCGTAGTGGGTGCGGGCCGGACGGCCGTCGACGGCCACCGTCATCCGGAGCGGATCACGCCGGGAGCGGCCGATCGGCGCGTCGATCACTCCGTGCGGGTGCTCCGGGTGACGCCACACGAGCGCCGTGTACACGCGCTCGACGCTGTGGTCCGCCAGCTGCTCCACCAGCCGGGCATGCGCCTCCGGCGTGCGGGCCACCACCAGGAGGCCCGACGTGCCGCGGTCCAGCCGGTGCACCAGACCCGGGCGGCCGGTCTCCCCCACCACCGGTCCGCCGTCGGGATCGAGCTCCGGGTAGCGAGCCAACAGTCCGTGCACCAGCGTGGAACCCGAGTGCCCCGGCCCCGGATGGACCACCAGACCGGCGGGCTTGTCCACCACGATCACGTCGTCGTCCTCGTGCAGGACGGCGAACTCCACCGCGTCATCGGCGGTGACGGGCTCGGGCTCCACCCTGGGATCCGCGGTGACCACGAACCGGTCACCCACCTCCACCCGCTGGGAGGCCTTGACGGCCACCCTCCCCTGCACCTCGACCAGGCCGGCGCTGACGGCGGCCGACGCCTCCGATCGGGAACAGTCGCACAACAACGCCACCACCCGGTCGACCCGCTCACCGGCGAGCGCGGCGGGCAGGACCTCCTCGACGAACGGCCCGCCCGGGCCGCTCACGCGTCCGGCCCGGCGGCGGGTTCCGCTGCAGGTTCGGCGGTGGGTTCGGCCTCGGGTTCGGGTTCGGGCTTCGGCTCCGGCTCCGGCTCCGGCTCGGCCTCGGGCTCCGGCTCGACGACCGTGCTGATGGCGAGCAGGATCCCGCCGACCACGACGCACGCGTCCGCCACGTTGAACACCGGCCACCACTGGAGGTCGATGAAGTCCACGACGCCGCCCGACAGGAACCCGTCGGAGGCACGGAACACGCGGTCGACCAGGTTCCCGAGCGCGCCGCCCACCACCACGCCGACGAGCACGAGCTGGTAGGGCGAACGCAGCCGCCGCGCCACGAACAACAGGACGGCGACGATCCCCACCGCCACCAGCGCGATCCAGCGCCCCGACCCCGAGGCCTTGGAGAACGCCATGCCGGTGTTCTCCGCGTAGGCCAGCCGCAGCGTCCAGACGAGGTCGACCGGCTCGGGGGTCGCCCGGTCGGGACAGTAGGGCGGGCCGCACAGCCGCGCCACCGCCCACGCCTTCGACAGCTGGTCGAGGACCAGCACCACGACCACCGCCAGGGCGACCGTGCCCCAACGACGGGCCGCGGTCATGGCGTCAGCGGAAGCTGCGGGTCTTGTACTCGACCCGTTCACGGGCCCACGGGATGGCGCGGAGCCGCTCCTTGGGGATCGGCTCACCGGAGTACTCGCAGATGCCGTAAGTGCCCTTGACGATCCGCTCGAGGGCGGCGTCGATCTCGTCCACGGTCTGGCGGGCCTGCGCCACCCGGGCCAGGTCGAAGTCGCGCTCCACGGCGATGGAGTCACCCTCGCCCGACTCGTCGTCGAACTGCACGTCGCCGGGCTCCCGGTCGAACGCCAGGGAGTCGGCCTCGGCCTTCAGGGACTCGGCCTGCGACAGCAGCGTCGCCTTCTCCTCGAGGAGGGACTCGCGCTGGGCCTTCAGGAAGGCGGCATCGAACGGGTTCTTCCGCGCCTTCTTGGCCGGCGCCTTCTTCGTCGTGGCCGATGCAGGCGCCTTCGTGGCAGGGGCCTTCTTGGCCGGCGCCTTGGCGGGGGCCTTCGTGGCCGGGGCCTTCTTGGCCGGAGCCTTGGCAGGGGCCTTCTTGGCCGGAGCCTTGGCAGGCGCCTTCTTGGCAGGGGCCTTCTTGGCCGGAGCCTTGGCAGGGGCCTTCTTGGCAGGGGCCTTCTTGGCCGGAGCCTTGGCAGGCGCCTTCTTGGCCGGAGCCTTCTTGGCCGGAGCCTTGGCGGGGGCCTTCTTGGCAGGCGCCTTCTTCGCAGGCGCCTTCGTGGTCGCAGCGCGCTTGGCGGGCATGCGCCGCCTCCTTCCCATCCGCTCGGGGGTCGATCCGAGGTCGCAGCACCCTAGCCGCGACCCCCGGCGGCCACGGACGGCCGCCGGTGCGGATCAGCGACGCCAGCCGAACCGGCGGTTCTTGGCGTCGGCCGAACCCTCGAAGAAGGCGGTCATCGCCTCGTCGTCGGTGGGCACCGCCTCGTTCACGGCACTGTCGAGCTCTTCCATGTACCGGTCACGACCGCCCGCCTCCGCGGCGGTGTCGTGCACGCCGGTGGCGTCGATCGGCTCGGGGTCCTCGAGCGAGATGGTCCGGACGTCGGCCGCCTCGGCCAGCGGCCCGGCGTCCTGGCCGCCCTCCGACTCGGTCCACGTGGTGGTGGGATCGACCGCCCGGTGCTCGGTGGTGTGGGCGGCCGTGTCGACCACCTCCTCGAGCGGGGCCGACAGGTCCACCTGGGGCGCCGCGTCCCGCAGGACCTCGTCCGGCGGGATCGACAGGTTCGGGCGGGCCCCGAGACGGTCGGGGTCGGAGGCCAGCAACGTGAGCTCCTCCGCCGTACGGGTGAGGTCCTCGCGGTAGCCGGCGAGGCGGGCCTCGAGCTGGGTGATCACGTCGCCGAGCTGGGCCCGGCGGTCCTCGAGACTGGTCACCTCGTCCTGGGCGCGCACACGCCGCTCGGCGTACTCCTGCTCCGCCTGGACACGGGCCCGGCGGATGAGCTCCTCGGCCTCGGCCTGCGCCTCGCCGAGCTGACGGTCGGCACGGGTCTTGGCCTCACCGAGGAGGTTCTGGGCCTGCTGGCGGGCCTCCTGCTCCATGGCCTCCGCGGTGCGGCGGGCCATGAGGAGGGTGCGGGCCGCCTGCTCCACCTCGGCCTGCTCGGCCGACGGATCGGGCACGGCCGCCGCAGCCGCCTGCCGGGCGTGGGCCTCGGCGCGGTTCGCCCGGTCCTCGGCGTGGGCGATGCGGGCGTCCGCCTCCGACAGGCGGGCCTCCGCCGCGGCGGCACGCTCCTCGATGTGGCGGTACCGGGCGAGCAGCTGGGCGAGGGCCGTGCCGGCCTCCTCCAGGAAGGTCTCCACCTGGTCGGTGTCGTAGCCCTTGCGGCGCTCGGTGAACTCGATCTTCTCGAACAGTTCCGGAGTCAGCTCCATGGCCCGAGAGCGTAGTAGCTACCTGCCGGCCACCGTGGATTCAGCTCCACCGCTCAGGCGATCAGCGCCCGGATCACGTAGATCCCGATGATCACCACCATCGGCGAGAGGTCGAGCGCGGCGCCGCCGAGGCGGAGCGGGGGCAGCACGCGGCGGATCGGTCCGAGGAGCCACTCGGTGGCGACGAAGGTGAACCGCTGGGCCGACTCCAGGAACTGACCCCCGGGCGGGAACCACGACAGCACGATCCGGGCGAACACCAGGACGAGCAGCACCGTGAGCGCTGCGTCGATCAGGACCACCGGCGGGCTCCTCCTCGTGCGGCGCGGTGGCGCCGCGGGGAGTGCGGGCGGCGGGGAGGGACCGGGAGGTCAGTCACCGTCGAGCAGTCCGCCCTCACGGATGCGCCGCTTCTCGTCGTCCGAGACCGACACCCCGACGGGCGTGAGCAGGAAGACCTGGTCGGCGGCCCGTTCCATGTTCCCCTCGAGGCCGTAACAGAGGCCGCTGGAGAAGTCGATGATGCGCCTCGACAGGTCGCGGTCGACCTGCTGGAGGCTCATCAGCACCGGCCGGCCACGCTTGAAGTGGTCCGCTACCTGCTGGACGTCGTTGAACGAGGTGGGCGTGACCACCTCGGGCCGGCTGGCCGACGGCAGTGGCCGCACCACGCCGCGGGCCTCACCGTCGCCACCGGCCGGGATGACCCGGACGCCGCCGTCGTCGTCCCAGTCGCGCGCCGAGGAGATGGAGGTGACCGAACCGCCGGCGGCGGCGCCGGTGGGCCGGGTGACCAGGGACTCGTCGTCGATCCCGTCACGCCCGTCGTCGACGGGCTCGTACTCGTCGTAGCGGTCACGGCCGGCCCGCGACCGGGGACGGTCGTCGTCGTAGCCCACGTCGTCGCCCTCGTCGAGGTCGTCGTCGTAGTAGGGATCGTTGCCCAGGCCGAGCCACGCCCGGGCGTTCCTCATGAAGTTCGACATGCGCTGCTCCTCGGTCCGGGAGTGTAGACGGCGGGCGGGAGTGCGCCGGGGCCCCCGGTCATGGCTGCTCGCTCCGGGCCGCGGCGCTCACCGTGGCGGGCGCGGCCCCACCAGTGCCGAGCCGACACGCACCATCGTCGAGCCCTCCTCCACGGCCACGTCGAGGTCGTGACTCATGCCCATCGACCGCACGGGCAGGTCCAGTTCGTCGGCGATCGACGACAGCAGCCGGAACCCGGCCCGGGCGTCCTCCGGGTCGCCGGGTGGGCCGACCCCCATCAGGCCCCGCACGTCGAGGCCGAGCCCTCGGCAGTGCGCCACGAGGTCGGCCGCACCGGGGGGTGGGCACCCGCCACGCTCGGGCAGCCCGGCGAGGTCGAGCTGCACGAGCACGGCCGCCCCGGGGGCCCGCTTCGCCACCTCGTCGGCCAGCGACCCTCGATCGACGCTCTGCCAGAGCGACACGACGGGGGCCACCATCCGCACCTTGTTGGTCTGGAGACGCCCGATGAAATGCCACCGCACCCCGTCGGGAGGGGGGATCAGCCGGGCCTTGTCGCGGAGTTCCTGCGCGTAGTTCTCGCCCAGGTCGCCCAGCCCGGCGAGGACTGCGGCGGCCGCGACCTCCGGAGGATGGGCCTTGGTGACGCAGACGAGCGTGACCTCGCGGTCGGCGCGGGCCTCGATCCGCCCGCGGACCTCCGCGGCGCGTGCCGCGATCCCCTCGGCGAGGCGGGCCGCG
>CAIPVR010000223.1 GCA_903868545.1 uncultured Actinomycetes bacterium
ACGCGACCGACCTCCTCGCCGGCTGGAGGTTCGAGAACCCCTACCGGATGCTCGACGTCAGGTCCCGGTACATCAACGTGGTCGACGGGATCCGCACGAGCTGGACCCCACCCCCCTGCGACTGCCGACGCCTCACCGTCTGGATGTACGGCGGATCCACCACCTGGGGCATCAGCCAGCGCGACGACCACACCATCGCGTCGGAACTCGCCCGGGTCGCCCACGAGAACGGCCTCACCGTCGACGTCCAGAACCGCGGACTCCCCGGGTTCCACCACTGGCTGGAGGCCGAACGCTTCGCGTGGGACCTCACCACCAACCCCCGACCCGACCTCGTCGTCTTCTACGACGGCGTCAACGACCGGTTCTGGCAGCCGGCGCTCGCCGATCCGATCTTCGCCAACCTGTGGGACCGCTCGGGCCGCTCGGAGGGCGAGGACCCCGCCGGCCCGGCCGGGTCCGAGGTGAGCGGACCCCCGGAGCCCAGGTACGGCGGACTCCTCCAGACCGAGGAAGGGGTCCGCCGCTACGACCGGGCCCGCGAGATGAGCCGGGCGACGGCCACCGCCACGGGAGTGCCGGTGCGCTACGTGTGGCAGCCCGAGCGCTACAGCCGACCGTTCGTCGGTTCGGAACCCCACTTCGACACCGGCCACGAGAACGATGCCCGTCGCGGGAGCCAGTTCGCATGGGAGCGCCTGGCCCCCGACGTGATCGACCTCCACGACGCACTGAAGGGGAACTCGGATCCGATCTACACCGACGACGTCCACCACAACGAGGTCGGCGCGCGCCTGATCGCCGAGGCGCTCTACGACCGGATCGCCCCCGACCTGCGGAGGCTCACGTCGTGACGGTGGTGGCGGCGCGGGTGGAGCCCGTGGTGGGGCGTCCGGGGTGGCGTGAGGTGCCGGGTGAACCGTCGTCGTCCTCGGGCGGGACGGGCGACACGGTGCTGGCGTGGCTGGTCGCGGTCGCGGGTGCGCTCGGCTGGCTCCGCGGCCAGGGAGGCGCCGGGTGGGTGACACTCGCCGCGGTCGCCGCCATCGCGGCGCTCGGGGTGTGGGCGGCCCGGTCCTCGTGGTGCCGCACCGGGCTGCACGCGGTCGTGGTCGCGGCCGGCACCGGCGCCGCGGTGACCGCGGCGGCCGGCCGGTGGTGGATCGGCGCCTGGGTCGCTGCCGGGATACTCGTCGGCTGGTGGGTGCTCGGCGGCCGCGGCGTCCCCCGCGCCGCGGTGGTGCCGGTCACGGCGCTGTCGGTGATCTCCGGCGTGCTCGCCTGGTGGGGTCGACCGGCCTGGATGGTCGCACTCGCCGCCGCGGGTGCGGTGGTGATGCCGCTCGTGATGGTCCTCATCGGTCCCCGCGGGGTCGGCTGGATCGAACGGTTCGCCCACGGCGTGTGGCTCGCCGTCACCTGGGTGCTGTTCGGCCTGCTGTCACTGGTCCTGGTGGTCGTCCCGTTCCTGTGGGGCCGTCTGGTCCGCTCCGACGGCTTCGGCGGCGGCGGCCGATGGATCCCACCACCACGACGGGTCGCACCCCCACGGGCGGCCTGGTCGAACGACCGGCCCACCGGCTCCTGGTCCGGGTGGCGCACCGCGCTCGCCTGCGGCCTCGCCGCCTGCATCGCCGTCACCGGCTGGCAGATCATCCGCGACCGCACCACCACCCCCGACCGCGGGTTCACCCTCACCGCACCCG
>CAIPVR010000224.1 GCA_903868545.1 uncultured Actinomycetes bacterium
CGAACGCTGCGAGCCGGGGGTCAGGGCCTGCTCACGTCGGCCGGCCAGATCCTCGACCCGTTCCCGGATGGGGTGTTCCATGGCCCCGAAGGTAGCGGCGGGCCCGGCCGACCCCCAAGGCCGCGCCGATGCGGACGGACGGCCCCCCGGCGCGGAAGGATGGCCCGGGACGATCACCTGTGGCCGTCGACTGCGCCTCCCGGGGAGGGAACGACCGGCGTTCACCAGAGCGGCCTCCGAATCGGGGGCAGCCCTGGGGCGGCGGGCGCCGACGTGGTCTCCGGCGGCGCCGGCGTGGGTCGGATGGGTCTCGTCGCACCAGTTCGCGGCGTCAGGGCCCGGTCCGTCACCACCACTGACGGCAAGGCCCTCCGCCATGAGATCGATGACCGTCACCGGCTGGCGAGGCGGAGGTTCAACGCCACCGCGCCGGCCATCGTGACGAACATGGATGCCGTGGCCAGCCACGCCGCACCGCCGAGCATCGGCATGCCCCGCAATATCAGCTGATCGTTGCCGCCGAGGACGAGCATGCCTCCCAAGCCCATCAACGCTCCGCCGACCAGGCACGCGACCTGAACCTTCACGCTCGGCGCCCGGAACCTCAGTCTCCCGGCCAGAAGACCGGCGGCGATCGATCCCGCCAAGGGACCGACCAGTCCGACCACCCAGAGCCACGTGCTCGTCCCCGACAGGTGCGCGCCGGTCGCGAACGTCTGGAGCGCACGGGACAGAGTCCCATCCGTCCCGGTCAGTACCAACCCGACGGACGCAAGGGCGATCACGATGGTGGCGGGCCGGGGCGACCAGAAGGGCCGCCGAACGACCTCCACCAGCGTCAGCTCGGGGGATCGGACCACACGGCGCCGAACGGTGAGGGCGGTGGAGGCCCCCGTGCCGCCGGAACCCGGTGCCTCCGACTCCCCGGGCTGCCCCGAGTCACCCGACCGCTCCGCCGCGGGCGACGGCGTAAGGGTGACCCTGCTCCTGCGCCTGACGATCAGTCCGATCAACCCGACGACCGCCAGGATCGACGCGACCGAACGCAGGTCCGACGGACCGGCCACCCGAACGTCGAGCTGCGGGACCAGGTCGGTCCACCGGACCAGGAAACAGGCCAGGAAGAAGCCGACCGGGGTCCAGAGGTACGCCGTTTCACCCGAGCCGATACGGGCGACCGTGCCCATCACGCAGGCCCGGTTGATGACGGCCCCCACCCCGAGGAGCACGCCACCCAGCACGGTCAAGAGCGTGGCGCTGGTGATCGAGGGCCACGGGACCGCAACCCCTGCGATCTCCGCCGTGCCGAGAATGGCGAGCGACCAGAGTACGGCCTCGGCCAGGCTGGACATGCGCTCACTCCGGCGGGCATGAAGCATCTCGAACACGGCGGCGAGCGCACAAACGGAACCGCGCTGCATGGCGAAACCCATCAGCAGGCACAACACGGCGGGGATGACGAGGAACTGCATCGGGGTGGTCCTCACTTTCTTGCTGCTTGGCTGCCGGCCCGTCGCTCTCAGGCCCAGAACTGGTCCCAGAGGGTCTGGTCGAAGAAGAACTCGGTGCCCGAGGTGAGCAAGCCGTCCTCGA
>CAIPVR010000225.1 GCA_903868545.1 uncultured Actinomycetes bacterium
ACGGGTGTGGTGTCGACGGGTGTGGTGTCGACGGAGGGTGAGGACACCGAGCGGGTCATGCGGTCCTGGGCGACGGCGGCCCGGTACCAGGGAGTGATCTCGGACCTGGTCCCCGCCTCGTAGGCCCGGGCGCGGGCGTCATGGTCGGTGCCGTGCTCGTCGAGGAGGTCGGCGAGCAACTGGGCCTGCACCACGGCGAGGCTGCAGCCCCGTCCGTACAGGGGGTTGGTGGCGGTGTGGGCGTCGCCCACGGCATGGGCGCCCAGCACGAGGGGTGCGCCGTCGTCGCCGAGGAACCGGCGGCGACGGTTGATGAGGCCGGCCATCACCTCCACGCCGGTCAGGGGTGTGGCCAGGCCGTCGGCCACGTAGGGCGCCGTGGCCGGGAGCGCCGCGGCCACCCGGAGGAACCCGTCCGGCTCGAGCAGCAGCCGGCGCAGTCCCGTGTCGTCGGTGCCCACGGCGAGGGTGATGGAGAACGTGCGGTTGTCGCCGGTGAACACGCCGTACTTCAGGTAGCCGAGGTCGCCACCGATCGGCCCGACCTGCTGGGGGTACTCCGCACCGTCGACCAGCTCGAAGAAGCGCGACAGGTAGACGATGCCGGTGTCCTCCACCTCCTCGGGTACGTCCACGCCGAGCGGCGCCAGCAGCGCGGGGACGTCCGAGCGCCGGCCGCCGGCGAGCACGACCGTGTCGGCGTGGAGTTCGGTGCCGTCGTCGAGCACGATCCCGTCGACGCGGGGCACCGGATGCCCGTCCCGTGCCCGGAGCCGTTGCACGGTCCGCCCGTGGCGGAGTTGCACGTGGTCGATCCCGAGCACGTGGCGGCGGAGCACCCACTCGAAGGTGGTGCGCCGGCACGACAGCGCCACCAGGTCCTCGTCGCCGGGAAGGGGGCTGCGGTCCATCCCCTCGGGCAGCATCGCGATGAAGTCGAGCTCGGTGGCGCCGGCGTCGGTGAGCTCGGCCAGCACGTCGGGGTGCCGGTCCCGGAGCAGGTTGCGCAGGCGGGCGAGGAAGGCGTGTGAGTGACGCACCTGGGGTGCACCGCGCCGGTCCCATCGGAACGCGTCGGCAGGGCTGGGCGGCAGCGGCGTGTCGTCGCGCTCCACCAGGGTGACGTGGTGGCCGGCCCGGCCGGCGCACAGGGCCGTGGCCAGTCCGGCCACACCGGCGCCCACCACCACGATGTCCATCGAGCACCCTCCCGGCCGCCGGTGCCCCGCAGCGTAACCGTGGCCCGTCCCGGGGCGGCCACGGGGCTGCCACGGCGCGGTGACGGCGCGGCTAGCACTCTCGGGGTGAGACTGCTAAGAATGTCTGGCAGTCGCCGGCCGCGAGTGCCAACACCCCGCGGCCGCACCTGACGATCCAACGGAGGAGTCATGACAAAGATCATCCAGTTCGACGAGGAGGCCCGCCGCAAGCTCGAGTCGGGCATGAACCAGCTCGCGGATGCCGTGCGGGTGACCCTCGGCCCCAAGGGCCGCAACGTGGTCCTGTCCAAGAAGTGGGGCGCGCCGACCATCACCAACGACGGCGTGTCGATCGCGAAGGAGATCGAGCTCGACGACCCCTACGAGAACATCGGCGCCTCGCTGGTGAAGGAGGTCGCCAAGAAGACCGACGACGTGGCGGGTGACGGCACCACCACCGCCACCGTGCTGGCGTGGTCGATGGTCCGCGAGGGCCTCCGCAACCTGGCCGCCGGCGCGAACCCCATGGGCATCAAGCGCGGCATCGAGCAGGCCGTCGATGCCGCCGTGGCCAAGATCCACGACCTCGCCGTGGAGGTGGACTCCAAGGACCAGATCGCCCAGGTCGCCTCGATCTCCGCGGCCGACGCCAGCATCGGCGACGCCATCTCCGACGCCATCGACAAGGTGGGCAAGGACGGCGTGGTCACCGTCGAGGAGTCGAACACCTTCGGCATCGAGCTCGAGTTCACCGAGGGCATGCGCTTCGACAAGGGCTACATCTCGCCCTACATGGTCACCGATGCCGAGCGCATGGAGGCCGTGCTCGACAACCCGTACCTCCTCTACGTCTCCGGCAAGATCAGCTCGGTGCGCGACCTCGTGCCCGCCCTCGAGAAGGTCATGCAGTCCGGCAAGCCGCTGGTGATCATCGCCGAGGACATCGAGGGTGAGGCCCTCGCCACGCTGGTGGTCAACAAGATCCGCGGCACCTTCAACTCCGTGGGCGTGAAGGCCCCCGGCTTCGGTGAGCGCCGCAAGGCGATGCTCCAGGACATGGCGATCCTCACCGGCGGCCAGGTGGTCTCCGAGGAGGTCGGCCTCAAGCTCGAGAACGTGGACCTCTCCCTCCTCGGGCAGGCCGACAAGGTGGTGGTCACCAAGGACGAGACCACCATCGTCTCCGGTGCCGGCTCCAAGGAGGACCTCGACGGCCGCATCGCCCAGATCAAGGCCGAGATCGACAA
>CAIPVR010000226.1 GCA_903868545.1 uncultured Actinomycetes bacterium
CGGCGCCCGGACCGTGGACCTCACCTCCCGACCGAGCCGGGAGGCCGCCAACCGGCTGTACCGCCGCATCGGCTTCGTCCAGCGCGAGACGAATGTGTACCGGTACGACCGCAAGGGCTGACCCGCCTGCTTGGCGCCGTCGCCGGTTCTGAGCTCCCGCTGGCTCCCGGCAGTACCTGTCCGTTGGATCTCCAGGGCCGCGGTCGGGTGTCTCATGCGTCGTCGTGCGACGTCGTCCTGGCGGAAGTCGCACGACGACGCAGCGACGACGATCGCACCAGGGCCTGGGACGAGTTGATGCAACGCGGCCGCATCCGGTCGACAGAGGTATGACCTCTGTCGTAGGTTGGCGGGATGGGACCGGCCCCGACCTCGGCGGAACAGCGGCTGGCGGAGCTGGGGATCGTGCTGCCCGAACCGCTGCCGCCGTTCGGTGAGTACGTGCCGGCGGTGCGCTCCGGTCACCAGCTCTGGGTGGGCGGGCACTTCGGCACCCGGCCGGACGGGACGATCCACACCGGCACCGTCGGTGCCGACGTCACGGCGGACGAGGCCCGGGAGGCGGCGCGCTCAGCGGCCCTCAACCTGTTGTCCACCGTGCGCGCGGAGCTCGGCTCGCTCGACGAGGTGGCGCAGGTGGTGCGGCTGTACGGGGTGGTCAACTCCACCCCCGACTTCCTCGGCCACACCCGGGTGATCGACGCTGCGTCCGAGGTGCTCGTCTCGGTGTTCGGCGACCGCGGCCGGCACGCACGTCTGGCGGTGGGTGTGGTGGCGCTGCCGGGCGACCTGGTGCTCGAGGTCGAGGCGGTCCTCGACGTGGTCGCGCCGGCACCGTCGCGACCCCCGGGGTCGCCGGCCGGGGACCGGTGACGGTGGCCGGCCGCGACGGGGGGTTCGCGTTCGGGGGCCGCCTGTCGCTCGACCTCACCTGGACCCTCCGCTACCGGGCGGTGGCCCCCACCGAGCTGCTGGTGCGACCCGAGGACCTCCGCCGCTGGATCTCCGCGGCGGTCGCGCCCGTCCGGGCGCCGGTCGACCCGGGCCTGCTCCCGGAGGCGCTGCGTCTCCGGGAGGCGATCCACGCCGCCGCGCGGGCCGTTGTCGACGACGACCTCGTCCGCGAGCGTGACCGGAGGACCGTCAACGACTGGGCGGCGCGACCGTCGCCGTTCGTCCGGCTCGACCGCAGCGGTGGCACGACCGTGCTGCTGCGTCCCGGTGCCGAGGTGGAGAGCGCCCTGGCCGCGGTGGCGGCCGACGCCGTGGACCTGCTCGCCACCCGCGACGGCCGGCTCCGGGTGTGCGAGGGACCGGCGTGCTCGCTGCTCTTCCACGACGCATCGCGACCCGGCCGTCGCCGTTGGTGCTCCACCGAGCGCTGCGGCAACCGGGTCAACACCACCACCTACCGCCGGCGCCGCGCCGGCGGCCGTTCCACGAGCTGAGGGGGACCCCGTGCTGATCATGAAGCCGAACTGCGAGTGCTGCGACCGCGACCTCGACCCGTCCGGGGAGGACGCGCTCATCTGCTCGTTCGAGTGCACCTGGTGCACCGGGTGTGCCACGCACCTGGGCGGGACCTGCCCGAACTGCGGCGGACACCTCGTCCGGCGTCCCGCACGTGACGCCGCGCTGCTCGAGGCGTTCCCGGCCGCTGCCGAGCGGGCGCCGGCGAGCCACGCCTGTCCCTGAGCGGGCGGGACGGCCCGCGGGATCCGGCCACCTACGCTGGTGCCATGGCCGAGGAGGGACCGCCGCTCGACCCCGCTGCGGCCGAGGTGTTCCGTCGGGCCGGCCTCTACGACCCGGCGTCGCCCACGGTCGCCGAGCGGGTGGAGCTCCTCGCCCACCTGCTCGAGCGCTTCACCCCCGAGGAGATCGTCGCCTGGGCGGCGCGTTCGCACGTGATGGGGGTGGGGGCCCGTGCCGTGGACCGGCCCCCGCCGCTGATCAGCGCGGTCGAGGCGGCGCAACGGGCGGGCATGGGCGTCGACACCGTGGCGAGCATGCGCCAGGCGCTCGGCTTCCCGGTGCTCGACCCGACCGTCCCGTCGATGCCCGAGACCGTCGTCGACGACCTGGCCACCTTCCAGCTCGGTGTCAGCCTCTACGGGGAGGAGAACACCCTCGCCTTCGCCCGGGTGCTGGGTTGGTCCGCCGCCCGGATCAGCGAGGCGGCGCGGGCCATGTTCGGCCGCAGTGTCGAGGCCACCGAGGAGTACCGCCGCTCCGAGCTCGAGTACTCGCAGGCCAACGAGCTCGCCATCGCCGCATGGGTGCAGGTGGAGTCGCTGATGGCCCGACTGCTGGCCGAGCACCCGTTGCGGGAGGTCGGCTTCGTGCACGCGCTGATGGCCGGCGAGCTGCGGACCGCGGTGTCCTTCGTGGACCTGGTGGGGTCGACCAGCTGGACCGAGGACACCGATCCGGAACGTCACGCGGCCGCCCTCCGGCGCTTCGAGCTGCAGGCCACCGTCCTGGCTGCCGAGCAGGGGGCGCGGGTGGTCAAGCTCATCGGCGACGAGGCCATGCTGACCGCCGCCGACCCGCCGCAGCTGTGCCGGGTGGCCCTGGCGATCTGTGACCTCGCCGAGCGGGACCCCGACCTGCCCAGCGCCCGGGGTGCGGTGGGGTTCGGGGTCGTGAACGCACGCGACGGCGATTACTTCGGTCCGCTGGTCAACACCGTGGCGCGGTCCGCCAAGGTCGCGGAGCCGGGCGGGATCGTGGTCACCCCCGACGTGGCCCGTTCGCTCGACCCCATGCAGTGGATCGTGGATCCGCTGGGCCCACGGGAGCTGGCCGGTGTGGCCGACCCGGTGCACCTGAGCCGCGTCGCGCTGCGGGAGCTCACCGCCTAGCCCTCCGTGCCGGATCCGAGCCGCGGTGTGCCGGTGCGCTGCCGGTGTCAGGAGTCGTGGTCGCGCGGCGCGGCCAGCTCGATCCGGTTGCGACCGGCCTGCTTCGCCTCGTACATCGCCCGGTCGGCCCGCGCGATGACGGCGTCGTCGTCCTCGCCCTCCTCCCGGGTGGCGAGACCGATCGACAGGCCCACCGGGAGATTCCCGGACCGGGTGGCGAGGTCGTCGGCGGTGACCCGCCGGAGCACCCGTTCCATGACGGCGTGGGCCTGGTGGCTCCCGAGCGGGAGCGCGACGAGGAACTCGTCGCCGCCCCAGCGGCCGACCGTGTCCCGTCGCTGCACGGAGCCGGACAGGCGGTGGGCCACCCCTCGGATGACCTCGTCGCCGGTGAGATGGCCGTGGACGTCGTTGACCGTCTTGAGCCCGTCGAGGTCCACCAGGGCGATCGAGCAGGGCCGTCCCGCCGTGGCGAGGCGATCCAGCACCCCCCGCCGGTTGAGGAGGCCGGTCAACTCGTCGGTCTCGGCGAGTTCGGTGAGCATGTCGGCCTGGGCGGCGCGGGACAACGCGTCCAGCGCATGCTGGTCACGCGTGGTGCGCACCGCGGCGGCGACGACGGCGAACAGCCCGAACAGGGCGATGATCACGAGGCGGACCTTCTGGGCGGTGACGTTGCCGTCGGAGGCCAGGGTGCCGAACCCGAACGCGGCCAGCCACGTGACGGCGGCCACGAACGCGGTGCTCCGCGCGGTCCCGAAGACCGCGGCGAGCATGGGGATGGCGCTGAGCACCCCGACATAGGCGGTCTTCGGGCTCTCGATCGCATCGGCGGTGAGGATGACGACGATGAGGCCCAGCGGGAGGACCACCGCCAGCAATCGGCTGTGTGTGGGCGTGACGGCCGACGGGTCGGCCCCCACCATGTGTGGTGAATCGGTCACGCTGCGCACAGTATTGGGGGACGATTCGTCTGTCGAACGACTCGTCAGACGCCGATCGAGGTGGGCAGGGTGAGCACCCAGATCGCGGTCCCCACCACCAACGCACCGGCGAGGACGGTCATGGCGAGCCGGAGCTCGAACACGCCGATCCGGGTCTGGATGCCGAGCAGGAACAGCGCCGCGGCGAGGAGCACGACGGCGAGCACGAAGTTGTCGGCGGCCTCACCGGCCTCGTTCGCCTGTTCCTCCGCCTGCTGGGCGCGCTCGTCGAACCGTGCCGCGGTGGTTCCGTCCGGAGGGACGTACTGCTCCATCTCGAGCGGCGACGCCGGGGCGTCCGCGTCGGTGAGGGGATCGAGCGCCGACCAGGCCCCGAACGCGGTGGCGAGGCTGTCGCTGAACCGCTGCCGCACGAAGTCGGCGCGGGCCGCGTCCCCGGCGTAGGTGGCGGCCAGCCACTGCTCGAAGGCCCCGAGGTCGGCCTGCGACTGCTGCGTCGCCTGCTGTTCCGCCCGGAACGCCCGGAGCTGCAGGACGCTCGAACGGTTGTTCGCGAGCGACTCCTCGCTGCCCAGCCGTGTGGACTGGTAGGCGCACCACGCCGACAACAGGGCGCTCGCCGACAGCAGGATCGTGACCGCCAGTTCCAGCCGCCGTTCGCGTGGCGAGTTGGCGACCTGCTCCTCGCCGGTCGGTTCCTCGTCACGGAGGCGCTCGGCCTCGCGTTCCACGACGTCGCTCCCGATGTCCCTGCCGGTGCCCTCCATCACCACATCATCGTCGCCGGCGTCCCCGGCGGGTGAGACCTGTGGCACCGGCCTCGCGCCGCGACGGTCCGCCGACCTAGCCTGCGCGCATGTCCGACGCCACGAAGTCCGACCGGCCGACGAAGGGATCCGCCGGGCCGGCGGTCACGCTCCTGTCGATCTGGTCGTGGTTCGTGTTCGGGGTGTGCGCCCTCGTGTGGTTGCCGCTCATGGCGATCACGCTGGTGGTCACTTACCCGTTCGACCGGGGCCGCTACTGGGTCGGCTATCTCTTCCGGCGCCTGCCGGTGGTGCACGAGAAGCTGAACCCGCTCTGGCACTTCAGGGTCACCGGCCACCTGCCCCGGGACCACCGGCACCCCTACGTGGTGGTGTCGAACCACGAGTCGTTCGTCGACATCCTCCTGATCTCCCACCTGCCATGGGAGATGAAGTGGCTCTCGAAGAAGGAGATGTTCCGGATCCCCGTGGCGGGCTGGGCGATGTACCTCGCCGGCGACGTGCAGGTGGACCGCGGCGACAAGCAGTCGGCGCAGAAGGCGATGGACGCCTGCAAGGTGTGGCTCGGCCGTCGGGTGTCGGTGATGATCTTCCCTGAGGGCACCCGGGCGGTCGACGGCGAGCTCGGTCAGTTCAAGGACGGGGCGTTCCGGCTCGCGGTGGAGACCCAGCTGCCGATCCTCCCCCTGGCCGTCACCGGCACCAAGGAGGCGCTACGCAAGCACGACTGGCGTTTCGGCCGGGCGAGCGCCGAGGTGCACGTGATGGAGCCCGTCCCGACCGAGGGGCTCACCCTCGACGACGTCCCGGCGCTCAAGGAGCAGGTGCGGGGGATGATCGCCGCGCAGCGCGATGCCATGAAGGCAGCGATGTCGTGACGACGGTGGTGCCCTGACGGCCCTGGTCAGGTCCCGGTGATCCGGGCGACGGTGCCGTCGAGGTTCAGCACGTAGAGCTCGCCCCGATCGTCCTGCCCGAAGGACGCCACGCCGGCCACGTCCACGCCGAGGTCCGTCACCTCGGCCCGGCCGTCGGTTCCGGTGCGCAGTGCCCGGACCCCGCCGAGGCAGAAGTCGCTGAACAGGTACGTGCCCGACAGCGCCGGCAGCGCGCTGCCGCGGTACACGTACCCGCCGGTGACCGAACACCCGCCGTCGTCATGGCGGTAGGTGTGCACCGGCTCCACGAACGGGCCCGCGCTGGCCGCCCCCGGGGCGGGGTCCGCGTCCGGGAAGCGCTGGTCACCCTCGAAGAGGTCCCACCCGAGGTTGGCCCCCCGGCCACCACCCTCCGTCGCTCGGAGGACGTCGACCTCCTCCACCTCGTTCTGGCCCACGTCGCCGATCCACAGGTCGCCGGACTCGCGGTCGAAGCTCAGTCGCCACGGGTTGCGCAGGCCGGTGGCCCAGATGCGGCCGTCCGCGCCGGGCTCGGCCACGAACGGGTTGTCGTCGGGCACCCCGTCGCGGTTCGCGTCGTTGACGCCCCCGGGATCGAGGCGGAGGATCTTGCCCAGCGGGGTGGACCGGTCCTGGGCCCGACCCTCGAGGTCGTTCGCGGCGCCGCCGTCCCCGAAACCGGCGTAGAGCATCCCGTCGGGTCCGACGGCGAGGCCGCCGCCGTTGTGGTTCGGGTACGGCTGTTCGGCCGCGAACAGTTCCCGGCGGGTGGCCGGGTCCGCCCGCAGCGAGCCGTCGCGGCCGGACAGCTCGTACTCGTCGATGCGGGAGTCGCCGTTGCCCGCCTCGGTGTACGAGGCGTACAGGTGCCGGCCGTCCGGGGCCACGGCGATGCCGAGCAGGCCCTTCTCGGCGTCGGTGGAACCCACGCGCGAGGTCAGGTCGATGACGGGCCGGTCCGCGATGCGGAACCGGTCGCCGTCGCGCACGGCCTCCACGATGCGACCCCCGCGCTCGGCGACCAGCAGCGACGCGCTCCCGGGTCGCGCCGTCAGGTCGATGGGCGCGGAGAGCCCGAGCTCGAGATCCACCGCCCGGACCTCCGGCAGCGGTGCGGTGGTGGTCGGTCCCGGTGCCGCCGTGCCCGGAGGAGCGTCGGTCGCCCGGGACGCGACGGTGGTGGACGTCGCTCCGTCACCCCGGTCGTCGGCCGCGTCGCCGCAGGCCGTCATGGCGAGCGCGGCGAGCACGGTGAGGGTGCCGGCGAGGACGGTGGCCGATCGGTGGGCGCGGCGTGGCATCGGGGCTCCGTGTCTCGTGGGCGGTCGCCGGCGTCGCGGGCGGCGCCGGCGCGGTGGACGTGCACCAGTGTCGCCCGCCGGACCACCGGCCCGGAGGTCGCGCGCAGTCGTCGCGCTCATCGGGCGGTGCGGATCACGCCCTCCTGCACCACGGAGGCGACCAACGTGCCGTCCTCGGCGTACACGAGTCCCCGGCCCAGTCCCCGGCCGCCCGACGCGCTCGGGGTGTCCTGCGCGTAGAGGAGCCACCGGTCGGCCCGGAACGGCCGGTGGAACCACATCGCGTGGTCCAGCGAGGCCATGAACACGTCGCCGGCGGAGAACGCGGACCCGTGGGGCAGCAACGAGGTGTCGAGCAGCGTCATGTCGGACGCGTAGGTGAGCACGCAGATGTGCAGCACCGGGTCGTCGGGCAGTTCACCGTTGGCCCGGAGCCACACGTTCTGGAACGGGGGCTTGTCCTCCCGCCGTTCCCACGGGCCCTCCTCGCAGTAGCGCGTGTCGATCGGCCGGGGTTGGTCGTACCAGTCGCCGAGCACGTCCTTGTAGGGGGCCATGCGGGTGCGGAAGTCGGGCAGGTCGTCCGGCCGGGGGAGCCCTGCCGGCGCGTCGAAGCTGTGGTCGAAACCCTCCTCGGCCCGCTGGAAGCTGGCCGAGAGCGTGAAGATCGACCGGCCGTGCTGGACGGCCTTCACCCGACGGGTGGCGAAGGAGCGGCCGTCGCGCACCCGGTCCACCTCGTAGATGATCGGCACGTTCGGGTCCCCGGGTCGCAGGAAGTAGGCGTGCAGGGAGTGCACGCCGTGGTCCGGCTCCACCGTCCGGGCCGCCGCGACGAGCGCCTGGCCCGCCACCTGCCCGCCGAAGACGCGCTGGCGGTCCTCGTCGGGGCTGAGGCCCCGGAAGATGTTGACCTCGATCGCCTCCAGGTCGAGCAGGTCGATCAGGGCGTCCACCGCGGTCTGGTCCATGCGGCCAGTCTGGCGCGTCGGCCCTGTCGCCCCGTCGCCCCCGGGGTTCCCTGCGGGTCCCGGCGTCGCCGCCGGGTCCGACGCGTCGGTGCGGACCGGGCGGGCCCGCTCCGGTAGTCTGATCCCCCGTGAGGATCTCCCCGTCGGGCCTGCTCGACCACGCCCGGAGCGACGAGGGTCGCAAGCAGCTCCGCTACGCCGGCGTCTCCCTCGTGTTCGTGCCCCTCGGTCAGGTGCTGATCCAGGTGCTGGCCGCCACCGCGTTCGACGGCAACAAGAACAACTTCACGTGGGCGTCCATCACGGCGGCCGGCATCCTGACGTTGCCGAACTTCTTCGCCAACAAGTACCTCGTCTGGAAGCAGACCTCGCGGGACAACCTGCGCACCCAGGTCCTCGTGTTCTGGGTGGCGGCCATGCTCGGTGTCTCCTTCGCCACGGGTCTCACGTACCTCGTGGAGGGTCAGGTCCACAACAAGGTGGCCGGTTGGGTGGAGGCGCTGTGCGTGTTCGCCGCGCAGCTGCTCGGTTTCGGCATCGTGTGGATCGGCCGCTACCTGATCCTCGACCGCTGGCTGTTCAAGGTGACGCACCACGGCCATGACCCCGACGAGGACGAGCTCGAGATGATGCACGGCGACCTGCCGATCTGACGTGCCCGACCCGTCGTCGTGAGTCCACCCATGCCCGCGGAGCTGCGGGTCGCCGCCGAGGCCGCCCGCGGTTTCATGCCGCCGGACGAGGGCCGTGCGCTCTACGACGCCGGGGTCGCCGCCGCGGGGGCGGTCCCCGGTGCGCCGCTGCTCGAGGTGGGCTCCTACTGCGGCAAGTCGTCGGTGTACCTCGGTGCCGCGGCCCGGGAGTCGGGGACGGTGCTGGTGGCGGTGGACCACCACCGGGGCTCGGAGGAGAACCAGCCCGGCTGGGAGTGGCACGAGCCGGACCTCGTCGATCCCGACCTCGGCGTGATGGACACGCTGCCCACCTTCCGTCGGACCGTGTACCGCGCCGGGGTGGAGCCGTGGGTGGTGGCGCTCGTGGGCGACTCACCCACGGTGGGACGGTTCTGGACCACGCCGTGCGCGCTGGTGTTCATCGACGGGGGTCACGGCGAGGAACCCGCCTCGACCGACTACCGGGTGTGGACACCGCACGTCGCCCCGGGCGGCCTGCTCGCCATCCACGACGTGTTCCCGGATCCGGCCGACGGCGGCCGCCCGCCGTACGAGCGGATCTACCTCCCGGCGCTGGCCTCGGGCCGGTTCGAGGACGTCTCGGCCACCGGTTCGCTACGGGTGCTCCGCCGGGTCGCCTGACCGCGTCCACCTCGTCCCCTCCCGTCCCGTCCGGCGCCCGCCCACTGCGTTCTCGGCTCCCAGGGGCGCCCTGAGCGCCCTGAGGACCCCTATTCGCCGGAGGGGGGGACCTTCTCGGAGGGGCGGACGCCCTCGCCGCGGCGGCGGGCCACGTCGACCGGGTCGAGCCCGGCGGCCTTGCGCTCCGCCCGCGCCGCCCGGGCCCGCCACCACACGAACCCGACGATCCCGAGGACCACCCCGCACACGAGGAAGAACAGCGACACCTGGAGCCACCCGCCCGGGTCGTCCTTCGACTGCGGTTCACGGCCGCAGTTCGGCCCCCGCACGATCTCGCCCGGCGGGCAGTTCTCCGCGAAGGGGTCCGCCGCCAGCGTGGTGGGCGTGCGCAACGGCGGCACCGTGGTCGGAGCACCGGAGGTCGCACCCTCCGGCACCTCGCCGGTCGTGACGGCGGGGACGGTCGGGGCCGAGGGGTCGGTCTGGGCCGGCGCCGCCCCGGTGGGCCCGGCGACCAGCACCAGGCCGAGCGCACCCGCCGATGCGACGGCCAGGGCGACCGCCAGCGCGACGGATCGACGACGGATCGGGGCGGTCACGGACCCAGCGTGGCACGCGGCCGGCGACGGCACCCGTCAGGACGGCTCGACCGCATCGGAACGCGAGGGCGTCTCGAGCAGCGGCGGTAGCTCGTCGTGGCGGGTGAACAGGCCGCTCGCCGGCGACGACCCGGCGAGGGCGTCGGCCGCGAGGATGATGGCCGAGGCGGTGTAGGTGGACTGTTCGCCGGCCGGGAAGTGCACCTCGTCGGGCAGCACGATGCCGGTCCAGTAGCGGTCCTCGGCGGTGCGCAGCCGCTGGGACCACGAGAAGAGCGTGCGGGCCGTCTCCTCCTCGCCCACCGCGAGGTGCGCCATGGCGCACTCGCAGGTCTCGGCCGCGGTGATCCACGGACGGTCCGACACGCAGCGCACCCCCCACCCCTCGGTGACGAACGCGTCGAAGCGGGCGGCGAGGCGTTCGCGGCCGGCATCGCCGCCGATGGCCCCGCCGAGCACCGGGTAGTACCAGTCCATCGCCCAGCGGTGCTTGGGGGCGAAGGCGTCGGGCTCGGTGGCGATCACCCGGGCGAGCCGGCTCACCGACAGTTCCCAGTCCGGCCGTTCGTGGCCGAGTTCGCCGGCCACGGCCACCGCGCACCTGAGGCTGTGGCAGATGCTCGACGAGCCGGTCAGCAGGGCGAAGCTCCACGGGGTGCCGTCGGCGTGACGGGCCCACAGGATCTCACCGCGGGGGGTCTGCAGGTCGAGGACGAAGTCGACCGCGGCCGACACCATCGGCCACATCTCCTCGAGCGCGCCGCGGTCGCGGTAGAGGAGCCAGTGGAACCAGGCGCCCGCGGCCACGTAGGCACAGCAGTTGGCGTCGAGCTTGTCCTGCTCCACCCGGTCGGCCAGGTAGTACTGGTGCCACGAGCCGTCGGGCCGCTGCATCGACCGCAGCCAGTCGAAGCCCCGCTCGGCCTCGGCCCGTCGGCCCCCCAGCATCAGCGCCATCAGCGCCTCGGTGTGGTTCCAGGTGTCGGCGTGGCCGCCCGGGAACCACGGCACCATCCCGGAGTCGAGCTGCCACTCCGCCACGGCGTCGACCGTGGCCAGCAGTTCGTCGGCCGTGACGAGGCCGTCGACGTCCGCGAGGTGGTGCTCAGACCGCGACACGCTCGGCCTCCTCCTGCTCGACCCGGTCGCGCCGACCCGGCGAGCCCGGCTTCCGGGCGTACACCACCACGCTCTTGCCGAGCACGGGGTTGAGCAGGCGCTCCGTGGTGCGTGTGAGGGCGGGGGACTCGGCGATGTCCCAGACGAGGAGCCGGTGGTACGCCCGCACGAGCGGGTGGCTGTCGTTGCTCGGCCCCACGAGGCACTTGAGCCACCAGTAGGGGGAGTGCAGGGCGTGCGCACGGTGCGAACCCTCGGGCTGCAGTCCGGCCCCGCTCAGGCGGTCGCGCAGGAGGCCCTCGGTGTAGATGCGCACGTGGCCGCCCTGCGCCAGTGGGGCGTGGTACTCGGCCGACAGGGTCCAGCAGACCTTCTCCGGCAGCCACGACGGCACCGTGGCGGCGAGCACGCCCCCCGGGCGCAGCACCCGGGTGAGTTCGGCCATGGCCCCCGTGTCGTCGGGGATGTGCTCGAACACCTCCGAGCAGATCACCCGGTCGAAGGTGCCGTCGGCGAACGGCAGGTGGAGGGCATCGCCGTTCACGCAGCCGGCCCAGGCGCCCTCGGGCGACTCGCCGGTCTCCCGCATCGCCCAGAACAGGTCGCGTACCGGTGGGAGGTCGTCGAAGCCGTAGTCGAGTGCCACCACCCGGGAGCCCCGCTTGAAGCACTCGAAGGAGTGGCGGCCGGCCCCGGCGCCGAGGTCGAGCACCAGGTCGCCCTCGGCGAGGCCCAGACGCGCGTAGTCGACGGTCAGCACGCGCTCACACCCCCGTCCCGGTGCCGTCGGCGGGCTCGGCCAGCAGCGCCCGGTAGTGCTCCACGGTGCGCTCCGCGGTGTGGCGCCAGCTCCAGCGGTGGATCACCCGCTCGCGGCCGGCGAGACCGATGCGGGCGGCGCCCTCCGGGTCCTCGAGCACCCGCCGGATGCCGGCGGCGAGGGCCTCGGAGTCGCCGGGTGCCACGGCGAAGCAGCTCTCGCCGTCGGGGCCCGCGACCTCGGGGATGGCCCCGCCGGTGGTGGCCACCAGGGGGCACCCGGTGCTCATGGCCTCGATCGCGGGCAGCGAGAACCCCTCGTACAGCGACGGCACCACGGCGCACGCCGAGCTGTTGTAGAGCTCCACGATCGTCTCGTCGGGCACGCCGGAGATGAACTCCACGGCGTCGTTGAGCCCCAGGGTCTCGATCGTGCGCTGCGCGGCCGAACCCTCCTTGAGGCGGCCGACGAGCACGAGCTTCAGGTCGGGGTACTCGGTGCGGAGCTTGGCGAGCGCCTCGAGCAGGTAGCGCTGGCCCTTCATCGCCACGTCGGAGGAGGCGGTGGAGATGATCCGGTTCCGGTCCCGGACCACGCCGGGCATCGGGGTGAACAGGTCCGGGTCCACGCCCACCGGCACGATGTGCAGCTTCGAGGGCGACACGAGGTGGTCGCGGCAGATGTCGTCGTAGGACGACTGCGAGACGGTGATCACGCGACGGAGCCGACGCGCGACCCGGGTCTGCATCTTGGTGAACGCGTACCAGCGGGCCTTCGACCAACGCTGGCGCGGGCTCTCGGCGTGCTCCATCTCGAGGCGCCGGTCCACGGTGATCGGATGGTGGATGGTGCCGAGCACCGGCAGGCCGTCGCGCTCCATGAGGAGGAGCCCGTAGCCCAGGCACTGGTTGTCCTGGACGAGGTCGAACTCGTGGCGACGGCGCCGGAGGTGGTCCCAGGCCCGCATCGAGAAGGCGAGCGGCTCGGGGAAGGTGCCGGAGGAGAACGCCGTGACCTCGAGCCAGTCCCAGCGGTCGTTGAGCTCCCAGATACCCGGCATCCGCATCGGGAAGTGGTCGTTGTAGATGTCGAGGCTCGGCAGTTCGATCAGCGGGATCGACTCGTCGACCACCGGGTACGGCTGTCCGGAGAGGACCTCGACGTGGTGGCCGAGGTTCACCAGGGCACGGGCCAGGTGCCGCACGTACACGCCCTGACCGCCCACGTGGGGCTTGCCCCGGTAGGTGAGGAGCGCCACCCGGAGGGGGTCGTCGGGGCCGGGGCGGGCACCGTCGGGGCGTGGGGTCGGGCCGCTCTGCATGACGGGCTAGCTTCGTCGTCCGTTCGCCGGACGGTCAAGTGGCGGACACGCTCCGTGGTGGTCATGGAAGGTGAGGGCACCGTGCGTGGTCTCGTGCAGCGGGTGAGCCGGGCGTCGGTCACGGTGCGCGCGCCCGGTGCCGATCCCGAGGTGGTCGGCGCCATCGGACCGGGGCTGTGCGTGCTCGTCGGCGTCACCCACGACGACACGCCGGAGGGCGCCCGGCGTCTCGCCCGGAAGGTCTGGGAACTGCGGATCCTCCCCGACGCCGACGGCGTGATGAACCGCAGCGCCGCGGACCGCGCCGCCGCCGGGGAGGAGTGCGCCGTGCTCGTGGTCAGCCAGTTCACCCTCTACGGCGACACCCGCAAGGGCCGTCGGCCGTCCTACGTGGCGGCGGCCCGCCCGGAGGTGGCCGAACCGCTGGTGGACGCCGTGGTGGCGGAACTGCGGGCCCTCGGTGCCGAGGTGGCGACGGGCCGGTTCAGGGCCGACATGGCGGTGGACCTCGTCAACGACGGACCGGTCACCCTGCTGCTGGAGGTGTGACGTCCCGAGGTGCGAGGTCCGGCTGTCCCGGATCACCGGGGTCGTCGTCGCGGCGGCGTCGCCGGCCGGTCACCACCACCCACACCACCACCGACGTGGCCGCCAGCGCGGGCAGGAGGTCGCCGGTGGCCTGGGCCGGTGTGGTGGCGTCGAGCCGGGCGATCCGTCGCTCGATCACGGCCTGTTCCGAGACGTCCGTACGCTGGTGCACGCCGCCGTCGGGGTCGACGAAGGCGCTGAAGCCCGTGGGCGCCACCTGCACCAGCCAGCGGCCCGACTCCACGGCCCGCAGCGTGGAGGCCGCCACCTGCTGGGACTGGACCTGGGTGAGCCAGTAGCTGGAGCCGTTCGTCGGGTTGAGCACCACCTGCCCGCCGTCCCGGACACCCTCCCGGACCCGCCGGCCGAAGAACACCTCCCATGAGATGACCACCGCCATCGGCCCGGCGGTGGTGCGCACCATCGACGAGCCGCGGCCCGGGATCTGGTCCCTCGGCGGCAGCGTGTTCCCCGCGATCGGCTCGAACAGGGGGCGCAGCGGCACGTACTCGCCGAAGGGGACCCGCCGTTCCTTGTCGTAGCGGCCGGTGAGCGTGCCGTCGGGGTTGACCACGATCACGTAGTTGGTGAACCGGTCGGCGCCCACGCTCTCCACCACGCCGAGGAGGATCGGGGCCCCGATGCGGGCCGCCTCGGCGCGCAACTGGTCGGCCCACGGGTGCGTCCGGAACGGCTGGTCGAGGTTCACCACGTTCTCCGGCCACACGACGAGGTCGGTCGAGCCCGGGCGGATCGTGCGCGTCGCCTCCACGTGGCGCCCGAACACCACGGGTGCCTGCGTCGCGTCGTAGCGGGTGCCCTGCGGGCCGCCGCCCTGCACGGCGGTGACGCGGATCGTGCGCACGGGCGCACCGAGCGGCCAGAGCGCGCCCAGCAGCGTCACGGCCACCACCACACCGGCCACCGCGGCCGCCGGCCGCCAGTCCCGCATTGCGGCCAGGTACAGCGCGGCGCCGAGCGCACCCACCGCGCCGCCGAGGAGCAGCGCGCCGCCCACCCGGGCCACCGGAAGGAGTGGTCCTGCGGCCTGGGTGAGGGCCAGCGTGGAGAGCGGGACCCCGCCGAAGGGCGCGTGCCAGTGGAACCACTCGAAGAGCACCACCAGCGCCGGCAGCAGTGCCACGCGCCGGCGGTCCGGCGGGCACAGCACGCCCAGCAGGCCCACCATCGGACCCCACGCCAGCAGCACGCCCACCACGTAGCCCGGCGCGGTGAGCTGGAACATCCACAGGGTGGAGGGTGCGAACCAGGCGACCCCCACGAGCCAGCTCACGGCGAACCGGGCCCGCATCCGCCGGCCGCCGAGCAGCGCGATCCACACGGCGATGCCCACCGGGGCGAGCGGCCACCATCCCCAGGGGGGCAGCGCGGCGCAGAGGCACAGCCCGGCCCCCAGGGCCGCCACGGCGGTGAGGAGCCGGTGACGCACGACGCATGATCATCGCGCCGCCCCGAGCGTGCCGCGCCGCACCGCCGGGACATACTCGTGGGCGTGATGCAGCCACCGTCCCGGGAACGTCCGTCACCTCACCCGACCCCGCCGCGGACGGTCCCGCGCCGGCGCACCTTCCGTGCGTCGCTCGCCGTGCTGGCCGTGGCGGCCGCCGCACCCGCCCTGCTCGCCGCCTGCGGCGGGTCAGGGGAGTCCTCGGCCGACGCCCCGAAGCTCACGGGTGCGGCGGCGGAGGGCCAGCGGCTGTTCCGCTCCAGCGGCTGCGCGGCCTGCCACAGCGTGCAGGGCGAGGACGGTGTGGGCCCGGCGCTGAACGGTCTGGCCGGGGGCTCGGTGGAACTCGAGGACGGCACCACGGTCACCGCGGACGACGCCTACCTGCGCGAGGCGATCACCCGACCCGACGCCGAGACGGTGAAGGGCTTCCGGCCGGTCATGCCCCGGCGCGAGTTCGCACCGGACGAGGTGGACGCCCTCGTGGCCTATCTGCAGGCCATCGGTTCGACGAAGGGGTGAGACATCCCGGCCGGCGTGACGTAGGCCACAGCTTGCTGCGGGAACCGTCCCACCCCGTTGTGCGACCGTGCAGGACGTGAAGTCCGCATCGATCCCGCGCCGCGTCGCGACGGTGGTGGTGGTGGCGGTGCTGACCGCCGGGTGGGCCGCGGGGTGCGGTGGTGGCGACACCGCCGGCTCCTCCACCACGGCCGCCGAGTTCTCCGGCTACACCCGCACCCCCGCGCCCTCGGTCGCGTCGGTGACGCTGCCCTCCGCCGACGGGACCGAGGTGGGGTTCGCGGCATCACCCGGGGGGGTCCGGCTCGTGTATTTCGGCTACACCTCGTGCCCGGACGTCTGCCCCACCACCCTGAGCGACGTGAAGCGGGCCATCGCCTCACTGCCGGAGGCCGACCGCCCGAAGGTGTCGGTCGACATGGTGAGCATCGACCCGGCGCGGGACACCGCCGAGAAGCTCACCCAGTACGTCACCACGTTCGTGCCCACCGGCGTGGCCGTGCGGACCGACGACGACGCCCGTCTCCGGGCCGCAGCCCGTGCCTTCGGAGCGGACTACGAGGTCACCCCCGGGGCGGACGGGAACCCGGAGGTCATCCACACCGCCGAGCTCTACGCGGTGGACGACCAGGGCCGGGTGGTCCTCATCTGGCCGTTCGGCACCGCCCGTGACGCCCTGGCCCGCGACCTCCGTCGACTGCTGGCCGGCGAACGCCCCCGGGGTGTGGCCGGCCCGTCGACGACCCCCCGACCGACAGCAGACCCCTCGACAGGCCAGCCGGCGTCCTGACGCCGGACCAACGGAAGGAACCCCGACCATGACCACCCAACGATTCCGTCACCTGGCGGTCGCCCTGCTCGGCGTCACGGTGCTGCCGCTCGGCCTCGTGGCCTGCGGCAACGACTCCTCCGACGGCGCGGACCCGTCCACCACCGCGGGGGACCCGGGGTCCACCGCGTCCGCCCCGAAGGTGACCGACGCGTGGGCCCGGCCCGGGACCGCCGGCGGGAACACCGCCGTCTACATGACGATCACGGGCGGCGCCGAGGCCACGAAGCTGGTGAAGGTCGAGCTGCCGTCGGGGACGGCCTCGTCGGTGGAACTCCACGAGACCTCCGTGTCGGGCTCGGGCTCCAGCACGACCATGAAGATGGACGAGGGGTCCGAGATGGGCGGGATGGACCAGGGGAGCGGGGCCGGCAGCTCCATGTCCGGTGGCATGATGGGGATGAAGGCCGTGGACGCCATCGAGGTGCCGGCGGACGGGACCGTGGAGTTGAAGCCCGGTGGGTACCACGTGATGGTGATGGATCTGCAGAAGGACCTGACGGCGGGCGAGTCGTTGCCCGTCACGCTCACCTTCGAGCCCGGCGGAACCGTGGAGGTCACCGCCACCGTCAGGGAGCCCTGAGCGGAGGTGCGCCGTCGTCCCGTCGCCGGTCTGGTCGTGCTGGTCGTCGCCCTCGTCCCGTTCGCCCTGGTGGCGGGCTGCGGGGGCGACGACCGTGCCAGCATCGAGGTGGTGGAGGGTGACGGCGCGGTCACCCACGAGTACGTGATCCCGTTCGGCACGGCCCAGCGCCTCGAGGGGGGCGAGAAGATCGAACTGGTCCCCCAGACCCTGAAGGTGGAGGTGGGCGATTCGATCCGCATCCGCAACGAGGACGCCTACGGCAGTCAGGTCGGCATCTTCCACGTGGGGGCCGGGGAGACGGTCACCATGAAGTTCACCAAGCCCGGCACCCTCACCGGTGCCTGCGACGTGCACCCCTCCGGGGTGTTCACGATCGACGTCCGGGCCGCCTGAGCTCCCGCCTCACCCCTCGACGAGGCGCCGCGCGGCCCGCCGGCCCTCCCGGATGCAGGCCGGCAGGCCGAGCCCTCCGAGGTCGGCGCCGACCACGCGCACGCTGGGCGCGTCCGACGCGAGCCGGCGGTCCAGGCGGTCCATCCGGTCGAGGTGGCCCACCGTGTACTGGGCGAAGCCGGGATCCCACCGCGTGACCCGGGTGGCCGCCGGCGGGCCGGTCACCCCGAGCACCATGCGCAGCTCGGCGAGCAGTGCGGTGGCCAGTTCGTCGTCGGCCAGGTCGGTGTGGCGGCGGTCGTGACGATGGCCCGCCGCGGCGCGCACCACCACGTGGCGCCCGTCGTCCCAGGCCGCCCACTTCGCGGAGCCGAAGCTCGCCGCCGTGAGCAGGAGCCCGGCGTCGCGCGGGACGAGCACCCCCGAGCAACCACCGGGGAGCCGCAGGTGGTCCCGATCGAACGCGACGGCGACGAAGGCCACCGGTACGTGGTCGATCCCGGCGAGCAGGTCGGCCGCGTCCGGGCTCGCGGTCCGCAGCAGCGACGCGGCCACCGGGGCCGGGGTGGCGACGACCACGGCGTCGGCGTCGATCACCTCGCCGGACGCGAGCCGCAGGCGGGTCACGTCCGGGCCGCCGGGTCCGGGGGCCTCGAGTGCCACCACCGCGGCGTCGGTGCGGAGGCCGGCCCCGCGGCCGGTGAGCTGCTCCGCGAGCGTGGTCACCAGCCGTTCCGTCCCACCCCGGACGGCCGTGAACACGGGCCCGGCCGGGGGCGCGGCGGCCAGCCGGTCGCGCAGCACCTCCGAGAGCACACCCCCGGCCGACGCGGCCTCGGCGAGCTGCGGCACCACCGCGCGCAGGCTCAGCTCGGCCACGTCCCCGGCGTTGATGCCCCCCACGAGGGGACCCACGACGTGGTCGACGAGCTCCTGTCCGAAGCGCTCGGCGAGGTACGGGCCGATGGCCACGTCGTCCTCGGGTGCCGGCCGGGGGTGGTCGCGCTCCGCGGCGACGGCGGCGAGTCCGGCGGGGGACAGGATCCCCGAGTGCGCCAGGTCGTCGAGGTCGAGCGGGACGCCCAGCACGTGGCGCTCGGGGTAGGGGTGGAGCTGCCCGCCGACGGCCACCATCGCCCGGCCGACCCGGGGCTCCACGAGCTCGGCGGTGAGGCCGAGTTCGTCGCACAGCCCCACGGCGTCGGGAACCCGGGCGAGGAAGTTGTCGGCCCCCTCGTCCACCACCAGCGCGCCCGTGGGCAGGTCGAGCGCCGAGGTGCGCACCTTCCCGCCGAGGCGGTCGGTGGACTCGAGGACGGTGACCGACACACCGGGGTGCTGCACGGCCTCCCATGCCGCGGCGAGGCCGGTGATCCCGCCACCCACCACCACGACGTGCCGGCCGGGCCCGGGAGTGTCGGGCCTGCTCACACGCCGCGCCTCACGCCGGGCGGCCGGCCAGCGCCCGCACGCGGTCCGCGAGCGCGCCCATCACCGCCGGGTCGTCGTTCACCACCTCGGTGCGGGCGAACGCGAGCCCCACCTCCGAGGCGACGGCGGCGGCCTCGATGTCGAGGTCGTAGAGCACCTCGAGGTGGTCCGCGGTGAAGCCCTGTGGCACCACCAGGATCCCGTCGGCGCGGCCCGTCGACGCGAGGTCACGGACGATGTCGAGGATGTCGGGTCCGCGCCACGGCTCCGGGGTCCGCCCCGCGGACTGCCAGCCGAGGCCCCAGTCGGCCCAGCTGCCCAGCCCGGCCGCGCCGGCGATCGCCTCGGCCGAGGCCCGGAGCTGGTCGGGGTACGGGTCGTCCTCGAGCACACGTTCGGGCAGGGAGTGGGCGGTGAACACCACCTTCGTCCGCTCGGGCAGCGTCGCGAGGCGTTCGGTGACCGACGCCGCCTGGTGGGCCACGAAGGCCGGCTCGAGGTGCCACGAGTCGACCCCGCGGAACTCCACGCCGGCCGTGCCCGCTGCCGTGCCGGCCCGTTCGTGGTACTGGCCGACGGAGAACCCGCTCCAGTGGGGCGCCAGCACGAGGCCCACCACGAGTTCCGCCCCGCCGGCGGTGAGCTCCGCCACGCCGTCCTCGATGAAGGGCGCCGCGTGCTTCTGGCCGAGGGCGACGGTGAACCGGCCGGGTTCGGCGGCGTCGAGGGCGCGGGCGACGGCATCGAGCTGGGCCCGGGTGCGCGCCGCGAGCGGCGAGATCCCACCGATGGCGTCGTAGCGGCCCTTCAGTTCCGCGAGGAGCTCGGCGGTGGGGGGCCGGCCGCGGCGGATGTGGGTGTAGTACTCCTCCACGTCCTCCGGTCGTGCCGGGGTGCCGTAGGCCATCACCACCACGCCCACGTGGTCGGGGGTGCTCATCGGTCGCCTCCCTCGGGGTCCCAGGAGTGGACCAGTTCGACCAGCCGCTCGAGGACCGACGGGTCGGTCTCCGGCAGCACGCCGTGGCCCAGGTTGAACACGTGCCCCCGCCCGCCGCCCCGGCGCAGCACGTCGAGCGCGGCCGGTTCGGTGGCCTCCCACCCGGCGGCGGGCAGGGCCGGGTCGAGGTTGCCCTGCAGCGCCGTGCCGGCGGGTACCCGGGTGCGGGCCACGTCGAGCGGGGTGCGCCAGTCCACCCCCACCATCCCGGCACCGGCGTCCGCCATCAGGCCGAGCAGCTCGCCGGTGGACACGCCGAAATGGATCCGCGGCACCCCCAGGTCGGCCACCTCCTCGAGCACTCGCCGGCTGTGGGGCAGGACGAAGCGTTCGTAGTCCTGCGGCGACAGCGCCCCGGCCCAGGAGTCGAACAGCTGCAACGCCGCCGCCCCGGCCTGCACCTGACTGCGCAGCGACGCGATGGCCAGGTCGGTGAGCCGGCCCATCAGCTCGTGCCAGAGGAGTTCGTCCGTGTGCATGAGGGCCTTCGTCCGGACCCACGTGCGGGTGGGGCGGCCCTCCAGGAGGTAGCTCGCCACCGTGAACGGCGCGCCCGCGAAGGCGATGAGCGGGCACGGCAGCTCCGCCACGAGGTTGCGGACCGTGGCCAGCACGTAGGGCGTGTCGGCCTCCGGATCGAGCGGCCGCAGCCGCTCGAGGTCCTCCGCACGCTCGAACGGGTGCTCCACCACCGGCCCCACGCCCGGTGCGATGTCCACGCCGAACCCGACGGCGTGCACCGGGGTCATGATGTCGGAGTAGAGGATCGCCGCGTCCACCCCGTAGCGGCGCACGGGCTGCAGGGTGATCTCGGTGGCGAGGTCCGGGTCCGCGATCGCCCGGAGGATCGTGCCGCTGCCGCGGACCGCCCGGTACTCCGGCAGCGACCGCCCGGCCTGGCGCATGAACCACACCGGGACCCGGTCCACCCGCTCGCCGCGGGCGGCGCGGACGAACCGCGAGTCCTGGTGCGGGGGCTTCGCCGGGGCGGTCACGTGCTCAGTCAACCATGCGCCGACCGGCGCTCCCCACCCCGCCGGCGCCGGGCCGACCCGTGTCGTGCGGGTCGTGCGAGGCTGGCCCGATGCGGCGATCGATCGACGACGACCAGGTGCCCGTCCCGCCCCTCGACCCGGAGGAGGCCGGTGACCTCGCACCGGTGAACTGGGCGGTGTCGATCTGCGACGACTACGAGGACGCCGCGCCCCGCCTGCAACTGCTCGTGGAGGAGGTGGGCGCCGCGGGCACCGGGCTGGTGGCCCACCTCGATCCCGAACGGGCCCGGCGCCTCCGCCTCGCGCTCGCCTCCGCGCTGGCCGAGCTCGGGGAGGACCGCGGCCGCTGAGGACCGGGTCGGGGCACCCGCGGGGCCGGCGGTCGCACGCTGGCGGCCGGAGCGGACGATGGGGCAGGCCCACTCCGGCCGCCGGTGCATCCCTCACCGGGAGGCCCGAGTGTGCGCGATCCGCGCCACCGCCACAGCACCCCGGGCACCGATTCGCCGGTGACCTCCCGTCCCGACCATGAACGGTC
>CAIPVR010000227.1 GCA_903868545.1 uncultured Actinomycetes bacterium
CCCACTTCGTGGTTCGGGTCCCGCTCGAGCCGGACGAGGTGCCAGACGGCACCGATGAGCCCGACGGCGAGCGCCTGCATGCCGGCGGCCTTGGGGAAGGCGAACGAGTCGAAGGTGTAAGCGGTCGGGATGGCGACCGCTGCGGTGCCGGCCAGTGCGCCGGCCAGGAGTCGGAGGTCGGGGTCCGCGGACCGGCCGCGCGCCACGAGCGCGACCACCGGGGGCAGGAGGAGGTAGCCGAGGGTGATCACCGTCACGCCGACCAGCCCGAACTCGATCGCCATCCCGAAGTACTGGTTGTCGTAGATGTTGTTGAAGACGATGTTCGTGTAGCGGGTGGCGGGGACCAGCGTCCCGCCACCCCGGCCGAACCACGGGTGCTCCGCCACCAGCCGCTCCACGATCGGCGCCTGCAACTGGCGCTTCTGCACGGAGGAGTCCGCCGCCGCAGCCGTGAACGACGCGAGGAGCGTGCCGAGTGCGCCGGGAGCGAGCGCGAAGGTCGCGACGGCGCCCGCGGCGGCGGCACCGAGGGCGACGAGGCGCTGGGCCGGGCGGAGGCACACGAGCAGGAAGCCGAACGACAGGGTGAGGGCGATCACGGCGGACCTCGACAGCGACACCACGAGCGGCACCGCGACGAGTGCCACCGGGCCCCAGTTCCACCACCATCGTCCCCTGGCCCGCAGCGCGGCCACGATTGCGAGCGGCAGGATCGTCGCCGCGGTGACACCGAGTTCGATCGGGTGCAAGGCGGTGCCGGCCACCCGGGCCTTCCCGCCTCGTTCCCCGATGGCGGTGTAGCCGGCCGCCTTCTCGACGAAGCCGGGGACGTAGCGGAGGTACGTGGCGAGGTCGATCCGGAACTGGAACTGCACGAGGGCCACGAGCCCCATGACCGCCCCGGCCCACGTGAGGGTCCGGAGGATGCGGTGAACCTCCGCCTGGCTCGAGATGAAGTCGGCGGCGAGGAGGATCACCCCGGTCCACGCCGCCAACTGGAGCAGCCACCGGGTGCTCCCGGCGACCTGGTCAGCTGTCGGGGAGGTGAACTGCATCGCGACCAGCGACAGGCTCGTGGCGAGCCACAGGGCGAGCAGGGAGAGCCGGGTGGGGTTCGGCCGGATCGTGGGCCGGTGGAGACCCAGCGCCACCGACGCCATCCAGACCGCCAGTCCGAACAGGGCCACGAGGGTGGGCGGGTTCAGCCCGGGCACGCCCGGGAGCCCGATGTCGTTGGGCAGTGCGACGAGCGTCACGACGTAGATCTGGAGCAGGGTGACGGCCGAGTTGCGGCCCGACCCGGCGGGGGAGGCGAGGGGCGCGCCGGCGTCGGCCGCGCCGACCCCGAGGAGGCCGCCCTCCGCCGCTCCCTTCACCGCTCCCATACCCTTCCTCCGGCCGCCGTCGGCCTGCGAACTCCCATGCGCGGACCCGAACGGTTCGTCGCCGTCCGAGGGTAACGGACGGGTCCCGGAATGCTCCATGCCGTGCGTGCCGCTGTGCTGCAGTCGCGTCGAGGGCTGTTGCTGCACGGGTGTTGACACCGGTGTCGGGTCGGGCGAAGGTCGGTTCGTGGGGACGGTTCCGCTCGTGGTCGTGGGCGCCGGCGGGTTCGCTCGCGAGACGGTCGGAGTGGTCCGCGCCGGTGCACCGGGATCCGGATGGACCGTTCGGGGGATCCTCGACGACGACCCGGCGCTCGCCGGCGCCACCGTCGCCGGGGTCCCGGTGCTCGGTCCGACCTCGGCGCTGGTGGACCACCCCGATGCCTCGGTGGTCGTGTGTGTCGGGAACCCGCGGTCCTTCACCGGTCGGGCCACTCTGGTGGAGCGCTTCGGCCTCCCCGCTGATCGTTACGCGACCCTCGTCCATCCGGCCGCCACCGTGCCGGAGGACTGCCGGCCGGGCGCCGGGAGCGTCGTGCTGGCCGGGACCGTGTTCACTGCGGACGTCCGCGTCGGCCGCCACGTGGCGGTGATGCCGTCGGTGGTCCTCACCCATGACGTCTCGGTGGGTGACTTCAGCACCTTCGCCTCCGGGGTGTTGGTGGGCGGTGGGGTGTCGGTGGGGACCGGGGCGTACCTCGGCGCCGGGGCGGTGGTCCGCGAGGGGGTGCGCATCGGGGAGTGGTGCATGGTCGGCGCCGGCTCCGTGGTGCTGCGCGACGTGCCGCCGGGCGAGGTGTGGGTCGGGAACCCGGCCCGGCGCCTCCGTGAGGTCCGGGGCGTGGAGCACCTCCTGGGCCGGTCGGGATCTGCGTCGGCGCCTTGAGCCGAGGCCCTCGGTCGGTCACACTCGGGCGTGTCCGCCGGTCACCGCGCCGCCGGCTCCGGGAGCGACACGGAAGGGAGCCCGGTGTCGACAGAACTCACGGCCCGGTCGACCACCCGCCTGCTCTACCTCGACGGGATCAGGGCTCTCGCGGCTTGGTACGTGGTGGTCCATCACATGTGGATCGAGTCGTTCCCCGGCTTCCCCCGCAACACCGGCCCGGTCGGGGTCGGATGGCTGCGGTGGGGTCACCTCGCCGTGGCGGTGTTCATCGTCCTCAGTGGTTTCTCGCTCTCCCTGGCCCCGGCCCGCCACGGCGACCACGCCGTGGGTGGCAGTGCCGAGTTCCTGCGGCGACGCGCATGGAGGATCCTCCCGACCTACTGGGTGGCGCTGTTCCTCTCGTTCGTCGCGTTGGTGCTCTTCACCGGTCGCCTCGACGTGGTGAACCCCCGGTCGGTCGTGGTGTACGGCCTGCTCCTCCAGGACGTGATCGGGGCCCCGACCCCGAACGGGGCCTTCTGGTCGATCGCGCTCGAGTGGCACCTCTACTTCTTGTTCCCCGGCCTGTTGTGGGCCGTTCGGCGGTGGGGCCAGTCGGTCACGGTGGCGGCCACGACAGCCGTGGTGACGGTGCTCTTCCTTCTGTCCTCCGAGTTCGACGCGCTGCGGAAGATCGGCACGCTCGTCCCCCAGTTCCTCGTGCTGTTCACCTTCGGCATCGCGGCGGGCCGGGCGGTGGTGCGCCACGGCACCGCCGATGCCACCTCACAGCGGTGGCTGGGGGCCGGGGTCGGAGCAGCCTTCGCCGTGGCCCTGACGATCTTCGTCCTGGTGGCTCCGGAACGACTCATGGGCGCCGACTTCTACTGGCTCGACCTCGGGGTGGGCGCGCTGGTGGCGCTGTTCTGCTACTCGCTCGGGCGGGGAGCGCTTCCCGGCGTGGCGGCGGCGCTCGGATCGGGCCCGATGGTCGTCCTCGGGTCCTTCTCGTACAGCGTGTACCTCATCCACGCGCCGATCTTCTTCGGCGTCATGTACTGGGTGGCCGACCCGCTCACCTCGTCGCCGATGGGTCGGTTCCTCGTGCTGCTCCTGGTGGGGATCCCTGCGGTGGCCGCCGGCTCGTACGCCCTGTTCCGTCTGGTCGAGCGGCCGGCGATGGAGCGCCGCTGGCCCCGCGTGCCCGGACTGCGCCGCCTCCCGGCCGGCTAGGTACCCTGCGTCGGCAGCGTGCCGGAACGTCCGGCCCGCGCCCGAGGTAGATGGACGACGACTCCCCGTACTACGTGAACGAGCTGGCGATCGTGGAGCCCGGCGCCACGGTGGGGGCCGGGACCTCGATCTGGCGCCACTCCCACGTCCGGTCCGAGGCGGTGATCGGCGCGGACTGCCTGCTCGGCAAGAACGTCTACGTCGACGAGGGCGCCGTCCTCGGTGACAGGGTGACGATCCAGAACAACGTGTCGGTGTACATGGGCGTCACCTTGGAGGACGACGTGTTCGTGGGTCCGAGTGCGGTGTTCACCAATGACATGTACCCCCGGTCGCGCAACCGTGAGTGGGTGCTCGTGCCCACCGTGGTCCGTCGTGGTGCGTCGGTGTGCGCCAACGCCACCGTGGTGTGCGGCGTCGAGGTGGGCGAGTGGGCGGTGGTGGCCGCCGGAGCGGTGGTCACCAAGGACGTGGAGTCCCACGAGATCGTGGCCGGAAACCCGGCCCGGCGCCTCGGGTGGGCGTGCCGCTGCGGCCGGGTGGCGTCGCGGGACCAGGATCGGCCCGCCGGCGAACCGGTCTGCGAGCTCCACCGGGACTGACCGTCGCTCCCGGTCAACCGACCCCCACGTCATGCTGGGCTCGGTCCGGGTGCTCCGCCCCCTGACTGCTCCACCCATCGCTCGTGGCTGCGGCGGACCACCGCGGGCAGCCGGGCGAGCTGGCGGGCGTTGAGTTGCGGCAGGTGGGTGCGGACGTGCAACTCCCCATCGCTCACCCGGCGGGCGAGGCCGAAGGTGCACGCCCGGTCGATCGTGCGGTGCAGGGCGCCGTTGC
>CAIPVR010000228.1 GCA_903868545.1 uncultured Actinomycetes bacterium
CCACCCCCACGATCAGGAACACGATCCCGATCAGGAACAGGTCGGTCACCTTCAGCAGGTCCGCGATCACATCGAGGTCGGAGGGATCGCCGACGACGTCGACCGCCACCCACACCGCCTTGTACGTGGCCCACAGCACGGTTCCGAGGCTCAACAGCACCATGCCCACCGCCGGCACCGCGGCCACGAAGCGGGCACGCTCCATCGCCCGGCCGACGGGACCCGGCCGGGCGCCCCGCTCCCCCGTGGCCTCCACCGGTGCGGCGTCGTCGGCTCCCATGTGACGAGCCTACGACGGCCGGCCGCCATCCCGTGTCGGTCCGATGACGCGCCTGTTACGGTCCCGGCCGGGATGGACGTCATGGGAGGGTCACCGGGAAGGGCGCGCCGTCGCTGGTGGCGGTCGTCCCGGCGCTGGCCGCCGATCGCCCCGGCCGTGGCGCTCACGGGATCCGAGCTGGTGCATCTCGGCGGCGGTGAGTCGATCCCCTGCCCCGGTGCCGAGCACCTGCACCTCGACCCGACGGCGGTCCGCCTCGGGCTCGGCACGTCCTCCCTCGCTCTGCCCCCGGCACGGGTGCACGTCCTCCGCGATGCGCTCGTCTCGCCCTCCAACCGCGTGGCGCTCGCCCGGGACGGGCGCGTCGTGGCGGAGTCGGTGACGCAGGACCTCCTGCGGACCCCACCGAGGGACCCGGCTGAGTTCCGGGCACCGTCGCGCCGGATGCAGGGCACGATCGCGCTGTACCGGACGCCCGCCGACGGGCGGTTCCACACCCTCGTGCACCACCTGCCCCGGGCCGCGCTGCTGGCCCATCCGGCGCTGCGCCGGCTCGGTCCGATCACCCTGGTCCACGACGGCCCGTTGGCTCCGGTGGAGTCGTGGGCGCTGCCCGGTCTCGTCGGTCGTCAGGTCCGGATCGTGGAGGTGGAGCCCGGCACGCCGCTGTGGGCCGACACCGTGGTGGTCCCCGGGTACGTGACCCGGCCGGGAGCCGGGGCCATCCCGAGCTGGTACCGCCGCTGGGCCGACGGTGCCGCCGAACGGGCCGACGGCGGCGGGCCGCGCCGGATCTTCATCGACGCCGGTGAGGGGCCGACGGCGGTCGCGAACCGTGAGGCGCTCGACGCCGTGCTCCAGCGCCACGACGTGGAGGCGGTGGACCCATGGCGCCTGGATCCGTCCCGCGCCGTGGGGCTGTTCCGCGACGCCGACCTGGTCGTGGGGGTGCACGGCACGGGCGTGTCGCACTGCCTGTTCAGCCGGCGGGCGCACGTGGTGGAACTGACCACGGCGCGGACCCTGCGCCCCGAGCTGTACTACCTGTGCACCTCGAAGGGGCTCCCCTACGACTTCGTGCCCGCCGTCGAGGCCCCGGGCCGGAACCGCCACGCGGCACCGGGCAGGGACGGGGTCACCGTCGACGTGACCTGGCTCGACTCACTGCTCGGCCGCATCGCGCGCTGAGGCGCCGCGCATCAGGCCCGTGCGGCGATGCTCGCACCGAGGTCGAGGAGCTGGCGGGTGGTGCCACCGAGCTGGAGCTCGAGCTCCTTTGCCTGGAGGAAGCACCGGTGCAGCGGGTAGTCGCGGTCGACGCCCACTCCGCCGTGGAGGTGCTGGGCGGCGTGCACCACCCGCTGGCCCCCCCACGCGGCCCAGAACTTCGCCACCGCCACCTCCTCGGTGGCGTCCTCCCCCGCCCCCAGGCGCCACAGCGCCTGGTGGGTGGTGAGTCGGATCGCCTCCGTGTCGATGTACGCGTCGGCGGCCCGGTGGGCGACCGCCTGGAAGCTGGCGATGGGGACGTCGAACTGCTTGCGTTCCTTGGTGTAGTCCGCGGTCAGCTCGAGGGCCCGGGCGCACACGCCCACGGCCACTGCGCACTGGGTGCCGACGGCTCGCTCGTAGGCCCACCGGAGCACCTCGTGGCCCTCACCCACGAGCCGGGCGGGCGCCTCGGCGAGCAGCAGCGCGGCCTGCGGGTCGCCCAGGGTGGTGAGGAGCGGTTCCACGCCGACCCCCTCCCCCGGCACCGACACCAGGAACAGGCCGACGGAGCCGCCCTCGACGGCGGCCGGTACCAGCACGTGGTCGGCGACGAGCCCGGCCGGAACGCAGATCTTGGTGCCGGTCAGGGACCAGCCGTCGCCGGAACGCTCCGCCACCGTGGTGGGAGCGAGCGGCTCGCTGCCGTCCTCGTGCCACGCGGCGGTGAGCACGGACTCCCCCGCGGCCACCGCCGGCAGCACCTCGGCGGCGAGGTCGGCGGGGGCGAACTCCGAGATCGGCAGCACCCCGAGGCCGATCGTCTCCCACAGCGGGACCGCGGCGGCGGTCCGTCCCGCCGCCTCGAGCACCCCGCCGAGGGCCACCAGGTCGAGCCCGGCACCACCGTGGGCCTCGGGCACGAAGGCGCCGAGCACCCCGGTCTCGGCGAGCTTCGCCCACAGCTCGCGGTCGAAGCGCGGTGCGTCGCCGCGTTCCACGTCGCGCAGACGTTCGTGGGTGCTCAGGTCGCCGAGCACCTGGCCGGCGAGTTCCGCGATGGCCTGCTGTTCCTCGTCGAATCGGAAGTCCATGTGGCGCTCCGTCCCCTAGTTGCGCAGCGCCCGCGGCAGGCCGAGGCCGAACATGCCGATGAGGTCGCGCTGGATCTCGTTGGTGCCGCCGCCGAAGGTGAGGATCAGCAGGCTGCGGTAGTTCATCTCGAGCCGGCCCTTGAGGACCGACCCCACGGAGGTGCGCTCGAGGTACGCCCGGGGGCCGAGCACCTCCATCAGGAGGCGGAAGGCCTCCAGGTAGAACTCGGTGCCGAACGCCTTGATGGTCGAGGCGTCCGCCACGTCGAGGTGGCCCTCGGTGGCGGTCCAGGCCACCTTCCAGTTGATGAGCTTCAGGAACTCGAGCCCCGCACGCACCCGGGCGAGGTTCACCTGCACCCACTCCTGGTCGATCACCCGCCGCCCGTCGGCGAGGGTGGTGCCCGCGGCCCAGTCGCGCACCTCGCTGTAGCTCTGCTCGAGGAGGCCGGGCGAGCACAGGGTCACCCGCTCGTGGTTGAGCTGGTTCACGATGAGCGTCCAGCCGTTGTTCTCGCCGCCGACCAGCCACGACGCCGGCGCGCGCACGTCGTCGAAGAACGTGGCGTTGATGTCGTGGGTGCTCAGGAGGTGCAGCGGGTCGACCGTGATCCCCGGCGACTTCATGTCGACGATGATCATGGAGATGCCCTTGTGCTTCGGGGCGTCCGGGTCGGTGCGCACGGCGAGCCAGCAGTAGTCGGCGTCGGAGGCGAGCGACGTCCACATCTTCCGGCCGTTGATCACGAACTCGTCGCCGTCGCGCACGGCGCGGGTCGTCAGCGCGGCGAGGTCGGTGCCCGCCTCCGGCTCGGAGTACCCGATGCAGAAGTGGAGGTCGCCGGCGAGGATCTTCGGCAGGAAGAAGTCCTTCTGCTCCTGGGTGCCGAACTCCATGATCGTGGGGCCCACGGTGTTGATGGTGAGCATCGGCACCGGGGCGCCGAGCCGCATCGACTCGTCGAAGAAGATGAACTGCTCGAGCTGGCTGCGGCCCTGCCCGCCGTACTCGGTGGGCCAGCCGATGCCGAGCCACCCGTCGGCGGCCATCTGCTTCACGACCTGCCGGGTGACGGGGCCCACGCCGTGCTCCTTGTGGAGCTCGTCGCGCAGCTCGTCGGTGAGCAGGCCGTCGTAGTACGCCCGGAGTTCGTCGCGCAGCGCCTGCTGCTCCTCCGTGTACGCGATGTGCATGCGTCCCCCTGTGGTCCGTCCCGGCCCCCGGCCGGTGCGGCCGAACTGTAACGCGTTCTACCGTCGGGGCCCCGGGCACGCCCCCGGACGGCCGGGCCTAGGGTGACGCCGTGGGTGACGCGACCACCGACCTCGACCTGCTGATCATCGGCAGCGGCTCGGGCAACTCGATCCTCACCGACGAGCACGCGGGCTGGCGCGTGGGGATCGTGGAGCGGGGGACCTTCGGCGGGACGTGCCTCAACGTGGGGTGCATCCCGTCGAAGATGCTCGTGCTGCCCGCCGGCCGGGTGACGGAGGCACGCGAGGCCGCACGCCTGGGGGTGGACCTCCGGCTCGACGGCGTGGACTGGCCGGCGATCCGTGACCGGGTGTTCGGGCGGATCGACCCGATCTCCGCAGGAGGGCTCGACTGGCGTCGGCAGCAGTCCGGCGTGACCGTGTTCGAGGGGGATGCCCGCTGCACCGGACCGCACACCGTGGCGGTCCGTGCCGCCGACGGGTCCGTCACCGAGCTCGTGTCGGAACGCATCGTCCTGGCCGCGGGCGCCCGGGCGTCGGTTCCGCCGGTCCCGGGCCTCTCCGAGGTGCCGTTCCACACCTCGGACACCCTCATGCGGGTGGACCGCCTCCCGGAGCACCTCCTGGTCCTCGGCGGCGGCTTCATCGCTGCCGAGATGGGGCATGTGTTCGCCGCGCTCGGCTCGCGGGTGAGTCTCGTGCACCGCGGTGACCGCCTGCTGCGTCACGAGGACGTGGACGTCTCGGTGCGCTTCACCGAGAGCTTCTCCAACCGTGCGTTCCTCCACCTGAACGCAGAGGTCCGCTCCGTCGCGCACGTCGATGGCGAGTTCGTGGTCGAGGTGGAGCGCGACGACCCGGGCCGGGAGCCGGCGCTCGAGGTGCTCACCGGCGACGCTCTGCTGGTGGCCACCGGCCGGGTCCCGAACGGTGGCCAGCTGAACGTGACCGCCCTCGGGGCCCGCCTGGACGCCGGCGGGTACGTCGTCACCGACGACACGCTGCGGACCGATGCTCCCGGCGTCTGGGCCCTCGGCGACATCCGTAACCGACTGCAGCTCAAGCACCTGGCCAACCAGGAGGCCCGGGTGGTGTCGCACAACCTCCTCCACCCCGACCGCCCCGCCCGCATCGACCAGCGCGTGGTCCCCCACGCCGTCTTCTCGCACCCAGAGGTGGGATCGGTCGGCGAGCGGGAGGTGGACCTCCGTGCCCGTCGCCACCCGTACCGGGTGGGCCGCTGCGACTACGCCGGGGTGGCCTACGGGTGGGCGCTCGAGGACACGACGGGGTTCGCCAAGGTGCTGGTCTGCGCCGAGACGGGGCTGCTGCTCGGCGGCCACGTGGTCGGGCCGCAGGCGGCCACCCTGGTGCAGCAACTGGTGCAGGCGATGCAGTTCGGCATCCCGGCCGAGCGCCTGGCCCGCGAGCAGATCTGGTGCCATCCCGCCCTGGGTGAGGTGCTCGAGAACGCCCTCCTCGACGCCGCCGGCTGACCGGCAGGCTCCCCGCCCCCGCCGCCGCAGCGGTCGGGGCGGGTCCGTCAGTGACCGGCCCGTGCCAGCCAGGCGTCGGCCAGCCTCCCGAAGCCGTCGCGCCAGGCCACCCGGTTGGGGCCGGTCACCGCCTCCATGGCGGTGGTGTCCACGGTGACCCCGCCGATGGTCGAGGTGGTCGCCTCGAACCGGGCGTCGTAGCCGCAGCGGTCGGCCAGGTAGCGGCACCACTCCTCGAGCCCCACCTGCTCGTGGCCGGCCCAGTTGAGGACGGTGGCCGGGACGGTGGCGGCGTCGAGCAACGCCGGGACCGTGGCCGCGATGTCGTCGAGATCGATCGGGTTGAAGAGGTTGGGTTCCCCGGGGAAGAGCGGAATGGGCATCCCGGCCTCCATCATCGCCAGATGGAACGCGGGCCAGCCTCGCGGCGTGCCGTCGGGGCCCACCCCGTAGGGCACGTTGAGCCGGGCGATCGTGGTGGGCACCTCGAGGAGGCGGCACATCGTCCGGACCACCTCCTCCGCCGCGATCTTCGAGATCGAGTACGTGGGCATGATCGCCCGGTGGTTGTCGCCGAGGGGGGAGCGCTCGTCGAGCACCTCGGCACCAGCGGGTGCGTACACGCCGGTGGAGGAGCAGTGGAGCAGTCGTCCCGGGCGGACGTGGGCGGTGAGCAGGCCGATCCCCTCCGCGTTCGAGCGCAGGTCGAGGTCCCAGCGCTGCGACTTCACCACTGCGAAGTTCACCAGGGCGTCCGCCCCCGGGGGCACGTCGGCGAAGTCGGCCGAGGCGAGATCGGCCACGACGCAGCGGACCCCCGCCGACTCGAGCCGGTCGCGGGCCGCGGCGTCGGTGAAGCGGGCCAACCCGACCACCTCGTGATCGGCGGCGAGCGCCACGGCGACGGACTCGGCGACCTGCCCGGTGACGCCGGTGAGGAGGTAGGTGCCCATGGGACGCGCAGGCTAGGGCGGCGGCGTGTGGCGCGGCACGGATCTCACTTTCCGGTCGCCGAGCCCCCTCCGTTAGGTTGGGCGCCCTATGTCCCGTCGTCTCGAGATCGAGCTCACCAGTGAACGCCCCGACGGCACCTGGACCTGGCGTGCCGCGGGCGCCCGCCAGCCCAAGGGTGAGCTCGACGGCGGGGTCCTTCCCGAGGGCACCAAGGTCGGCGACGTCCTGCGCGCCGATGCCGAGTTCCTGGTGGACGGCATCGAGATCACTGCGGTGCTCCCGCCGAAGGCGGCCCGCAAGGAGGCCGAGACCCTCCAGATCCTCGGTTCCGGCAAGGAGGAGCCGCTCGTCACCACGCAACTCGCTCCCAAGGGTCGCGGTGGCGGCCGCCGTGACCGCGGCGACCGTGGAGAGCGGGGCGACCGACGTGACCGTGGTGAGCGTCGCGACCGCGGCCGCGACGGGGACCGCCGCGGCCCGCGTCCGGACCGCCCCCGGGGCCCGCGGCCCGACCCGGTGCCGGAGCGGCCCAAGCCGAAGCGGCTCCGGCCGGGACGGGCCCACCGCAACGCCGTGCTCGACGAACTCGCCGTGGAGCAGCGTCCGATCGCCGAACAGGTCCTCCGCGGGGGCGTCCCCGCCGTCCGCGAGGCCATCGCCAAGCAGAACGAGGAGGCCAGGGCACAGAGCCGGCCCGAGGTGCCGGCCGACCAGCTCGTGGCCATGGCCGAGCAGCTGCTCCCCCGCCTCCGGGTGGCCGAGTGGCGCGACCGGGCCGAGGCGGCGCTGGCCGGCATCGACGATCTCGACCTGCGTGACCTGAGGTCCGTGGTCGTCGCCGGCGACGGGCTCGCCCGCGACGAGTCGACGAGAAACCTCCTGGAGCAGCTCCAGGCCGGACTGGCACGTCGGGTGGAGGAGGAGCACACCAACTGGGTGGCCGACATCACCGCGAACCTCGACGCCGGTCGCTTCGTCCGGGCCCTCCGCCTGAGCTCGCGGCCGCCCAAGGCCGGCACCCCGGTACCGCCCGAGCTGGCCGAGCGTCTCGTCACCAGCGTCTCGGAGGGGCTCACGTCGGGCACCAACCAGGAGTTGTGGGCGGCGGCGCTCGACGCGTTGGCGTTCTCGCCGGTGAGGTCACAGGTGCTGCCCGCATCACGTCCGGAACAGCCCACCGACGATCTGCTGGAGGCCGTGCGGCGGGTCGCGGACCGGGTCCCGAAGGTCGCCGCCCTCTTCGGCGTGGACCCGACCGAGGCCGCCGCAGCGAAGAAGCGCCGTCCGCCGCGCAAGCCGAAGTCCGGCGCGGCGCCGGCTGCGGGCCGGGCCCCGCTCCCCCCTCCTCCGCCCAAGCTGGAGGACGCTGCTCCTGTGGAGGACGCTGCTCCTGTGGAGGACGCTGCTCCTGTGGAGGACGCTGCTCCTGTGGAGGACGCTCAGCCGTAGAGGTCGAGCAACTGGTCCGGCCGGTCGAGGACGAGACCGCCCGGCCGGGCCGAGGCGACGCGGGGGTTCCAGCCGGCCCAGGCGAACCGGCACCCGACCCCCTCCGCACAGCGGACGTCACCGTCGCTGTCGCCCACCATCACCACCCCGTCCGCTCCGAGGCCCATGAGCGACAGCACGGGCCCGAGCGACTTGTGGGCCCAGTCGAAGTGGTCCGCGAACACGGCGAGTTCCGGCTCCCAGCCGAGCCGCTCGAGCTCGGCCCGGCCCGAGCGGGGATGCTTGTTGGAGCACAGCGCCCAACGTCCCAGGAGCGGCACCACGTCGTCCACCCCCGCGAACGGTGACGCCGCCGTCTCGTCGTAGGCGTCCGCGTACTCCTCCACCGTGCAACCCACGTGCGCGCACGCCTCGGCGATCGCGTGGCCGAAGCCGACCGCGGCCGGGTCGGCCCCGACGGCCCGGAACGCGGCGTCCAGCGCCTCGTCGGAGTCCACGAGGGTGCCGTCGAAGTCGAAGATGAGTGCCTCCACCGCCCGCGGCATCGGCGCACCGTAGCCGCCCGTGCCGACGGGACCGACCGGTCGGGTGCGGCGCTAGAGTCCTGCGCCATGAGCGTGGACTACGAGAAGCAGGGCAACGTCGGCATCATCACGATCAACCGTCCCGACGCCCGCAACGCCGTGAACACCGCGGTGGCACAGGGCATCGAGGCGGCCGTCGACGAGATGGAGTCCGACGACGAGGTGTGGGTGGGCGTCCTCACCGGCGCCCGCACCGAGAAGGGCTACATCTTCTGCGCCGGGGCCGACCTCAAGCAGATGAGCACCGACCCGGGCGGCATGACGACGGCCAAGGGCGGCTTCGGTGGCCTCACCCAGAGGGAGCGCGCCAAGCCGCTGATCGCCGCGGTCGACGGTCCGGCGCTCGCGGGCGGGACCGAACTCGTGCTGGCGTGCGACCTCGTGGTGGCCTCCCGCACCGCCGTGTTCGGGATCCCCGAGGTGAAGCGCAACCTGGTGGCGGCCGCCGGAGGTCTGTTCCGCCTCCCGAGGAAGCTGCCGCGCAATGTCGCCATGGAGCTGGCGCTGACCGGCCGGCTCGACTTCCCGGCCGAGCGGGCCTACCACTTCGGGTGGGTCAACCGTCTGTGCGAGGAGGGCGAGGCGCTGTCCACCGCCCTCGAACTGGCCGGCGAGATCACCGCTGCCGCACCGCTGGCGGTCCGTGAGAGCAGGGCGATCATCCTCGCGGCCACGGACGAGCCCGACGAGGTGGGCTGGAAGCTCTCGGGCGACGGCATCGCGAAGATGTTCGGCACCGAGGACTTCGGCGAGGGTCTCACGGCGTTCATCGAGAAGCGCGACCCGGTCTGGAAGGGTCGCTGAGTCGGTCCTGCGCCCGCCCCTCCACGGGGTGCGGGCGCAGGGACCTCAGGTGAGGGTCTCGATCACGCCGTGCTCGGCGAGGAATTCGGCGAGGCCCTCCGGGAGCCGGAGTTCCGGCACCTCCCACACGGGCACCCACCTCGCTTCCGTCGCGTCGTCACCGGCTTCCGGCGGCTCGGTGGTCAGGACGGTGCACTCGAAGTCGAGCACGACCCACGGACGCCCGGCAGTCGGGTCCTCCGCCCACCCCAGGAGCGGGCCGCACACGCCGTGGAGGCCGGTCTCCTCCTCGAGCTCGCGCACGACCGCCTCCGCCAGCGTCTCGCCCGCCTCGACCCTGCCCCCGGGCAGGGCCCACGTCCCGGCGGCCGGACCGTGCCCCCGACGGACCATCAGCAGGTCGTTGCCGCGACGGCACACCGCCCCCACACAGACCTCGGGCCGGCCCATCGGCTATCCGGGGCCGCCGTCGTCGGCGGTGAGGTCGCGGTGCACGGTGAGCAGGCGAGCGACGAGTCCGGAGGACTCGAAGAAGTTCTTGGTGTCCCGGTCACCCGGGAGGGCCCGTGCGTCGATCCCCCGGCACCCGCGATCGCGGGCGAACCGGACGAGCGCGTCCATGAGGGAGTGACCGACCCCCACCTCCCGCGCCCCGGGCTCGACGAAGATGGCCTCGATGATCGCCAGGGGCGCCCCGTCGAGCTGCTCGACGGTGGCCACCCCGTAGGCCACGACCACCGTTCCGATGCACCCGACGAGGACGGTTCCGGCATCCGTCCCCAACACGTCGGACCACCGGTCGGGTGCCGTCCATCCCGTGTACTCACGGGCCAGCAGGAGCGCACCGCCCCGCTCCCCCTCCACCTCGGCCCGGGCGAGCCCGGCCAGGCGCACGAGGTCGGCCAGGTCGTCGGTGGTCGCCGGTCGGGCCAGGAGGACGGGATCGGCGGAGCCGGGGACCGCGCTCATCCCTCGAGGAGCTGCGACACCCGGCCGAGGATCGTCTGACGGTTCCGGTGGGCCCGCTCGTAGGCCCGGACCGCCTCGAGCTCCTCGGGGCTGAGTGAGGCCAGCCGCGGCACCACCTGCGAGGCCGAGAGGGCGTCGTAGTCGGGGACGGCCAACTCCCCCGCCGGCGGGACGGGTGCCTCCGGCGTCGTGGAGGTCGGGGCGACGGTGCCGGAGGCCGTCTCCGGGTCGATCGTGCCCGGGGTGGGCCCCGCCGCGGCCTCGGCGGAAGCGATGGGGTCGGGCTCGGCGATCACCGTCAGCACGTCGATGGGCGCCACCTCGTGGGCCGGCACCTGCACGTCACGTGGTGGCGGGGCGAGAAACCCGGCGCAGGGCAGGTGGCCGGCGACCCGCCGGGCCAGATCCACCTGACGACGGGTGCGGCCCATCAGGCGGGGGACGGCGGCCATCACCTCCCCGGCCACGGCGACGGGGATGCCGAGCAGGCCCCCGAGCGGGGGCTCACCGGAGGAGGAGGTCCGGTCGCCGGTCGAGGGCCCATCCGCGTGGCTGCTCATCGTCCCAGCTTGCCCGCTGGGGACCCGGTAACGGCAAACCGGGTCAGCCGCGGCGCGCCGCCTTCTTCAGGAGCTTCTCGACGTGCTTGATCCCCTCGCAGGGGTCGTAGCCCTCCGGACAGGTGAGGTTCCCGGCCCGACCGAACTGGCGCGGGTGCACGATGAGGAAGCAGGTGCCGCAGGTGAACTCGTCGGCGCCCTTGGCCGCCACCCGCTCCTGGGCCTCCGGGCTGCCGTCGTCGACCTCGTCCTCGTCCTCGTCGTCGTCGTCGCCCGCGGCGATGCGGTCCTTGAGGATCGTGTCCAGGTCGGCCTCGACGTCATCGGGGTTGAGGTCGTCCTCGTCCTCGTCCTCGTCGTCGCCGGCCCGCTTCGCCCGCGCCGTGGGGACCGCGTCCGCATCCTCCTCGTCGTCCCCGTCGGCGGCGTCCACGACCTCGTCGTCGCCGTCGAGGTCGTCACCGTCGACCAGTTCGTCGTCGTCGAGTTCCTCGTCGCCGTCGAGTTCCTCGTCGAGGTCCTCGTCGAGTTCGTCGTCCACCAGCTCGTCGTCGTCGCTCATCGGTCCTCTGGGGCCCCGGTCGGGGGCGGGAAGGGGCTCAGGTCCGGCGCATCATAGACACGCCGACCGCACCGGGCGTGACGGCCGCGGCGGGTCGGCCCGGATCAGCGTCCGGCGCCGGTCCGCCGCTCCTCGGCCCGGCGCTCGGAGCCGAGCCGCTCGAGGTCCTGTTCCCCGGAGTGGTCGACGAACCGCATCATCTCCGCGATGGTGCGGTGGCCCGCCTGCTCGGCGATGAGGTGGTGCATGCGCTGCCCCACCGAACGGTAGGACGGGTGACCCTGCACCGAGGTGCGCAGCTCGATCAGGTGCATGGCCTCGCGGGCGTTGAACTGCATGACGTAGCGGATCCGGTAGGCCAGGGCCACGGCGTACGGCGCCCGCTCCGGGTACCGCTCGGCGAGGGCGCTCCAGAGGGAGGCCGAGATGTCCATCGCCTCGTCGAAGCGGCCGGCGAGGCCGGCCTCGTCGATCGACGGCGGCCGCGTGTAGCCGTGGAGCGGGGACAGCTCCTGCCACTCGACGGTCATGAGGCGGTGACGCTGCAGATCCCGGAACGCCCCGTAGTCGGACACGACGTCGAAGCGGTAGTCGGTCCGCTCGAGGGCCCGGCCCGGCTTGTGGCGCCGGTTGGCCCGGTCGCCCACGTACGCCCGTACGACGGCCAGACGGTCCTCGACCGACATGGCCCGGACCCGCTCGAGGAGCCTCGTCTCGCTCAGACCCGTGTACGGGTAGAGCATGGCGGCCACGACCTTGACCTCGCCGTCGGGGTCGAAGTCGACGAGCTCGACCTGTGGCTCGGTGGGACCCTGCACCCCGTCGCCGGAGAGCAACTCGTAGGCCGCGGTCTCCATGGCCTGGCGGTTCGTCTCCAGGTAGCGGCTCCAGGCGAGTCCCCGGTCCGGCAGGTCCACCCGCTTCAGGAAGCTCGGGATCACCTTGCGCAGCTCGGTGAGCATGAGGTCCGCGTAGGCCCGGGCCTCGGGGAGCGGGTGTGAGCGCATCCGCAGCAGCAGCGCCTCGAACCCCTGCCCGGAGCCGTAGATGCCCACGTTGGACAGTGCCGCGGCCGGGAGGATGCCACGGGTGGCGTCGAAGGCCTTCGCCCGGATGGCCTGCCGGTACACGAAGTCCGAGTCCGCCTCACTCTTCGGGTGGCGTTCCCGGAAGTGGTCCTGCACGTCGCGCGCGAGGCCGGCGTAGGAGTCGAACAGCCGGTCCATGTCGCCGACGTAGCGGGCCCCCAGGTTGGATCCGAGGATCTCGGGGTCCCGGAAGTAGCGGTACCGACCACCGAGCCGTTCGTCGTAGGGGATGTAGCGGGTGGACTGCTCCAGGTAGCTCATGAGCCGACCCCACTCCAGCACCTTGGTGAGGAGGTTGGAGGCCTGTTCGCAGGCCAGATGCACCCCACCCAGCTGGGCGACGCTGTCGTCGCCGTACTCGAAGAACACCCGGTCGTAGAGGGCCTCGGCCCGCTCGAGCCCGATCGTTGCGTCGATCGTCTCGTCCCCGGTGGTGTCGAGCTCCCCCACGAACTCGTCAAGGAAGAGCCGGCGCAGCGACTTCGCGGAACGGCTGTAACGGGCGAACAACGCCCCCTTCACCACCTCGGGCAGGTTGACCAGGGCGAAGACCGGCCCGTCGAGGTTGGTGAAGTACCGCCGCAGGACGGCCTGCTCGTCCTCGGTGAACTGCTCGCCCACGTAGGTGGGCACCGGTGCGCTCATCGGCGCCGAGACTAGATGCCGGGCCGGGGACCTCAGGGGATGGCGGTCGGGAGCGGCTCCGTGGCCGGGGTGGGGCCCGCCGCCCAACGATCGAGCGCCGTGTGCGCCATCAGCACGGCGCCGTCCACCACCGCACGGTCCCCCTCCGGACCCCGGGCGAACCCGGCGAACTCGGGCGTGTGGATCGACACGCCCCGGGGGGCCACCTGCAGCATGGGATGGATGCTCGGGACCAGGTGGCTGACGTTGCCCATGTCGGTGCTCCCCACCACGTGGCCCACCTCGGCGGGGTCGAGCGGCGGGCGTCCGAGCGCTGTGGCGTTCGCCACCCAGGCCGCCAGCAACCACGGGTCGTCGACGAGGTCGGCGTAGGCCGGGTCCTGCCAGGTGTGTTCCATCGAGCAGCCGGCCGCGTGCGCGCCGGCCTCGAGGCACGCCAGCACGCGGGGCTGCAGCGCAGCGAGCGACCCCGTGGTGTCCGACCGCACGTACCACTCTGCGGCCGCCCGGCGCGGGACGATGTTCGGCTTCTCCCCGGCCTCGGTGAAGATGCCGTGGATCCGCTCCCCGTCGCCGATGTGCTGGCGCAGCGCAGCCACGTTCACGTAGCCGAGCACGGCGGCGTCCAGTGCGTTCCGGCCGAGCTCGGGCGCCGCCGCGGCGTGGGAGGCCACGCCGTGGTAGGTCACCTCGAGGCGCTGGATGGCGATGGCCCGCATGGTCGGGAGGTCCCGGTCGGCCGGGTGCACCATCATCGCGGCGTCGACCCCCTCGAACGCACCGGCACGGATCAGGAACTCCTTGCCGCCGCCGCCCTCCTCGGCCGGCGTGCCGATGATCCGGACCCGTCCGCCCATCTCGTCGGCGAGTTCGGCGAGCGCGAGCCCCGCCCCCAGGCCGGCCGCCGCGATCACGTTGTGGCCGCAGGCGTGGCCGATGTCGGGCAGCGCGTCGTACTCGAGCAGCACGGCGACACAGGGACCTTCCGTGCCCGCCTCCGCCACGAAGGCGGTGGGAAGGCCGTGCGCATGGGGCGTGGGGGCCAGCCCGGCCCCGGCGAGCACCTCGACGAGGAGGTCGTGGGCCCGGTGCTCCTCGAAGCACAGCTCCGGGTGCTCCCAGATGGTGTGGCTGACCGAGAACAGCAGGTCGCGATGGCGCGCCACCGCTTCGTCGGCACGGACCTTGGCCCGCGCCGGGCCGGGAGCTCCCGCCGCGTCCACGAGGGCGACCGGAGGGCTCAGGCCTTGTCGGACGTGGAGTTGGTGGCCGGCTTGGTGGCCGGGGTCTCGTCGTCGTCCTTCATCGACTTCTTCAGCTCCTTCTGGGCCTCACCGAGGCTGCGGGCCAGCTTGGGGAGCTGGGAGCCGCCGAAGAGCACGAGGGCGATGATGACGACGATCAACCATTCGTTGCCGCTGAACACAAGGCCACTGTAGGCCCTCCCGACCCGGAAGCGACACCGCCGGGCTGCGGCGGCGTCACGGGTGCTCGAGGACCACCTTGCCGAGCTGCGCGGCGGTCCGCAGCCGCTCGAGGGCCCGGGGGTACTCCGACAGCGGGAGGATCTCGTCGATCACGACCGGCAGGCCGTCGGCCACCAGGCCCGTGACGTGGTCGAACTCCTCCTGACTCCCGCAGCTGGCACCGATCACGTCGAGCTGCTTGAAGAACAGGCGGGGCAGGTTCAGCTGCACCTTCGGTCCGGACGTCCCTCCGCAGACGCACATCCGTCCGCCGTGGCGGAGCGTGCGGATGGCGTGCTCCCAGGTGGCGGGACCGATCGAGTCCACGACGATGTCCACCGTCACGGGATAGGGCTCCTCGGAGTCGAAGGCGCCCTCGGCGCCCAGCTCCAGGGCACGGCGGCGCTTCTCCTCCTCGCGGGAGGTGACGAACACCCGGGCTCCCAGGTGCAGCGCCAGCATCATCGCGGCCGTGGCCACCCCGCCGCCGATGCCGGTGACGAGCACCGTGTCACCGGCCTGGATCCGGGCCCGGCGCAGCAGACGCCACGCCGTGGTGGAGCACACCGGGTAGGCGGCGACCTCCGCCCAGCTACGGTTCGGCGGCTTGCGGGCCAGCTGGTGGGCCGGCACCACGCAGTACTCGCCGTGTCCGCCCCAGCAGTGCTCGCCCAGGAGTTGCATGGCAGGGTCCAGGACCGAGTCCACACCACGTGCCAGCGCCTCGGCCGGCACCACGGCCGTGTTGACCACGACCTCGTCGCCCACCTGCCAGTCCGTCACGCCCGCGCCGACCGACTCGACCACGCCCGCCACGTCGTTGCCCGGCACGTGGGGGAACGCCGGCGGCTTGGGGAGACCGGTCGTGAGCCACAGGTCCATGTGGTTGAGCGCCGAGGCCTTCACCGCGACCCGTACCTCGCCCGGCCCGGCGACGGGGTCGGGTACCTCGCCCTCCACGTACTGGCCGGGCGACTCCTCGAGGTGCCATGCGCGCATCCACCGAGCGTAACGGTGGCGGCGGCCGGACCGGCTGCGGCCCGTTCAGTTCAGGTCGGGGCCCGAGGGCACGGCCGTGGCCACCGGGGCACTCGCCCCCGGCGCGGTGACGGTCGCCGTCCCGGCGGGATCGGCGCCGGCCGGGCCGGCACCGGCCGGGCCGTCGGCCGTGGCGGTCCCGCGAGTGGCCCGGGTGGAGAGACGCTCACCCGAGGCCCGGGCCGCGGCCACGCGTCGGGCGTCGCGCCGGCGCCGGACATCGGCCTGGTCACGTTCGTACCAGCGGAACCAGATGACGGCCATGACCGTCCAGATGACCGGCAGGTTCCCCACCTTCATGATGACGCCGGCCATCTGCTGGTCCTCCAGCGCCGACGGCCCGATCCGGGGCGCCAGTTCGTAGGTGCCGTACAGCGGCTCCGGCGAGAAGGCGATGAAGCCGCCCGGGATCATCGGCACCACGGCGGCGGCGAGGAACAGGTACACGAGCTTGGCGGGAGCGGACCGCGCCTGGCGCTCGGGCAGCGGGCTCACCACCGGCGTCCAGAGGATGATCCCCGAGAGGAGCCAGACCATGTCGAGCGCGAAGGACCCCACCTGGGTGGAGCGCAGCGCGTCGACCGACACCGGGGCATGGGTGGCGATCAGGACCAGGTTGAACAGCAGGGCCGCGACCACGGGGTTGGCGACGAGTCGGTAGGCCGTGTCGAGCCGGGTGTGCCGCAGCAGGTTCCGGAGCATCCACTCCGGCATGCCCATGAGGAGCAGCGGCGCCGCCCCGAGCGTGTACAGCATGTACTGGAGCATGTGCACCGCCGACAGGTACCCGGCGCCGAGCGCGCCGAGGGGCCAGTCGGAGGCCACCCAGAGGAAGCCCGTGCCGAGCACGAACCAGACCGCCCGGCGCCGGTCCTTCGGGTCCGCGGGTGCATCGGGGTGGTCCCGCCGGTACACCGCCCGGGAGCGGAAGTAGAGCGCGAGGAGTGCCCCGCACAGGATCCACACCCCGATGTACGGCCTCGGCACCCACGACCACGGGGCGTCGACGGCGGCGCACCACCACCTCATCGCGGCACCTCCTCGGCGAGTTCGGTGAGGCCCACCACCGGCACGTCCACCGTGCGGGGACCCGAGCGTTCGAAGCGGAGGGTGAGCTCGATCCGCCCACCCTCCCGGAGCGGCGCCCCGACGCCCTCCAGCATGAGGTGGGAGCCCCCGGGCCGCAACTCGAGGCGACCTCCGGCCGGCACCTCGAGGGTGTCGACCCGCTCCATGAGCGAGACACCCCTCGGACCGGTGTTCTCGTGCAGCGTGACCCGTTCGGCCGCAGGACTGGCGGCGCCCACGAGACGGTCACCCCCGCCGTTGTCGACCACCGTGAGGTACGCCGCCGCCACCGGCCCGGGCGAGGCGCCGGCCTGCGGCCGTTCGACGGTGAGCGCCGGAGGCCCGGCGGTGCCCCGGGCCAGTACCCATCCGGCGACGAGTGCCACGACGGCCGAGCCCACCACGGCCGCCACGACCCGTCGGCGACGCGGGGTCCGGTCGGCGCGAACCGGCACCGGGCCAGTGGCGGACGACCCCACCGCCGGCGGCGCGGCGCTCACGTGGGTCGCTCCCCTTCGAGCAGCCGGGGCAGGTCACGGTTCCAGTCCGTCCGTCGCGTCCCGAACGGGTAGACGATGCGGGCCGTGCCGTCGGCCTGGTAGGCGATCATCTGGGTGGCGTGGCCCACCGTGTAGTCGCCGTCCTCGCCGGGCGGGTCGTCGGCGGCCGGCGGCACCCCGGCCGCCCGTTGGGCGGCGGCCACCTGTTCCGGGGTGCCGGTCAGTCCCACGAAGTCCACGTTGAAGCGGTCGAGGTAGGAGCGGAGCGCCTCCGGCGTGTCACGGGCGGGATCGACGGTCACGAACACCATGCGGAGACCGCGTCCGGTGGTGAGGTCGAGGTCCTCCATCGCCGCCGACAGCGTGGAGAGGCTGATCGGGCAGAAGTCCGGGCAGTTGGTGTACCCGAACATGAGCAGCGTCATCACGCCCTCTGTCTCGGCCCGGAGGTCGTAGGGCCGGCCCGAGGTGTCGGTCAGCACCAGGTCCGGCTTCTCCTGCGGGCGCTCGAGCACCGTGCCCGCCCAGTCCGAGGGCGCGGTGCGCGACCGCGTTCCGACGACGAGCCCGACCACCAGCACCACCACCCCGATCGCGGCGAAGGCGATCAGCAGGCGGCGGTTCCCGGCGATCGCCTGCTCCGGGTCGTCCCCGGGGGTCGGTCCTGCCGAGTCCTCGGCGGACTGCACGTCGGTACCGGCGGAACCCATGACGGGTCCAGCATCGCGTGGCGCGGCCCACCGGACCAGCCACCCCTGCGCGTCCGGGAGACGCCGGTCACACCACCACGAGCAGTGCGTCGGGCAGTACCCGGACGTGCCCGCCGACCACCGCCCCGGCGGGCACGCCGTCGAGCCATGCCATGCCGTGGTCGAGGCCCTCGACGAGCACCTCGCGGGTGCGGCGCTCGCCGAGCGCCGGGTGCGGCACGTGGGTTCCGGTCACCGCCCGGTCCGCCGCCCGGCGCCGGTCCCGGCGCGGCAACCCGCCGTCGGTCACGTCGAGGAGCCCGTCGCCCGGATGGGCCCGGGGGCCGAGGTCGAGGTCGCCGACGTGCGTCGCGTTCATCACCACGACGGTGCGGCCGCGCCACCACGCCGGGGTTCCGTTCCGTGCGGCCCGGCCGAACACCACGTGTGCCACCGCGTGGCGCCGCACCAGCTCCCCGTCCGGGCGGCGGAGCTCCACCTCCATGGCGTCGCAGGGCAGGCGCAGGCCCTCCCCGGAGCGAAGGGACCCGGCGGACCTCGCGGGCGCGCCGAGCGTGCGGTGAAGGTCACCCCCCACCAGACCGGCCTCGATCGGGAGGCCCTCCCCCACCCCGGTGCCGGCGCGGTCCAGCAACGCGGCCAGGTCCGCGTCGCCGCCCACCACCGGCGCGTTCGCGGCGAGCGGTCCGGGTGCGCCCCAGTCCTCCCCCCGACGGATGGTCATCCCGGCTCACCGCCGGAGCGAACCACGCCGCGGTGCAACGCCTCCGCAGCGGCCCGGCACCGCGCCGCGGTCTCGGGCACCGGCGCCACCTCGCCGAGCTGCCGCAGGAGGTCGATGAGCTGCCGGCAGTTCCGGACGAAGTCCCCACCGGTCAGGTCCTCGTCGAGGACGCGGTCGAGTGGCTCCCCGGCCGCCCACGCGTGTGCGGCCGGGGCGAAACCCGCCTCGGGCACACGCGTCTCGCCCACCCGCGCCGCCCGTTCGTGGCGCTGGAGGCCGTCGGCGAGGTCGCACATCCGACGGAAGCGACGATGGAGCTCGCCGTCGGGGAACCCCGGAGGTGGCGGGGGTTCCGCGCTCCGGTGCTCGTAGGTCAGGCAGCTGCACACGGCGGCGACGCCCGGGACGTCGAGGTCGTCGAAGATCCCGCCCTCCAACGCGAGTGACACGAGGAGGTCGCTCTCGTGGTAGATCCGCCGCAGCCGCTCACCGCTCGCGGTGAGTTCCCAGCCGTCCACGTGGCCGGTGCGGCCCAGCACGTCGAGCACCGACTCGAAGCGTCGGACGAGGCCCGATCCCCGTCGCCGCACCTGCCGGTCGAGGTCGCGCCGCTCGGATCGGAGGCGTTCCACACGGCGATGGGCCGCCACGAGTTCGTCGCGGTCGTCACGGGCGTGCAGCGGATGGGCCTCGAGGGCGACGAGGGCCTCGCCGTAGGGGTCGGGAGCGTCCTCACCCCCCCGACCCGACCGACGGCCCTTCGGGCGCGCACGGCGGAGGTTCGTGCGCCGCAGCACCGCAGCGGCCTCCCGTCGGTAGGTCGGGTCCTGGGGCGCGAACGGCACCGGGAGGTCGACGGTGGCGAGGCGCTCGACCGGGGTGCCCGTGTTCGCCAGGTGGAGGTTCACCTGCTCGCCCTGCGCGGTGATCGCCCGCACACGGATGCTCCCGCCCTTGCGGTAGGCCACCGACAGGACGAGGAGCAGGCGCCGACCCCGGTCGGTGCGGCGCTCGACCACGTCGCCCGGGCGGAGCGCGGCGAGCGACGCCTCGATGTCGGCGCGGCCGCCCTGGCGGTTGCGGTGCGCGGCGCGCGCCCGTTCCGCGAGCGCCGCGTATCCGGCGACGTCGAGGCCGGCCCCCGCCCCCGCAGCGGCCACCGCCTCCTCGAGGTCGTGGTCGAGCGCCGCGACCCGGGTGCGGAGCCGCACGACCGCCCGGTCGGCCTGGAACTGAGCGAAGGAGCGTGCCAGCACCTCCTCGGCCGGCTCGCGGTCGTAGCGGTGCACGAGGTTGACGGCCATGTTGTACGTGGGCCGGAACGCGGAGACCAGGGGGTACTCGCGGCTGCCGGCCAGCGTCGCGACCTGCGAGAACGTCACGAACGGCGACCACAGCACGACGGCCGACCCGCGTTCGTCGATCCCGCGCCGGCCGGCCCGCCCGGTGAGCTGGGTGAACTGGGCCGCGGAGAGGAACTCGTGGGACTCGCCGTTGAACTTCGTCAGCCGCTCGATCACCACGGAGCGGGCGGGCATGTTGATGCCGAGGGCGAGGGTCTCCGTGGCGAACACCGCCTTCACCAGGCCCTCCACGAAGCAGTGCTCCACCGTCTCGCGGAACGCCGGGATCATGCCCGCGTGGTGCGCGGCCACCCCGTGCTCGAGGGCGGCGAGCCAGCGGTCGTAGCCCAGCACGTCGAGGTCGGCGTCGGAGAGCGCAGCGGTGTGGTGCTCCGCGAGCAGCCGGATCCGGGCCCGTTCCGCGGCGTCGGTCAGCCGGAGTCCGGCATCGAGGCAGTGGCCGGCCGCGTCGTCGCAGGCCGCGCGGCTGAAGATGAAGTAGATCGTGGGGAGCAGGCCCTCGTCGTCGAGCCGCTCGAGCGTCTCGAGCCGCCGCGGGGTGACGAACCGGGGCCGCGTCCGCCGGCCCCCACCCCCTCGCCCACCCCTGCCGCCGGGCCGGCGCGTCCCCTCCGCGTCGAATCGGTGGCCCTCCGGGTTCGGCCGTCCGTCCACGAGGACCGGGACCAGGTGGTCGCGCTCGGACCCTCGGTCACCGACGAGGTACAGGGGGTCAAGACGGACGGGACGCTCATGCTCCACGACCGTGACGGTCGGGCCGCGCAGCGCGGTGACCCAGTCCCCGAGTTCCTCCGCGTTCGACACCGTGGCCGAGAGGCACACGAACCCGGTTCCCGGCGGAGTGTGGATCAGGACCTCCTCCCAGACCGGCCCCCGGTACGCGTCCTGGAGGAAGTGCACCTCGTCGAGGACCACCCACCGCAGCCCGCGAAGGGTGTCGGACCGCGCGTAGACCATGTTGCGGAGCACCTCGGTGGTCATCACCACCACCGGTGCGTCGGGACGGATCGAGTGGTCCCCGGTCAGCAGCCCGACGCGGTCCTCACCGAGGACACCCACGAGGTCCGCGTACTTCTGGTTGCTGAGCGCCTTGATGGGCGCCGTGTAGAAGGCCTTGCCGCCCGAGCGCAGCGCCGCGGCCACCGCGTGCTCCCCCACGACGGTCTTGCCGGAACCGGTGGGGGCCGCCACCAGGACGTTCCGGCCGTCGTCGAGCGCCGCGATCGCCTCGCGCTGGAAACGGTCGAGGGGGAACCCGTGGTCGAACACCAGCTCAGTCGGCCCCGGGGCCGGCGGGCTCCTCGGTCCCCGTCGCCGCGGCGACCTCCGCCGTGGCCGCCGCGGCCAGTTCCTGGCGCTTGCGCTTCCGGCGGAGGAACAGGCGGCCCACCACGATGCTGCCCTCGTAGAAGACGTACATCGGCACGGCCAGCGCGAACAACGAGATGGGGTCGCCGCTCGGTGTGATGGCGGCGGCGATGACCACGATGATCAGGAAGGCCTGGCGGCGCCACTTGCTGAGGTTCTGGGGCGTGACCACGCCGACCATCTGGAGTGCGACGACCACCACGGGGAACTGGAAGCCCAGACCGAAGGCCAGGATCATGAACAGGGACAGCTTGAAGAAGTCCTGCGGTCCCGAGCGGACGTCGACGGCCGGGCCGGCGACGCCCACGAGGAACTGCACCGCCTTGTCGAGCGTGAGGTAGGCGATCGCCCCGCCGAGGACGAACAACGTGATGCTCGACACGGTGAACGCCAGTGCGTAGCGCCGCTCCCGCCGGTACAGCCCCGGGGCGATGAAACGCCAGAGCTGCCACATGATCACCGGCATCGCCATGATCAGCGCGCCGTAGCTGGCCACGCGGAGCCGGAGCGTGAACGGGTCGAGCACGTTGGTCGACAGGAACTTGCAGTTGGAGCCGGGATCGACGCTGCGCAGGGCCTCGCAGTACGGGGCGTTGAGCAGTTCGGTCAGCCACGGGTACAGGTACCAGGCCGGGATGAGCAGCACGAGGATCGTGCCCATGCAGATCAGCAGGCGGGTGCGCAGCTCCTTGAGGTGGTCGCCCAGCGCCATGTGGCCCGCGTCGCGTTCGGCTCCCTTGAGGACACCTTTGACCTTGGCCACCTCAGCCGGCTTCCGTCTCGGCACGCTCCGCCACGGTCGCCTCGGGGATCGCCTCCGGGGCACCCTGCGTGCCGGGGTCGGGGGTGACGGGAACGGGGGTGACGGGGTCCGGCTCGTCGGTCGTCGATGCCGGCCCCTGACCGGCGGACGGGTCCGGCTCCGCAGCGGCCTCCGTCGCGCCGGACGTCACATGGGCCACGGGAGGGTTGGCCGCCGCCGGCGGAGTCTCCGGCTGCTCCTGGCGGAACCGCTCCTCCGCCTCGGCCTCCAGTGCGTACTCGGCGAGCTTCTGCCGCGGGCGGGCGGCGAACTCCCCCAACTCCCGGAGCGGGGCCATCGCCGGGTCGTTCGCGATGTCCTGCACCTGGGAGGACATGCCGTCGGTCATCGTGCGGAGCTTGTGGAGGCCCTTGCCCATGCTGCGGGCGAGCGCCGGCAGCCGCTCGGGGCCCACCACGAGGAGCGCGACGAGGAGGATGACGACCAGCTCGCCGCTGCCGAAGTTCTGGAAGAAGGCCAGGAGGCGCCCGCCGGCCATGGCCTGATGCTACCGGTCGAGGTGCCGGCCGACCGCACCGCCGAGGCGGCCGGTCTCCCGCCCGAGTCGTCGCGTGGCCGCCGGAACGAGCGGGTTGTCGCTGCGAACCAGGTGGGCGGCCCGCGCCACCCGGTCGGCCGCCGAGGCGGCGACGAACGCGGCCACGCCCACGGAGAGGAGGGCCATGACGGGGGCGAGGAACTGCACGTCGCCGACCGTACCGCCTGCGGCGTCGTGCCGGGCGCCGGGACGCCCGCGCCCGTTCAGGGGTTGGTCATCGTGGCGAGGGTGACGAACCAGTCCGGGGTGGACAGCAGCTCGTGGAAGTCGAGCACGTCGTCGTGCGTGATCGGGGAGCCGCCGTGGCGCTCCTCGAGTTCGGCGGGCAGGTGCCACTCCACGCACGGCACACCGGCCGCGAGGAGCACGTCGACCACGTGCGGCTCCGCCGGTCGGACCTCGATCATCCGGCACACGGGGCACCGGAAGAGGTAGGTCGCCGACTCGTTGTCCTGACACATGCGGACCTTCAGGTCCCGTGAACGGAGTTCCACGTCGCCACAGTCAGTGCACGTCGCTCGGATGAGTGCCATTGCTCGCTCCCGATCTCAACTACGCACCTTCCTTCGGCCGCCTCTCGGGTCCGGTTGACCTTTCGGGGCGAAAAGCTCCGACGGCGGGGCCGAACGGCCCATGCGGCGAGCGGGTCCCACCGGTGCACCTTGGTGGCCGGATCCGTCGTGGTGGAGACTCCTGCCGTGGGTCCGCGCATCGAACCCCTCCGCCGCCCACCGGTGCTGTTCGCCCATCGTGGCGCCCGGGCCCACGCCCCGGAGAACACGATCGAGGCCTTCACGCTCGCGGTGCGCCTGGGCGCCACCGGCCTCGAGAGCGACGTGTGGCTCACCGCCGACGGCGTCGCGGTCCTCGATCACGACGGAGTGGTGGGCGGCCGACTCCGCCGGCGCCCGATCTCGGGGCTGACCGCGGCCGACCTGCCGCCGCACATCCCCACCCTCGAGCAGCTGTACCGGGAGGTGGGGACCCGCCACCCGCTCTCGCTCGACGTGAAGGACCCCGAGGCGGTGGACGAGGTCCTGCGGGTGGCCCGCACGGCCGGCGCGGTGGCGGAACTGTGGCTCTGCCACGACGACCTCGCCGTGCTCGAGGGGTGGCGGGAGCGCTCCGGCGCAGCCGTCCTCGTGCATTCCACCTACCGGGGCTTCATCGACGGTCCGCCGGAGCGGCACGCCGCCCGCCTCCGGGACAGCGGTGTCGACGCGGTGAACCTCCACCACACCGAGTGGAGCGGCGGCCTCGTGGCGCTCTACCACCGGTTCGGTCGCCTCACCCTCGGCTGGGACGCCCAGCACGACCGGGTGATCGACGGGCTCCTCCACCAGGGCCTCGACGGCGTCTACTCCGACCACGTCGACCGACTGGTCGACGCCGCACGGCGCGCCGGCTCACCGGACGACCCGGATGCCCCTGAGGTCGGAGCCCCGGTTCGCTAGAGCCCGCCGAAGCGGGAGAACGGCCACACCACCACGAAGGCCCGCCCGATGATCGTGTCCTCCGGGATCGTGCCGAACACCCGACCGTCGGCGGAGTTCGCCCGGTTGTCACCGAGGACGAGCACCTGGCCCTCGGGTACCACGACGGGTGTCCCGAGGTTCTCCGTGCGGGTCCCCTCCGGGAGGTACGGCTCGTCGAGGGGTCGACCGTTCACGAACACCCTGCCGTCCTTCGCCTGCACCGTGTCGCCGGGCAGGCCGACGACGCGCTTGATCAGGTCGGCGGGCTGGTCCGGACCCTCCGGCAGGTTCGGTGGCCGGGTGAACACGACCACGTCGCCGCGGTTCACGTCGTGGAGGCGGTAGCTGAGCTTGTTCACGAGCACGCGGTCGCCGACCTGCAGCGTGGGATCCATGCTCTCGCTGGGGATGCGGAAGGCCTGGACGAGGAACGTCTTGACCAACAGCGCCACCACCACGGCGCCGACCACCACGACGATCCACTCCACGGCGTTGCGGGTGCCGCTGGTGCCCCGACGGCGGCGCGCCACGGGTGCGGGGGGTGGCGGTGCCGGCACCGACGCGCCCGGGTGGGCCTGCTCAGTCATCCGGGCTCACGCTAGCGGTACCGCTGGAGCACCCGGTCGGCGGCCCTCGAGGCGACCGGGGCGAGGCTCGCACCCGTGTCGGCGTCGGTGGGTTCGCCCGCAGCCCCGAGGCGCAGGAGCAGTCGCTCCAGCCATGCGGTCGCGGTGACGCCGAGCACCACCCGCCGGCGCCCGTCCGGCAGGTCCACGACGTCGGCGACCGGGTAGGTCTCGGCGACCCACTCCGTGGACGGGCCCAGCACGAGGGCGATCGAACGGTCCACGACCGACGGGTCGAAATCGAACGGATCCGGCGCCTCCACCGGGGCGAACGACTCGTCGTCGACCACTGCGCGCACCACCCGGTCCACCCTGAAGACGCGGTCCGCCCCGGCCGTGCGGCAGTGCGCACGGAGGTACCAGTGGCCGTCGGCGAGTTCCAGGCGTGCCGGCTCCACCTCACGCCGACTGAACTCGTCGCGACCGAACGACCAGTAGTCGATGGTCAGCACCCGGTGTTCCTCGACGGCCCGGCGCACAGCGGCCAGCACGGTCGGGTCGGCCCCGCCGGTCCTCACGTCCACGCGCTCCCCGGCCGCCCCCAGCACGGCCGCGAGCTTGTCCACCGCGGGGGCGAGGGCGGGGGGCGGCTCCGGTCCGTCGAGGGCGGCCCGCCCGGCGGCGAGGAGGGTGACCGCCTCCTCCGGAGTGAGGCGCAACGGCCGCCGGAAGTAGTCGCCGAGGTGCACCGACACCCGGTCGTCATCGATGACCACGTCCACGCGGGCGTCCGGGGTGAACGGGTGGACGCCGACCTCCATGAAGACCGTCTCCAGATCGCGCACCAGGTCGTCGCGGTCGACGTCGAAGCGCCGGCACACCTCGCCGACCGGCACGTCGGGGTGCTCGATCAGCCACGGGAGGATGGCGAGCACCCGCTCCACCCGCTCGGACGCGGTGGCGGTCACGCCGCACCCTCCACGAGGCCCTCGAGCCACGACACGAGGTCGGCGCGCAGCTCGGGCGGCGCCACGAGCTCGGCCCGGTCGAGGAATGACAGCACGAAGGAACGCAGGCCGGCGGTGTCGCTCACCCGCAGGTGGAGCTCCGCCGAGCCGTCGGGGAGGCTCACCGCGTCCTCGGCGAGACCGGGATCGTCCGCCAGCGCCGGGCCGGCCGCGACGGGGTCCAGGAGGACGACCGCCTCCACCGCCGGCGCGTCGCCGAACTCCCACGGCCGCATACGCACCGCGGCCGCCACTTCGGGGGCGGGGAAGGTCTCGTCGGGCTCGCCGAGCTCCACGTCGCCGCTCACCCGGTCGAGCCGGAAGGACCTGGGTGCGTCACGGTCGCGGTCGTGGCCGCTCACGTACCAGTGGCCCCGTTCGAACTGCACCCGGTGCGGCTCGACGGTCCGCAGCGCACCTCCGTGCCGGAAGCGGACGACCCGCCGGTCCTGCACCGCCTCGAACAGCACGGGCAGGGTGGCCGGCACCGCCACGCTCCCCCACCCGGCGGGCCGGCCGTCGGCCGAAGGGTCCGCGGGGTGCACGCCCCCCAGCTTGCGCAGCGCGTCGGCGGCGCCGTCCTCGTCGAGTCCGTCGATCCGGACGGCGGTGGCGGCCACCTGGAGGGCGGCGAGCTCCTCGGGCGTGAGGCCCGGGTCGGGCAGTTCGTAGCGGTCGCGCCGGATGCGGTACGCCGAGGAGGTCTCCTCGTGGTGCTCGACGCTGACGGTCTCGATCGGAACGCCGATGGCCCGCAACTCGTCCTTGTCGCGCTCGAAGGCCCGGCGGAAGGTGGCCGTGGAGGCGTCCTCCGGGTAGCCGGGTACCCGGGACCGGAGTTCGTCGGCGGTGAGGGGGACCGTCGTGGCCTGCAACGCCGCCACCAGGTTGAGGAGGCGGGCGAACTTCTCCGGGCGGTGCTCGTTGGCCACGGGCGCTCAGTGTAGGGAACCCGCGAGCGCCCCCACGGCGCCCGCCGCCGCGGCCGCGGCGAAGAAGAGCGGGTCCTCCCCCGGGCCACGGCCCATCGTCGTGACCCGCAGGCCGGCGGCGTCGAGGAGGGGGCCCGGCTCGGGGACGACGGGCGGTGCCACCACCCGTACCCCGGGCAGGTCGGCAGCGGCGGGGGGCACCGGCGCCACCCACGGCCGGGAGGAGGTGAGCCCGGCGACCGTACGACTGTGGTGGGACACCCCACGGTGTCGCTCGCGGGCGTCGCCGTCGGAGGCGCGCACGCACAGCACCGGTGTGCCGCCCAGCGCGGCGGCGACATCGAGGACCGAGGCGGCCTCCACCGCGGTCGTCCCGAGTGCGGTCCCGGTCCCGACCACCCCGGGACCCATGGCGACGATCACCAGCTCGGCCTGCAGCACGTGGGTCGCGAGCCCGAGGGCCGAGGGGACCCCGACGGCCTCGAGGTCGCCACCCACCGCGTGGCCGGCGGTGACCGTGCCGCACATGTGGCCTCCGTCGCGCAGCGCCGCCACCAGGTCCGACAGGACCAGCGGCAGGGCGGCGCCATCGGTCATGACATAGGCGACCCGGAGGTCCGGGCGCACCACCCGGGCGGCGAGACACACCAGTGGGACCTGGCTGTGGACGGTGCACGCCACCACCGGCACCCCGCCCAGCGGCCGGTCGCACTCGGGGTGGAGCAACTCGCTCGTGCCCACGTCGGACTGGAGGCTCGTGTAGCGGAGCTTCATCACGTGGTCGGGCCCCGGCTGCACCAGTTCCTCCCGCCCGAGGTTCCAGTGGACGACGTGCCAGCCGCCGGTGCCCAGACCCAGTTCGACGGCCGTGGTGTTGAGCACCACGCGGTCGCCCTCGGCGCAGTCCCCCACCTGGTCCACCACGGCGTACGCCCGCGCCGCGGAACCGTCGGCCATGCGGACCTCCATCCGCGCCAAGCCGGCTCTCGACGGGAGCAGCCCCGTCACCTGGGCGGTCCGGAAGGTGGGCACCCGTGCACGGTAGCCCTGCACGACGGAGGTCCCGGAGGTGGGTGGCAGCAGGTCGCCCGTCCCCGACGGCCGCCCCGTTCCGCGGTCGCGACCCGCGGCGGTTCAGCGGACCGGCAGCGCCTCCCGGCACGGTTGGCCCCGGAGCGCTCCGGCGGGCGGGAGGTCGGCCGGGTACTCGGGCACCTCGTCCCACACCGGCAGGACGAGGCAGGTCGCGTGCTCGCCGCCCACACCGACGGTCTGCACGGCACCCGGTGTCGCCGGGTTCTCGAAACACCAGAAGGGGTGGTCCCGGCCCGGCGTCGACAGCTGGAGCCGCAGTCGGGACCCGGGTCGGAAGAGGTGGGTGAACGGGTGCAGCGGGAGGCGGAAGCGGAGCCACTCGCCCACCTCGAGGCGCTCCCGGTGGTCGGGGTCGAAGGTGTACTCGGCCCGGAGCTCGTCCGAGCGGGCCGGATCCTCCACGCGGTGCACAGGTCGGTGCCACCCGCACTGCACGCGCTGCTCCAGCCCGTCGGGCCGGATCTCGGTGAGTGTCGCCTGCACAGCGGTGTCGTCGGTCCCGGGCCGGAGCCAGAGGTCCACGTGCCCGGCGCCGGCGACCAGCAGCGGTTCCGCGAGCGGCTCCGTCTCCCAGGCCAGCCGGTGCCGCTCCTCGAACCGGGTCCAGGTGATCGGTACCTGCGGGTGGGTGAAGCGGTCCAGGTCGTCGAGCAGCTCCATGGAGTACGCCAGCCCGCCGGCGTCGGGGTCGTCCTCGTAGGTCTCCTCCGTCGCGCCCTCCGGCGCGTGGTCGCCGAGCGTGCCGCCGGGGCCGGGCCACCAGCGGTGGGCCCGCACGTCCGGAGGTGGGAACGCGGTGGTGCCCACCTCGTAGCGGTGTGCCGTCGCTCCCAGCACCTCGTGGCCGGCACCGTTCTCGAAGAGGATGCGGACGCGGGGCTCGGCCCGGTACTCGGCGAGGGCGGCCTCCACGTCGTCGCCGTGGTGGTCGAACCGGTCAGCCTCCAACTCCGGGCTGAACCCGAACACCTCCGCGAACTGCGCCGGCGCGAGGGCCCGGATCAGTTCGTTCACCCGCGGCACGCGTCGGGCGACGTGGAAGGACAGGAACTCGAACCAGCGGCCGATCACCATCGGGCTGTAGCCGTCGGGGTGGTGGCCGTTGAAGAGGGTGATGCGTTGCTCGGGGCTCGACGTGAAGTCCTCGAGCATGTTGGCGAAGCGGCTGCCCGTCTGTTCGTCCTGCCAGGCGCCGGTCAGGTAGACGGGCACCTCGATCCGGTCGATCAGCGCGCCGGAACGCCGCGCCTCGAGCATCGGGCGGAACGCGTCGACGGCCCGGCCGAACCGCTCGAAGTCGAAGTTCTGGCTACGGATCCGCTGGTTCTCGCGGGCGACCTCGTCGCCGGCCTCGATGCGGCGCTGGTCCCACGCCTGGCCACCCGCTGCCGTGGCCATGTCGCGGGCGGCCAGCCACGCCCGGGTGAAGCCGGAGTTGTAGACGCCACCGGGCCACTGCTGGCGCCACGGGTCGTCGATCACCGACAGCGGCGTGATCGCGGCCAGGCTGGGAGGACGGGTCGCCGCCACGTAGAGCTGGCTGATCCCCGGATAGCTGAGGCCCACCATCCCCACCCGGTGGTGCAGCACCCACGGCTGCCGGGCGACCGTCTCGATGATGTCGTAACCGTCGGCGGCCTGGGCGGGGCTGAAGACCTCGAACACCCCGCCGGAGCAACCCGAGCCCCGCATGTTGACCCCCACGGCGGCGAACCCCATCAGGTTGGCGAGCAGGGTGCCGGGCTGGGGCGCGTCGGGGTCCGAGGGCGTGTAGCCGGAGTACTCCACGACCGTGGGGTACGGCGGCGGCCCGTACAGCTCGGCGGGCGGGAAGCGCACCATCACCGACAGCTGCACCCCGTCACGCACGGTCAGGTACCCGTAGCCCTCGGGGAGCTCCTGCTCGTAGAGGGAGGGGTCGGGCAGCTCGTCGAGCGCGAGCACGTGCACGGGTTCGACCGTCCCCCCGGGGCCGGTCACCGTGTAGTCGCCGGGCGGCAACGGCGAGCCGGTGGCGAGTGCGGCCGCCACGTCGTCGGGCCCGGCCACCACGACCGGTTCGGACGGGAGGAAGGCGAGGTGGGCGTTCCCTGCGTGGTCGACCACGAGCGTCACGAGCTCACGGCCCCCGTCGTCGCGCACCGCGAGCTGCTCGCCCGGCTCCGCCCCGGTCACGGTCAACGTCTCGACGCCACCTCGAACCTGCATGTCGTCCCCCTCGGAGCCCGCGGTGTGGTGTTCCCGACCACACATGGGTAGTCGCTGGCAACGCCGAGCGGGGAATCAACCGCCGGTGGGGCGGGGTGGTGTGCCCGGGTCAGAGGGAGTCGATCAGGCGCTCGACCCGCTCGTCGTGGGCCCGGAACGGGTCCTTGCAGAGCACGGTGCGCTGGGCCTGGTCGTTCAGCTTCAGGTGGACCCAGTCCACCGTGTAGTCCCGCTTGCGTTCCTTCGCCCGACGGATGAACTCGCCCCGCAACCGGGCACGGGTGGTCTGCGGGGGCGTGTCCACCGCCTCCGCGATGTCGGCGTCGGTCACCACCCGCTCCACACGACCCGCCGCCTGCAGCTTGTAGAAGACGGAACGGCGGCGGCTGATGTCGTGGTACTGGAGGTCGAGCAGGGCGATGCGGGGATGACCGAGCGGCAGGTCGAACTTCTCGCGGTACTGCTCCACGAGGTTGTGCTTGGTCACCCAGTCCACCTCGCGGTCGAGGCTGAACGGGTCGCGCTCGAGGCCCGTCATGACGTGCTCCCACATCTGCAGCGCCTGCTTCTCCTGCGGGCTGAGGTCGTGGTTCTCCGCGTACCGCAGGGCGCGGTTGAGGTACTCCGACTGGATCTCCCAGGCCGAGGCCTCCCGGCCGTTGTGCAACTGCACTCGCCGTGTGCAGGTGAGGTCGTGGGAGATCTCCCGGATCGCGCGGATGGGGTTGGCCAGTGTCATGTCGCGCAGGACCACCGACGGGTCCTCGAGCATCCGCAGGATCAGCGCGCACGCCCCCACCTTCAGGAACGTGGCGTACTCGCTCATGTTCGAGTCGCCCACGATCACGTGCAGGCGCCGGTAGCGGTCGGAGTCCGCGTGCGGCTCGTCACGGGTGTTGATGATCGGCCGCGAGCGGGTGGTGGCCGAGCTGACGCCCTCCCAGATGTGCTCGGCGCGCTGGGCGATCGAGAACTGGGCGCCCCGGGCGGTCTGCAGCACCTTCCCGGCGCCCGCGTAGATCTGGCGGCTCACGAGGAACGGGATCAGCACCTCGGAGTAGTGGCCGAGGTCGTCGTGGCGGCTCGTGAGGTAGTTCTCGTGGCAGCCGTAGCTGTTGCCCGCCGAGTCGGTGTTGTTGCGGAACAGGTAGATGTCGCCGCGGATCCCCTCCTCGGCGAGGCGCTGCTCGGCCGACTCGAGGAGCTGCTCGAGGATCCACTCCCCCGCCTTGTCGTGCGCCACCAGATCGGTGAGCGAGTCGCACTCGGGCGTGGCGTACTCGGGGTGGCTGCCGACGTCGAGGTAGAGCCGGGCTCCGTTGGCGAGGAACACGTTCGAGGAACGGCCCCAGGACACGACGCGGCGGAACAGGTACCGCGCCACCTCGTCGGGGCTGAGGCGCCGCTGCCCTCGCAGGGTGCAGGTGACGCCGTACTCGTTCTCCAGGCCGTAGATCCTGCGTTCCATGTGGCGGTCAACCTATCGCCGCACCGGCGCGACGCGGGGTTGCCCGGTAGCGTGCGCCGCATGGAGATGGTGGTCGTCGCCACCGTGGGGTCGCGCTTCGAGGCGGAGCTCCTCGCCGCCAAGCTCGGGGCCCACGGCCTCCTGTGGGAGATCCGGTCGCGCCAGCTCCTGCCCCCCATCGCCTACCCCTTCGGGGCGCTCGACGTGATGGTCCCAGCGGATGAGCGGGCCGACGCCGAGGCGGTGCTCGCCCCTGACGAGCTGCCGGTCATGGACGACGAGGGCCGCACCGTCGAGGTGCTCGACGTGGGCCACACGCCGCTGTCGCCCACGCTCAAGGCCCTGCGAGTGGCCCTGGCGCTCGCGCTGCTGGTGCCGGCCGCGGTGGCGCTGGCCCTCTGGGCCGCGAGCGCGCTGCGGTTCTTCGACGTGGTGCGCTGAACCGGCGGGCCGGGCCCTGCCGTGCCCGGCCGACCGCTTCCGGGTCAGTCGGCGAGGAGGGCGGCGACCTCGTCGTCGTCGAGGCGACGGAAGGTGCGCCGGCCGTTGCCCCTGGCGAGCACCGCCACCTCGAGCTCGGGTGCGGGCAGCTCGCGGTCGGGCCCGGCCAGGGCCCCCACCGCAGCACCGAGCGCCGCGCCGAGGGTGCCGCCCTCGGTCCACGCCCCGGTCATCCGCTCCCGGATCGCGTCGGCCTCGCCACCGAGGACGGCCCAGCCGCTCTCGTCGATCAGCGTGCCGTCGTAGAGGATGTGGAAGAGCTGGTCGCCGGCGGCCTCGTGGCCGACCTCGGCCACGAGGATCTCCACCTCCATCGGCTTCATCTCGTGGGTGAAGACCTGCCCGAGGATCTGCGCGTACTGGTTGGCGAGGCTCCTGGCGTCGACGTCCTCGCGGCTGAAGGCGAAGCCCTTCAGGTCGGCCGAGCGCACGCCCGCGATCCGGAGCTGGTCGAACTCGTTGTACTTGCCGACGCCGGCGAAGCCGATCCGGTCGTAGATCTCCGAGACCTTCCGCAGCATCCGCGACGGGTTCTCCGCGCAGAGCAGGATGCCGTCGTCGTAGGTGCAGGCCACCAGGGCACGCCCACGGGCGATGCCCTTCCGGGCGTAGTCCGCCCGGTCCTTCATCATCTGCTCGGGCGCGACGTAGAACGGCATGCTCATGGCTCCACCTCCCCCCGCTCGGCGGCGACGCGCTCGATGAGCGCCGTGGTGCGGTCGCGCAGTTCGGAGTCCTCGAGCCGCTCGAACCCGGCCCCCGTGATCGTGGCGACCACCGGGAAGATGCCACGGACCAGGTCGGGCCCGCCGGTGGCGGAGTCCTCGTCCGCGGCCTCGAACAGCGAGCGGAGCACGAGGTCGACCGCGGCGTCCCGGGCGAGGCCCTCGCGGTAGCCGAGCTTCACCACCGTGGCGGCGTGCAGGCTCCCCGATCCGGTGGCGGCGTGGTCGTACTCCTCGTACCGACCGCCGGTGACGTCGTACTGGAAGAGCCGGCCGGCGGCGCGGGCGGTGTCGTACCCGGCGAAGATCGGCACGACCGCCAGGCCCTGCATCGCCGCCGGGAGGTGGTTGCGCACCATCTGGGACAGCTGGTTCGCCTTGCCCTCCAGGCTCAGGGGGGATCCCTCGACCTTCTCGTAGTGCTCGAGTTGGAGCTGGAACACCCGCACCATCTCCACGGCGGGCCCTGCCGCGCCGGCGATGGCGACACCCGAGTGGCGGTCGGCCGGGAACACCTTCTCGATGGTCCGGTGGCTGATGAAGTTCCCGGAGGTGGCCCGCCGGTCACCGGCCATCACCACGCCGTCCGCGTAGCGCACGGCCACGCACGTGGTGCCGTGGGTGACGGTGGACGGGTCCACCGCAGCGGCGGGAACCGGCGCGGCCAGGCCGGTGCGACGCAGCAACTCGGCGAAGTCGGGCCCCGGGTCGTCCTGGGGTCGGTACAGCGGGAGGGTCACGAATCGGAGGCTACCGGCACCGCGGACGGTGCCTACTGCCCACCCTTCTGGATGTAGGACTTCACGAAGTCCTCCGCGTTCGTCTCGAGCACGTCGTCGATCTCGTCGAGGAGTTCGTCGAGCTCGGCCTTGAGCTTCTCACCCTGCTCGGTCGAGGCAGGGGCCTCCTCGGCCTCCTCGGTCCGGCGCTGGGGCGCCGGCTTCTTCTTCTGTTCCCGCTCGGCCATCCTGGGGGTACCTCCGTGTCGGTGCCTCCGCGTGCGGCTCACCGTACCGCGACGCCCCGACGATCAGTGGCCACCTTTCCGGGGAGTGCGGCCGCGCCGGTCAGCGGCCGAGTCGGGCGAGGAGGTCGGCGGTGGAGGTCGCCTCGCGCAACAGGTCACCGACGTGTGCCTCGGTCCCCCGGCCGGGTTCCAGCATCGGTACGCGCTGCAACGACGAGTCGCCGGTGTCGAAGACGATCGAGTCCCAGTTGGCGGCGACGATGTCCTCGGAGAAGCGGGCCAGACAACCACCCCGGAAGTACGCGCGGGTCCCCGACGGCGGCTCCGACGTGGCCCGCTCCACCTCCTCGTCGGTGGTCAGGCGCCGCAGCCCGAGGCGACGCCCCAGCGACGACGCCGGACGCAGGTCGTGGTACTGCAGGTCCATCGCCGCGAGGCGCGGATCGTTCCACTCGAGACCGTGGCGGTCGCGGTAGCCCCCGAACAGCCGGTACTTCGCCACCCAGTCGAGCCGGTCGGCGAGCTCCATCGGGTCGCGTTCGAGCGCTTCGAGCACCTCCTGCCACCCGCTGAGCACCTCGCGGGCCACGGACTCCCCGCCGATCACGTCGAGGTCCCCGTGCTCGGCCCAGCGAAGGGCGAGGTCGAGCAACCCGAACTGGAGTTCCAGCGCCGTCGCCCCACCTCCCTCCGCCAGCTCGACCGCCTCCCCGAGCGAGAGGTCCCGACTCACGCGGTGCATGGCCTGCACCGGACGGGCGAACGACCTCGGCGCGCCCAGCACGTCGTCCTCCACCATGGCGAGCACGATCGCGGTGGTGCCGAGCTTCAGGAAGGTCTGGTACTCGCTCAGGTTGGCGTCGCCGGTGATGACGTGGAGCCGTCGGTACTTCTGCGCGTCCGCGTGCGGCTCGTCGCGGGTGTTGATGATGGGGCGCTTGAGCGTGGTCTCGAGGCCGACCTCCTCCTCGAAGAAGTCGGCCCGCTGCGTCAGCTGGAACGGCACCGAGTCCGTGCGGGTACCGGGTGCCTCGGAGCCGACCTTGCCCGCACCCGTGAACACCTGACGGCTCACGAGATGGACGGTCATGTGGGCGACGATCCGACCGAAGGGCACCGAGCGGTCCACCAGGAAGTTCTCGTGGCACCCGTAGCTGTTGCCCTTGCCGTCGGAGTTGTTCTTGTAGACGACGATCTCCTGGCCCTCGGGCAGCAGCGAACGGGCCGCCTCCATCGACCGAACGAGGATCTCCTCGCCGGCCCGGTCGTGGACCAGCGCCGTGCGGGCGTCGGGCGCCTCGGGACACGAGTACTCGGGGTGGGCGTGGTCCACGTAGTAGCGGGCGCCGTTCGTGAGCACCGCGTTCACGAGGTGCGTCTCCACCTCCGGCGCCAGCGACAGGAGCAGTGCCTCACCACGCGCGTCGTTACCGGGCGACTCGTCGTCGAAGTCCCACCCCACCCGCTGGGTCCGGTGCACGCCCCGGTCGGCGTCGAGCGAGGCGAGGTAGGCGTTGATCAGCAGGGACGACGCGGAGATGGGGTTCGACTCGGGCGCGCCGCGCACGAGGATCCCGTACTCGGTCTCGATGCCACAGATCTTCGGGATGGCCACGGACGCCGGCCGGCCTACAGGTACTGCCCGGTGGCGACCCGCTCGATCGCCCGGCCGCCGGCGGGATCCTCGGACTCCGCGTGGTGCACGAGCGTGCGCACGTAGACGATCCGCTCGCCCTTCTTGCCGGAGATCTTCGCCCAGTCGTCGGGGTTCGTGGTGTTGGGCAGGTCCTCGTGTTCCTTGTACTCGCGATGGATCGAGTCGATCAGGTCCTGGACCCGCACCCCGCGGGCGCCACCGGCGAGCTGGCGCTTGATGGCCAGCTTCTTCGCCCGCCGGACGATGTTCTCGATCATGGCGCCGGAGGAGAAGTCCTTGAAGTACATGACCTCCTTGTCGCCGTTCTGGTACGTCACCTCCAGGAACTGGTTCGCCTCGTCGGTGCGGTACATCTCCTCGACGGTGCGTTCGATCATCGCCTGCACGGCCTTCGCCGGGTCACCGCCGCCGAGGGACGACACCTCGTCCTCGTCGAGCGGGAGGTCCGTGGTGAGGTAGCGGTGGAAGATCTGGGCGGCCGACGTCTCGTCGGGACGGTTGATCTTGATCTTCACATCGAGGCGGCCGGGACGCAGGATCGCCGGATCGATCAGGTCCTCACGGTTGGAGGCACCGATCACGATGACGTTCTTGAGCGTCTCCACGCCGTCGATCTCCGCGAGGAGCTGCGGCACGATCGTGGCCTCCATGTCGGACGAGATGCCGGTGCCCCGGGTCCGGAACAACGACTCCATCTCGTCGAAGAACACGATGACGGGGGTGCCGTCCTCCGCCTTCTCCCTGGCCCGCTGGAACACGAGTCGGATGTGGCGCTCGGTCTCCCCCACGTACTTGTTCAGCAGCTCCGGGCCCTTGATGTTGAGGAAGTAGCTCCGGGCCTCACGACCGGTCGCCTCGGTGACCTTCTTGGCCAGGCTGTTGGCCACGGCCTTGGCGATGAGGGTCTTGCCGCAGCCGGGAGGGCCGTACAGCAGGATGCCCTTCGGCGCGGGGAGGTCGTACTCCCGGAACAGGTCCTGGTGGAGGAACGGCAGTTCGACCGCATCGGTGATCTGTTCGATCTGCTCGTCGAGGCCGCCGATGTCCTCGTAGGAGATGTCGGGCACCTCCTCGAGGACGAGCTCCTCCACCTCGGGCTTCGGCAGCCGCTCGAGCAGCAGGGCCGAGCGCGGGTCCATCAGGAGGCTGTCGCCGGCCCGCAGCTTCGTGCCGACGAGCTGGTCGGCCAGCTCGGCCACCCGCTCCTCGTCGGCCCGGCCCACGACCAGCGCACGGCGGCCGCCCTCGAGGACCTCCTTGAGGGTCACCGTCTCGCCCGCGACCTCCGCCGAGCGCACCATCACCACGTTGTACGCGTCGTTGAGCACCACCTCGGCGCCCCGGGCCAGGTCGTCGGGGTCGACCTGGGGAGACACCTCCACCCGCATCTTCCGGCCCGACGCCTGGACGTCCACCGTGCCGTCGTCGTTCACCCCGAGCAGGGTGGCGTAGGCCGACGGCGGCTGGGTGAGCTTCTCCACCTCGTCCCGCAGGGCGGCGATGTGGTCGCGTGCCTCGCGCAGCGTGTAGCTCAACTTCTCGTTCTGGCTCACCGCCTGCGCCAGCTGGCCCTTCGTCTCCAGCAGCCGTTCCTCCAGGGTGCGGACGCGCTTGGGTGCGTCCTGGAGGCGGCGAACGAGGGAGGCCACTTCCTCCTCGAGGTCGCGCACCTGCTCACGCAGGGCCGCCGCGTCACCCGCCGGATCCTGGTCCTGCACCTCGTCGCCGCTCACGGCACCTCCCTGGCGACCCGCGCGTGCACGCGGGAACCCTGACGTTCTACCCCCGTCCGGGCGGGGTGCCGCGGCAGCGCGTCCGGCGCCGGACGGAAACCCGCTGATTTCCACCGCGAATACCGTGAATATTTCCTCCCGCGCGTAGAATGAGCGGGTCCGACTCCCCCCGGCGTCCGACCGGGCACACGAAGGCAGGTCAGCAACGATGAAGGTCTGGATCGACCAGGATCTCTGCACCGGCGACGGGCTCTGCGAGGAGATCTCCCCCGCCGTCTTCACGCTCCTCGACGACGGCCTCGCCTACGTGAAGGAAGGCGACAAGGTCTTCTCCGACCCGGGTGGCGCCGAGGGCCTCGCCAACATCCCCGACGGCGAGCTCGAGGGCGTGATCGAGTCGGCCGAGGAGTGCCCCGGCGAGTGCATCTTCATCGAGCCCTGAGCCGGCCCGGACCGATCCGCAACGGCCCGCACCCCGACGGGGATGCGGGCCGTGGCGCGTCCGGGGGCGGGTCGGTCACCGACTCACGGGCCGACCGACACCCCGCCCTGCGGTCCCCTCGTCGTCGGCGCCGCGGTGGTGGGTGCCGCGGTGGTGGGTGCCACCGTGGTGGGTGCCGCGGTCGTGGGTGCCGCCGTGGTCGGTGGGCGCGTGGTGGGCGCCGTGGTCGGTGCCGACGTGGGACGGGCGGTGGTGGAGACCACCGTGGACGTGCTCGAGGTGCTCGAGGTGGACGTGGACGAGGTGGTGGTCGTGGTGTCGGTCGAGTTCCCGCGGCCGAGCAGGAAGGCCACGGCGGCCACGAGCACCACGATCACGGCGATGAGTCCCCAGGCCCACCCGGGCAGACCGGAACCCTTCCCGTCGTCGGATGCTGCGGCCCCGGCCGCAGGCTGGGCGTAGCCGGCGGTGGGATCAGCGACGGGGGGTGGTGTGCCGGGGGCCGGCACGGCGGCCTGGTTCGGCATCACCCGGGTCGGCTCGTCGGGTGGAACGGGGGGCTGCTGGTCGGTCATGTGGCACCTCGGGGGGACGGATCCTCGGCCGGCCAACGGCTCGGCCGGGTGCCGACGCTAGACCCGGCGACCAGCTGCTCGGGGGACCACGTGGCGCCCCACGCGGCCGCCCCTGCGGGCCGTGTCAGCGGTCGAGGCACGGGCCCGTCCCGACGGGGGCACGGGACCCACCGAGGGAGGCGACCAGGGAGCGGACCTGATCCGGGGCGAGCGCGTACGCCACCCCCGGCCGGTCGGGGGCCACCGCCACCGCCACCCCCCCCACCGGTCCCTGCGGCGTGGCGACGGCGCTGCCGGAGTCGCCGGGTGCGAGGTCGGTCGCCAGCACGACGAGGCGACGGTCGACGAGGTCGCGGTCGTAGATGTCGTACCCGCGTGCGTCGAGCAGGCCGGCCACCGAGTACGGGGACGGGTCGAACCCGCCGCCGCCGGGGAAGCCGAGGACCAGGCCGTCGCGACCCTCCTCGGGCTCCTCGAGCCGGAGCGCGGGCCGGGTGAGGTCGGTGGCCACCAGGGCGAGGTCCACCGACGGGTCGAACGCCACCACGGTGCCGCGGGCCGACCGGTCGTCCGTGGTGCGCAGCTCCACCCCCCGGGTGCCGGCCACGACGTGGGCGTTGGTGACCACCAGGCCGGGCGCCACCACGAACCCGCTCCCGGTCTGGATCGTGTCGCACGCCCGTCCCTCCAGACGCACCGAGCTGGCGGCGAGGCGGTCGAGCGTGCCGGCCGACACCGTGGAGCCCCTCGGTGGTGGCGGGACCGACGTGACCGGCCGTGCCTCGCTGAACAGTTCGGGGAAGTTGCCCTCCGCCAGCTGCTGCTCGAGGTCCGCGAGTTGCTCCGGCGGCTCGGGGAGTCGTTCGGTGGCGAACCGCGCCACGGCCGAGGACCGGGCGGCCTCGGCCGCCCAGCCCTCGGTGCGCGACATGAACGGCAGTACCAGCCAGGCCAGGACCGCCACCCCGAGCAGGCCGAGCAGGCAGCCGCCGAGCGCGTCGAGCGTGCGGGCCCCGCGGCTGCGCACGGGTGGCCGGAGCCGTGCACCGATCGCGGAGCCCACTCCCTGGCCCAGCGAGGCCACGAGCACCAGCGCGAGCACGCCGGCACCGAGCAGGAGGGTGTCGGACGGCCAGTCGACGAGGCGCAGTGCCCTCGGGACCAGCACGACCGCCAACCCGAGGCCGAGTGCCGCGCCCAACCAGCCGAAGGCGCGGGTGAGGAAGCCGAGACGCCACCCCAGGAGCGCCGCGAGGGCGGCCAGGACGAGCAGGGCGATGTCGAGGCCGTTCACGCCCCGAGTCGGGCCGAGGTGAGGAACCCGGTGTGGGCCACCATCCGGTGGTCGGGCCGGACGGCCTGCCCCTCGACGTACCACCCGCGCTGGAGCACCTCCCGGGTGTCGGGATCGAAGAAGCGGGAGCGGGCGAGCGCCTCCCGCAACTGCGTGACCTGCAGCACCGAGGGCGTGTAGGCGAGCAGGATGCCTCCCGGCCGGAGCGCCTCCTCGGCGTGGGGCACCACCTGCCACGGCTCGGGGAGGTCGAGCACGACCCGGTCGAGGTCGGTCTCGTCGATCCCCTCGTAGCAGTCCCGCAGTTCCACCCGGTAGCGGGCCAGCACCTCCGGACCGAGGAACTTCTCCACGTTGGCGCGGGCCCGCTCGGCGAAGTCCTCCCGCAGTTCGTAGCCGACGATGTCGGCACCGGACCGGAGCATCGCCATGGAGAGCGCGCCGGAGCCGACGCCGCTCTCGAGCACCCTCACGCCCGGCGCGATGTCGGCCAGCATCAGGATGGGGCCGAGGTCCTTCGGGTAGATCACCTGCGCACCGCGGGGCATCTTGAACACGAAGTCGGCCAGGGTCGGCCGGATCACGATGAAGGCCTGCCCGCGGGTGGTCCGCACCGTGGACCCCTCGGGGAGGCCCAGCAGGTCGTCGTGCTCGATGAAGCCGGAGTGCGAGTGGAACTGCTTCCCTGCCGTGAGGGTGGCCTGGTAGCGCCGGCCCTTGACGTCGATGAGTTGCACCAGGTCGCCCTCGGCGAGGGGCCCCACCCGCGCCGTCACGGTGTGCTCCGGCGGCCGAGTTCCACCGGGACCGGCCCCGGCGTACCGCCGGCCCGCTCCACGAGGCGGCAGAAGGCGCAGACCTCGCCGGGGGTGGGTGATCCGCAGACGGCGCAGGAGCCCAGCGTCTCCCGTTCCGCCTCCGCCTCCGCCTCGAACCGTGAGGCGGCCCGTCGGAGGAATCCCGCGTAGAAGTCGGCCTTCGTGCCGGGCGACTGCACCTCGATCGCGTTGAGCGCCTCCTTGTAACCGAGGTGCTTGTTGCCGACGGCCATCGGGCACTCCTCCACCTGGTACTCGATCCCCGACACGATGCAGTACGCAGCGGTCTCCCGCTCCGAGAGGCGGACGAGCGGCTTCACCTTCCGGGGGAAACCGTCGCGGGCCTCGAGCACCGGTCGCTGCCGCCCGAGGTACTCGGTCTGCCAGCGCAGGACGTTGCCGAACAACACGGCGGCCTCGTCGTCGAGGTTGTGCCCGGTCACCAGCACGTCGTACCCCTCCTCGAGGGCCACTCGGTCGAACACGTGCCGCTTGCTCATGCCGCAGGCGGAACACGGGGCCCGCCGGGCGGCGCGTGCGCCGGTGGGGATGTCGTAGCCGTAACGCTCCACCAGGTCGACCACCCGCAGCCGCGCTCCCCTCGACGCGGCGTAGGCCTCGGCGTACTCGTGGGACACGTCGCTGTAGGACCCGATCCCGAGACCCACGTACAGGCCGTCGGCCTCCACGCCGAGGTCGAGGAGCAGGTCCCAGACGGCGAGCGAGTCCTTGCCGCCGGACACGGCCACGAGGGCGCGCTCGCCCGGCCGCAGCATCTCGTGCTCGTCGATGGCCCGTTGCACCTGGTCACGGCAGAACTTCGTGAAGTGGGGGACGCAGAAGTTGGCGTTGTGGCGCCGGAGGTCGATGATCGCCGGCTCCCGGCAGACCGTGCACTTCACCGTGGTCCCCCGATCATGCCGCGCCGCCGGAGATCACCGGGCGGACCTCCACCTCGTCGTCGTCCTCGAGGCGTTGGTCGCCCGGGACGATCGTCCCGTTGCGCACCACGAGCACCGACTCCCGGTTCACCCCGAGCCGGTCGAGCACGACCGACACCAGGGCGGGGCCGGCCACCTCGACCGTGCGCGACGGATTGCGGAGGTGCACCTTCATCGGCTGGCTCCGGAACGTTCGCCCACGTGGTGGAGTCTCGCGGACCGGGGGGTCACTCGAACACGCGGGTCCGTCGGCGGCCGGGGATGCGGCGCCGGTGGCGCCGGGCCTCCTCGAAGCGGCGCTCCCGCGACCGGTCCAGGCGATCGGTGACCGTGTCGAGTTCCGCCCGTGTGCGCAGCAGGCGCTTCGAGGGCGATGTGAGACGGTCGAACCGCTTCCCGAGGGCCATCTCGGCCCGGGCCGCCCGG
>CAIPVR010000229.1 GCA_903868545.1 uncultured Actinomycetes bacterium
CCGGACCGCCCGGGCCCGGCGGCCGAGGGGGCAGCTGTGCGCCACCACCCTGGCCCGGCTGCGGGGCCTGGCCACCCTGCTGCTCGTTGATCCGCTGGTACAGCGACACGTCAGACTCCCTCCCGGCGCCTTGGCGGCGCCGGTCTCATCACTTCCGCTTCTGGGAGCGGTCGTCCACCATGAACTTGTCGGCGAGCTGCTGGATGGCCTTGGTCACGCCCGACCTCGGGGCGTGGAGCACCACCGGCTCGCCCTTGTTGACGGCCTGCGGCACGCACACGTCGGAGGGGATCAAGGAATCCGCCTTCACCTGCAGGGTGCGTTCCACCTCACCGACGTCGAGCTTCACCTTGCTGTTGGCCCGGTTCAGGACCAGGAGCAGCTTCTCCATCGGCGTGTTGAGCAGGCGCAGCGTCTGCAGCCCGATCTTCACGTTCTTGATGTTCGGGATGTCCATGCCCGCCACGAGCGCCACGTGGTCCGACACCTCCACCAGTCCGAGCACCACGTCGTTGAAGTAGGCGGGGGTGTCCACCACCACGTACGAGCAGAACGACCGCAGCAACTCGACGATCGCCACCATCTCGGCGGCACCCACCTGGTCCGCGAAGGCCGGCTCGAGCGGAGCGGGCATGACCCGCAGGCCGGACGGCTCGTGGGTCACCAGCAGGCTGTCGAGCAGCGGCGCGTCCATCCGGTCGAGCACAGAGACGGCGTCCACGATCGTGTGGTGCGGCGTGAGCTTGAGCATCACGGCCACGTCACCGAACTGCAGGTCGGCGTCGACGAGGCACACGGGCTTGTCGGACCGGCGGGCCAGCTCCACGGCGAGGGAGGTGGACAGGACCGACTTGCCGGCACCGCCCTTGGTGGAGAACACCGTGATCACCTTGCCGTTCACGGGCTCCGGGCCCGACGGCTCCTCCACCGGCAGGGCCGGCGCGGCCATGCCACCCCGGGGGGCGTGGTCGAGGCTGATCGCCACCCGCTGCACCGCCTGCGCCAGCGCGCCGGACTCCCCACCGAGGGCGAGCACGTCGCGCACGCCGGCGCGCAACGCCTGCTGCAGCAGCGTGGTGGTGAGTTCCTCCACCACGAGCACACAGGCCAGCAGCGGGTACTCCCGCATCATCCGCTCGGCCACGGCGAGCGAGTCCTCACCGGCGCACGACGGCCCGAGCACCGCCACCACCGGGACGGCCCCGGTCAGGCGGGAGGACAGTTCCTCCACCGTCTCGAAGGGGGTGACTCCCTCACCGAGGAGTCCCATGATCCGCTGGCGGACCGGGACGTCACCCTCCACCACCGCCACCGAGACGCGCACCGCCGGGGCGGTGGGCGGCACGTCGGCGCCGGTGACGATCCCGGGGTCGGGAGTGGTCATGGTGAAGTCGCTCACTGCCCGGCCTGTCCGGCGACGGCCCCGGAGGCGTTCTCACCGAGCTCGCCGGGGAGCGCCACGAGGGAGTCCGAGAAGGGCACTGGCACCGGGGCGTAGCCGGCGGGGTTGAGGGTCAGGTAGAGGTCGGCGTCGCGGACCGAGGCCAGGAGCTGCGCCTGCTGCGGGGTGAGCTCGAGGGTGACGATCCCACCCTTCGCGGCCGGGGCCGTGGTGCTCGGCGCAGCGGCGTCGGCGGGCTGGGCGGCGGCCACCTGCTCCCCGAGGTTGGCACCCACGCCGTAGACCTTCACGTTCTGGAGCACGTAGGTGGCCGGCTTGCCCAGGGTGACGGCACCCGAACCCCCACCGGTGCGCTGAAGGGCGCAGTCCGCGGCCGGCGCGCCGTCCGCACCGGCGCCGCAGGTGCGGGCCAGGACGTTCACGTAGTCGCCCGGGTTGAGGTTGCCGCCCACGGTGGCGGCCTCGTCGAGCGAGATGCTCATGGCGACCCGGCCCGGGGCGAGGCCCTGGCTCTTCGAGCCGTCCGGGGCGGTGGAGGCCTTGAACATGGCCGTGGTGATGATCTCGCCACCGCCGAGGTCCACCGCTGCCACCTGGCCCTGGATGTCGGCGAAGCGCTTCACGGCGGAGGCCGGCACGTCCTGGCGGCGACGGTCGGCGAGGGTGATCTGCTGGGCCTGCACCGCGACGTCCGCCGAGGTCCCCTTGGGGATCGGCCCGGCGGCCACGGCCACCTTGACGAGCTGGTTCGCCTCGTCCGAGCGCGACTCCACGCCCCGCACGTAACTCAGGACCAGCACGGCGGCGAGGCCTCCGATGACGACCGCCCCGATCAGGATCAACGTTCTACGTGAACTCACTGGTGCTCCGCTCCGTGCGCTGGGTGAACGCAGCGGCGACCCGACTGGGCCCCTCCGCCGCCCCGGGGGCGGTGGACGGGCCCGGTGGAAGCCATCCGCTGGTTGTCCATTCGGCCGGAACGGCGCCGCGCTTAACAAACGCCCATCGGCGGATCATGGGCCCGGACGCGACGGAGCCCCGCCCGGGGGGCGGGGCTCCGTCGCTGTCGTCGGTTTGCCGGTGAGTGGGGCCGGAGGCCCGGACTCACTCCGTGGCGTCCTCCTGCGCGGCGGCCTCGACGGCACCCTCGGCGTCGTCGAGCACCTGTTCCGGCGCCGCGCCCTCCTCGGCCCCGATGCCCTGCTCGGCGTAGTACTGCTCCCACGCCTCCTGGCCCTCGGAGGGGGCGTCCGGATCGAAGTCGCTGCCGCCGATGTAGTTGCCCTCGGCGTCGTAGGCGTGCTCGCCGAAGTGCTCCTGGTACTCGGCCGCCACGATGCCGCCCTCGGCCGCCTGCTTGATCGACAGGCTGATGCGGCGACGGTCGAGGTCGAGGTCGATGATCTTCACCCACAGCTCCTCGCCCGGGGTGACCACCTGCTCGGGGAGGTCCACGTGGTGCGCCGACATCTCCGAGATGTGCACCAGGCCCTCGATCCCGTCACCCACCTGGATGAACGCACCGAACGGCACCAGCTTGGTGACACGGCCGTAGACCAGCTCGCCGATCTGGTGGTTGGAGGCGAACTCCTGCCACGGATCCTGCTGGGTGGCCTTGAGCGACAGCGAGATGCGCTCGCGGTCGAGGTCGACCTCGAGGACCTCCACCTCCACCTCGTCGCCCACGGCGACCACCGAGGACGGGTGGTCGACGTGCTTCCAGGACAGCTCCGACACGTGGATCAGGCCGTCCATGCCGCCGAGGTCCACGAAGGCGCCGAAGTTCACCACGCTCGAGACCACGCCCTTGCGGCGCTCGCCCGGCTTGAGGTTGGCGAGGAAGTCCTCGCGCTGCTCCTTCTGGGTCTCCTCCAGCCACGCCCGCCGGCTGAGCACCACGTTGTTGCGGTTCTTGTCGAGCTCGATGATCTTGGCCTCGAGGCTGCGGCCCACGTAGGGCTGCAGGTCGCGGACGCGGCGCAGCTCCACGAGGGAGGCGGGCAGGAAGCCGCGGAGGCCGATGTCGAGGATGAGGCCACCCTTGACCACCTCGATGACGGGCCCGGAGACCACGCCCTCCTCCTCCTTGATCTTCTCGATCGTGCCCCACGCCCGCTCGTACTGGGCCCGCTTCTTCGAGAGGATCAGACGGCCCTCCTTGTCCTCCTTCTGGAGGACGAGGGCCTCGATCTCGTCGCCGATCGAGACGACCTCGTTCGGGTCGACCTCGTTGCGGATCGACAGTTCCTTGTTGGGGATGACGCCCTCGGACTTGTAGCCGATGTCGAGGAGCACCTCGTCGCGGTCGACCTTCACCACCGAACCGGTGACGAGCTGGCCGTCCTCCACGTCGACCATCGTGGCGGCCATCGCCTCGTCGAGGGAGAGGCCGCCGAGGTCGTCGTCGATGATCTGGCGGGGGGTGTACTCGGACTCGTCGCCCATGGTGGCGACCGCAGACTCCTGCGGCTGGGCCTCGGCGGTGGGGGTGTCGGACACGGATGCTTCTTCTTCTCGAGGGACAAGGACGGCTCCGGGGCGCGACCTGCCCCACCGGAACCGGGAAAGGCTACCCGAGGGGCCCGTCGGCCGAAAGCGGGCGCCCGCGCCTCGCCGCCCCTCCTCCCGGCCGCCCCCGAACTCGTTGCGCCTCGCCACCGATCCGGTGGTCGGACGCGACGAGTTCACCGCGATCACGTGAACATCGCCACGCGCTGGAGGTAGATCGCCCGGAGCAGCGCGGCGGTCCCGTGCGGATCGTGCCGCAGATGCTCCCAGTGAAGTCGGCTCGTCTCGTACCCGAGCGCCTGGGCCTCGAGCGTGCGATCGGCGTCCGCACGCATCTGCTGGCGACGATCGTGCCAACGCCGGCCGTCGGCCTCGGCGATCAGCTTGGCCTCCGGCCAGAGGCGGTCGACGAAGCCGACACGTCCCCGCTGGCTCGGCAACGGATGCTGCGGCACGGGACGCTGGATTCCCGCGAGCGCGATCACCTCGTCCAGCAGGTGTTCGAGCTCGGTTCCGGGCACGCCACCACCAGGACCGAGGTCATCGAGCACCCGGGCGAGGCGGGCCACGCCCGGCTTGCCGCGCCGGCGCACCCGGGCCAGGACCGAGCCCACCTCCGCCAGCGTGAACCGCCGTTCGAGGATGCCCTGCTCGACCAACAGTCGCAGGGAGGCGACGTGCAGACGGGCCGCAACGTCCATCGCCGTACGGGCAGCCGAGGTGAGGGGCGGAAGACCCACTCGGTTGAGTACGTCCTGCGGAGCGAGATCGGGCGTCCGAATCCAGGTGACGCCCTCAGGTGCCCGGGCTCGCATGTTCGGCACGATCAGGACGCAACGGCGAGCCGGCACCTGTTCGAAGCCGTGGAGCCGGCCCGCCGAGGCCGCAGCGACCACGCTCGCCGGGCCGGCGTGGAGGTGAGCGGCCCAGAGGCTGCGCCGCCAGCTCGGTGCGTGGCCCGAGAGCCCGTACACGCCTGGGTGGATCTCCTCCCAACGACCCGAGTGCAGTCGCCGGTCGATCACCCGGGGAGAGGCGCCGAGGTCGAGGACCTGGCGCCTGGCGACGACGCCCATCTGCGACGCCGAGAGCCTGCGAAAGCGATCCTCGTCCACAGGCCCCAGCCCAGCGCTGGGCCACCCTGATGTCATCGGGGAGCGGAACCCGGTCCTCCGCCCCCCCCGAGCTCGTTGCGCCTCGCCACCGATTCGGTGGTCAGACGCAACGAGTTCCGAGCCTGCGGGTTGAGCCGGGTCAGGCGGGCGGGCGACGGGCGACCAGCAGGAACTCGTGGGTGGTGACCGTCGGGGGCTCCATCGAGTAGCCGCCCGGAGTGACCGACCAGAGGTGGTCGACGGCCAGGCCGCACCGCTCCGCGAGCAGGCGGAGCTCGCGCGGCGTGTAGCAGGTGGTCCACAGGTCGGCCTCGGTCCGGACGCCGTCGAGGTCACGCAGCTCGGTGCGCTCGTGGTTCACGCCACCGGCGGCGTCGAACGCGTCGCCGTCCTCGAGCCAGCGCACCTGGAAGTACGACGAGAAGGCCGACACCGCGCACCGGCCGCCCGGCCGCAGCGCGGCGAGGATCCCGCCCAGCACGGCGGCATCGGCGGCGAGGTTCTGGGGGTCGCCCACGTCGGGCGGCCCCCCGAGACCGAACGCTCCCTGGCAGAGCGAGATGGCGGCGTCGAACGGCCGGGCACCCGCACCCGTGTCGAATCGGGGGTCGCCCACCATGGCCCGGGCGTCGGCCCGCTCGAAGGTGGCGAGGTGGCTCAGGCCCTCCCGGACCGCCACGTCCTCGGCCACCTCCACGAAGCGCTCGGAGATGTCGACCCCGACCACCTCCACCCCCCGGCGGGCGAGCGCCACAGCGTGCCGTCCGGGCCCGCACCCCACGTCGAGGACCCGCGAGCCCTCCCCCAGGCCCAGCACGTCGTACAGGAAGCCGATCTCCTGATCGGTGCCCATCGTGAACGAGTACCGCAGGTACGCCGGCCCCAGGTGATCGGCAATGTCCTCGAACCAATGACGGTCCTCGAACAAATGACGGTCCTCGAACCAGTGGCTGTCCTGGAGTTCGTGGACCTCGCCGTCGGTCGGGTCCTCCAGCGACGGGGGGCCGGCGGAGCCGTGCCCATGATCCTCGGGGCCGCTCATCCCTTGGCCGCCGCCCAGCTCGAACCGACCGCGAGGTTCACCTCGAGGGGCACCCGCAGCTCGAACGCCCCCGACAGCGCGTGGCGCACCGCCTCCTCGGCCGGGACCAGTTCGGCCGGCGGCACCTCCAGCAGGACCTCGTCGTGGACCTGCAGGATGAGCCTCGCCGCGAGTCCCCGCTCGGCCAGCTCCGCGTCGAGACGGACGAGCGCCACCTTGAAGATGTCGGCCGCCAGGCCCTGGATGGGGGCGTTCATGGCCTGCCGTTCGCCGGCCATGCGCACATTCCGCTGGCCCGAGCTCAGCTCCGGGATCCGTCGGCGACGACCGAACACCGTCTCGGTGTAGCCCCGGTCGCGGGCCTCGGCCACCGTGCGCTCCATGAACGCCTTCACACTCGGGAACGCCGTGAAGTACGCGTCGAGGATCTCCTGGGCCTCCCCGGTGGGGATGTTGAGCCGCTGGCCGAGGCCGTAGGCCTCCATGCCGTAGGCGAGGCCGTAGGAGACCATCTTCGCCTTCGAGCGCTGCTCCACCGTGACCTCGGAGGGGTCCACCCCGAACACCCGAGACGCGGTGGCGTTGTGGATGTCCTGGCCGGTGGTGAACGCCTCGATCAGGCCCGGGTCCTCCGCGAGGTGGGCGATCACCCTGAGCTCGATCTGGTTGTAGTCGGCCACGAGGAACTCGGTGCCCGCGGCCGGCACGAACGCCTCCCGGAAACGGCGGCCCTCCTCCGACCGGACCGGGATGTTGTGCAGGTTCGGTGCGTCGGAACTCAGGCGGCCGGTGCGGGCCACGGTCTGGTTGAACGTGGCGTGGATGCGCCCGTCGGCGCCCACCTCGGCGAGCAGGCCCTCCCCGTAGGTGGAGCGGAGCTTCTCCACCTCCCGGTAGCGGAGCAGGTGCTCCACGATGGGGTGCTCCCCACGCAGCTTCTCGAGCGTGGCCTGGTCGGTGGAGAAGCCGGTCTTGGTCTTCTTCTGGGGGGTGAGGCCGAGCTGGTCGAACAGCACCTCGCGCAACTGGGGCGTGGAATTGACGTTGAACTCGTGCCCGGCGGCGGCCACGATCGCCGCCCGTTCCGACTCGCACTCGGAGGTGAGCTCGGCGTTGAGGCGCCGCAGCACCTCGACGTCGACCCCGATCCCCAGGTGCTCCATGTGCGCGAGCACCCGCACGAGCGGCACCTCCACCTCCCGGTTGAGGCGGTCGAGCCCCTGCGCGGCGAGTGCCTCCGCGAGCGGTCCCGCGACCCGGTCCACGGCGAGGGCCCGGCGGGCCGCGACCTGCGTGGGCGGCGAGGTGTCGCCGGACAGGTCGAGCTGACCTTCCGGCACCGCGTCGACGCCGGCGAGTTCCATTCCGGCGTGGCGGACGAGGAGGTCCTCGAGCGGGTAGTCGGCGTCGGACGGGTCCAGCAGGTAGGCGGCGATCTTCGTGTCGAGCACCAGGTGGCGGAGGTCGGCCCCGACGCCGAGCAGCGAGCGGATGAGCGGCTTGGCGTCGTGGGCCACCACCTCCGCCGGGCCCGACAGCACACCGGCGAGCGCCGCTGCAGCGGGTTCCACCAGGTGGCCCGGCAGCACCACCACCTCGGCGGCGACCGGATCGGCCACCACGGCGACGGCGTCGAGCGCGCTGCGGCCCGGCGTGCCGGACCACACGCCGGCCACGGCCACCCGCTCGAGCCCGACGAGCGGGCCGAGCAGGGAGGCGGCCTCCTCGGCGCTCACGGCGACGGTGGCCTCGGCCTCCAGCACCGTGGTGGCGACCGACGCCGCGGCCCCCTCCCCAAACAGGTCGGGGAACGCCTCGGCGAGTCGGGGCACGAGCGTGGGGAACTCGAGGAACCGGAACAGGTCGAGCACGGCGTCGGGGTCCACCTCGCCCTGCGCCGGGCGGTCGGCGTCCTCCGGGAGGGGCACGTCGCGCACGAGACGCATGAGCCGGGCGTTGGTGCGGGCCTGGCCCTCGTGCTCCTCGAGGTTGCGGCGGAGTGCCGGGGTCTGCTCCGCGGTGTGGGCGAAGATCCCGTCGAGGTCGCCGTAGGTGCTCACCAGCTTCGCCGCGGTCTTCTCCCCCACCTTCGGAACCCCGGGGAGGTTGTCGGACGGATCACCCCGCAACGCGGCGTAGTACACGTACTGCTCGGGACGGACGCCCGTGCGCTCCTCGATGCCGGCCTCGTCGTAGAGGACGTAGTCCGACACGCCACGACGGTTGTAGAGCACCTTCACGTGCGGGTCGCGCACCAGTTGGTAGCTGTCACGGTCGCCGGTGACGATCACCACGTCCTCGCCCGCACCGACGGCGCGTTCGGTGAGCGTGGCGATCACGTCGTCGGCCTCGTAGCCGGATGCGGTCACCACGGGCAGCCGGAGCGTGTCGACCACCTGGCGAACGAGGCCCATCTGCTCGCGGAGCAGGTCGGGGGTGGCGTCGCGGTTGGCCTTGTAGCTGGCCAGCTCCTCGTGGCGGAAGGTGGGCTCCGGGAGGTCGAAGGTGACCACCACACGGTCGGGCCGGTGGTCGCGCACCAGGTTCAGCAGCATCGAGGTGAAGCCGAACACGGCGTTGGTGACCTGCCCCGACGCCGTGGCCAGGTCGGTGGGGAGCGCGAAGAAGGCCCGGTAGGTGAGCGAGTTGCCGTCGACGAGCATCAGCGTGGGCACGGCCCGGAGCGTAACCCCCGTGGCCGACGGCGCCCGCGGGCTCAGCCGGAGGGCTGCAACCGCCCGTCGAGCACGTCCTGGGCGACCTCGCGCATCGTGCGACGGGTGGACATCGCGGTCTTCTGCACGAACGCGAACGCGTCCTGCTCGGTGAGGCCGTGACGGTCCATCAGCGCGCCCTTGGCCCGGTCGATCACCTTGCGCGTCTCGAGCCGTTCCTCGGCGGTGGCGGCCTGGTCCACGAGCGCCTGCTCGGAGCGGAACCTCGCCATGGCCACCTCGATGGCCGGCACCAGGTCGTGGCGCTCGAAGGGCTTCACCACGTAGCCGTGGACGCCCGCGTCACCCGCCTCCTCGATCAACTCCCGCTGGGAGAACGCGGTGACCAGCACCACTGCGGCGAGCCGCTCCGAGGAGATCTCACGGGCGGCGGAGATCCCGTCGAGGCCCGGCATCTTGATGTCGAGCAGCGCCACGTCGGGACGGTGCTCGCGCACCATGGCGACGGCCTCGTCACCGCGGCCGCACTCGGCGACCACGTCGTAGCCCTCCTCCTGCAGGAGCTCGCGGAGGTCCATGCGGATGATGGCCTCGTCCTCTGCGACCACGACTCGGGTTGGCACCGTTGCCTTCCGTCTCCTCGATGCTCGGCCGCCGCCGGCGGGCCTGGTCGGTCAGTGTACGCGGCCCCGGCGACCGTCCGTCACGGACGGGCGAGCTTGTCGAGCAGGTCGTCCTGCTCGGCCTCCAACTTCGCGATCGAGTCGACGAGGTCGGCCCGGTGGCGGGCCATCGCCGTGGCCGTCCGCTCGGCCTGGCGGTGGTCCTCGTCCGCCTGCGGGGTCTCCGAGACCATCGCCCGGATGCGGGAGTCGTCGGAGAGGTCGGCGAAGTGCGCGAGCTGCTCGTCGGCCACGGCCAGTTCGGTGCGCAGCTTCGCCAACCGTTTGCCCACGGCCCGGAGCCGGCGTTCCACGAACAGCGCCACGGGAGGAGTGTACGGACCGACGACCTCCGTCACGGTGACGGGTCCGGGGCGTGCCGGGCGGGCGTGCGGCCGCACCGCCTCCCCCGGGGCCAGACTGGTCCGGTGCAGGACACCGGCGATGCCGACGCCTTCGGGATCACCCCCGGCTGGTGGAGCACCGACGGCACGTTCCGGCCCACCGATCCCGGCACCGCTGCGGCGCTCCGGGCCGAGCTGGGTGGCCCCGATGGCGGGGACCCGCCGGCGGCGGCCCCGGTGTGGTTCGTCACCCACGGGGACCCCGCCGGCGTCTGGTCACCGGGGGTCGTGGAACTCGAGGAGGGCGGGGAGGTCACGGTGCACGACCACCTCCCTCCGGACCTGCCGTTGGGCGCCCACACCCTCGACTCCGGCGGGACCCGCACCGACCTCTACGTGGTGCCGCCTCGGGCACCCCGGCTGCCCGAGGGATGGGGTTGGGCGGTACAACTGCCCGGCCTCCGCTCGGGCGGGTCGTGGGGCACGGGCGACCTCGCCGACCTGGCCGGGCTGGCCGTGGAGGCCCGGCGGGCGGGAGCCTCGGTGGTGGCCCACTCGCCGATCGGCGCGGTGATCCCCGGACCGGCGCCGCAGCGGTCGCCGTACTACCCGTCGTCGAGGCGGTTCCCCTCACCCCTCTACCTGCGGGTGGAGGACGTCCCCGGCGCCCGGCTCGCCGCCGGCGCGGTGGCCGCGGCCGCCCGGGCCGGCCACGCGCTGAACCGGGGGGGACGCCTCGACCACGCAGCGACGTGGCGCCTGAAGCTGGGGGCCCTGGCCGCGATCTGGGACGCCGTGGGGACCACGCCGTCGGTGCGCGGCGAACTGGAGGCAGCGGCCGCCGACCCCGAGCTCACCGACCACGCGGTGTTCTGCACCCTCTCCGAGGTGCACGGTGGCGGCCGCTCGGCGTTCCCCGCCCCGCTGTCGCGTCCCGGGAACGCCGAGGTCCGTCGCGCCGCGGTGGCGCACGCCGACCGGGTGGACTTCTGGCGATGGGTGCAACTGCGCCTCGACGACCAGTGGGCGGCGGCGGCGCGGGCCGGGGCGCCGCTGATGGCCGACCTGCCGGTGGGGTTCGATCCCGACGGAGCCGACGCCTGGTGCGACGCCGCCCTGCTGGCCGAGGGGTGCAGGGTCGGGGCCCCACCCGACGACTTCGCTCCCGACGGACAGGACTGGGGTCTGGTGCCCTACGTGCCCTGGCGCCTGCGGGCCGACCGCTACCGGCCCTGGCGGTCGACCCTCCGTCGGCTGCTGCGCCACGCCGGGTGCCTGCGGATCGACCACGTGATGGGCCTGTTCCGCCTCTACCTCATCCCCCCGGGCGCGACGGCGGCCCACGGTGCCTACGTGCAGCAGATCGGCGACGAACTGCTGGACCTGGCATGCCTCGAGGCCGCCCGGGCCGGCGCAGCCCTGGTGGGCGAGGACCTCGGCACGGTGGAGCCACGGGTCCGGGAGGCGATGGGCGCCCGCGGCGTGGCGGGCTACCGGGTCGGTTGGTTCGAGGACGACCCCCCGGCGGACTGGCCGGCGGGCAGCGTCGGCATGCTCGGCACGCACGACCTCCCGACCGTGGCCGGCCTCTGGACCGGCACCGACGCCGCCGACCGTGCCGCTGCGGGTCGCGCGCCGGACCCGGACGGCGACCGGCTCCTCCGGGGGCGGCTCCGCCGCCTCGCGGGCGTCGACGACACCGCTGCGGCGGCCGAGGTCGCGCTCGCGGCCCACCGGGCGCTCGGCCGGGCCGGATCGACGCTGGTGCTGGCCCAACCGGAGGACGCCCTCGGGGTGCAGCACCGGGTCAACCTTCCCGGGACGGTGGACGAGCACCCGAACTGGAGCCTGCCGCTGCCGGTGACGTTGGAACGGTTCCGGGAGACGACCGCGGCCACGGCAACGGCACTCACGCAGGGCCGGACGGAGCGCCCGACGCCCTGAGCCGACCGGCCCGGCAGCGCCGGCCGTCAGCTCGTCGACGTCGGCGTGGGCGTGGGCGTGGGCGCCGGTCCGGACACATGGACGATGCCCGCCGGAACCGCATCCGTGGCCGTCGTGACCGCCGTGACGGCGGTGATGCCGGTGGCACCCACCCCGTCGCGGAGCCGGGCGAGCACCTCGCCCGCGACCGCCGGCCGGCCGAGCAGGTACCCCTGGGCATGGCGACAGCCGAGGTGACGCACCGCCTGCAGTTCCTCGTCGGTCTCGACCCCCTCCACCACCATGTCCAGCCCGACCGCGTCGACCATGGCCACCGCCGCGCCGAGGATGTTCCGGGCGGAGTCGCCTCCCTCCGCGAGGGCGCTGACGAAGGCGCGGTCGAGTTTCACGACGTCCACCGGGAGCGCGCCGAGCTGCACCAGCGAGGAGTAGCCGGTGCCGAAGTCGTCCATGGCCACGCGCACCCCGGCCGCACGCATGGCGGCGAGCGTGTCCCCGACGTCGTCGAGGTCGAGGAGGTCGCCCTCGGACAACTCGACCACGAGTTGTCCGGCCGACAGCCCGTGGGCCTCCAGCCGCTCGAGCATCCACGGGACGAGGCCCGGATCACGGAGCTGGTCCAGCGCCATGTTGATCCAGACGTCGACCGGCGGCCCCCCGGCGGCTCGGTGGGCGGCCAGCTCCGACAGCGACCGCTCCATCACCTGACGGTCGATCTCCGACAGGAGGCCGTTGCGGGCGGCGAGCGGGAGGAACTCGGCGGGCGGCACCAGCACGCCGTCACGCTCCCATCGCACGAGCGCCTCCACCCCCGTCACCGCCCGGGCCTCCAGGTCGATGATCGGCTGGAGGTGCACGACCAGACCCTCGGACGCGAGCACCCGGCGGAGCGCGGCATCGGTGGCGAGCTGCTCGCTCACGTCGGCCTCGAGCTCCGCGTCGTAGGCCACCACCTGCGTGCGGCGGCCGTGCTTGGCCCGGTACATGGCGACGTCGGCGTTGCGGAGGACCTGCTCGGCGACGTCGTCGTCGGGACCGGCGACCGCGATCCCCATGCTCGCCGACACGAACACCTCCGAGGAGCCCAGCCGGAACGGCTCCGCGAGCACCCGGGCGACGTCGTCGGCGACGGCGCGGGCGGTCTCCGGGGCGTCGGGCCCGACGCACAGGGCCACGAACTCGTCGCCGCCGAGGCGGGCGAAGGTGACCGTGGTTCCGTTCCCGCACGCCTCCAGCCGTTCGGCCACCGCCCGCAGGAGCCGGTCGCCCTCGCGATGGCCGAGCGAGTCGTTGACCAGCTTGAAGCGGTCGAGGTCGCAGAAGACCACGGCCGGCGGACCGGAGCGACCGGCGGACCGCTCCGCCATGGCCCGGCGGAGCCGGTCGAGGAAGTGGTGGCGGTTCGGCATGCCGGTCAGGGCGTCGTGGGCGGCCCGGTGCCGCAGACGCTCGGCCGCCATGTGGCGGTCGAGCACCAGCGCCGCGAGGTTGGAGGTCCACCCGCCCACCTCGTCGAGGTCCGCTGTCTCGGCCGGGTCGGCGGCTGCGGCCCGCTCGACGGGCCCGACGAGCCGGAGGTCCCCGAGTCGGCGGCCGCCATCCACTGCGATGGGCCAGCGGGTGGGCACGGCCCCGGCCTCGGCCGGCACGTCGGCGCTCGGGAACGAGGCACCCGAGGTGACACGGCCCGACGCGGCGACGCCCACGTCATCGGCCACCACCATCCGGAACGCGCAGCCGGTGAGCTCCTCCGCGAGGTCGAGCACCTCCTCGAGCAGTTCCCCGACCGGACGCCCCTGCACGGTGCCCGACAGGATGTGGGTCTTGCCGCGGTCGAGGGCTGCGGCGCGGGCGAGTGCGGCCTCGTCGGCCGCCAGCCGGGCGCGGGCGGCACGGTAGGTGGAGCGGACCCGCAGCATGGACCAGATCGCCAACGTCAGCCCCACCACGAGGCCCAGACCGAAGAGGGCCACGATGCGGGCCTGGAGCGCCAGACGGCTCGACTCCGAGCCCTCGAGTGCGTCGCCCTCGAGGCGCTGCAGGTCGTCCGAGACGTTGACCGCAGCGCGCTCGAGCGCACGGACCGCCGGGCGGAAGCGCGCCTCCTCGGCAGCACGTGCCTCGGCGGCGAGCAGGCCCGGGGTGGTCGTGGCGAGGAGGTCGTCGAAGCGGCGCAGCGCGTCACGGAACCGTGGGCCCACGATCTGGTTCCCCGTCCGTCCGTCGGTGGTCACCACCGCCATCCGCCGGGCGAGGAGACTCCGCTGGACCTGCACCTCTCGCCGCGGCATGACACCCAGCAGCCACTTCTCCGCCGTCGAGGCCAGCCGGAGTGTCTCCCGCTGGATGAACACCGCCGAGGTGGCGGCTGACTCATTGTCCCGGAGGCGGTCCACGGCCCGACGGTCCTCCCGCAACGCCACGAGCGACGACAGGAGCAGCAGGGCGCCGAGCACCACGAGGGCCAGGGCGAGGACCACCTGGGCGGGCCGGAACACCGGCCCCAGCGCCCGCTCCCCGGCGGCCGACATCCCGCCCGTGAGGTTCATGTCGCGCTGATCTCCGAGAGGCTCCAGTTCCAGGCGGCCTTCTTCCCGGCTGCCGGGGAACCGTCGGGGAACACGATCCGGATCGGTCCACCCTTGTCGATGGGGATGTCGGCCCCGTCCTGCTGCACGGCGACGATGGCGTCGGATCCGGTGAAGAGCGAGGCGACGTCGTCGTAGGAGTAGTCGTTCAGCGCGACCGTGGAGATCCGGGCGTCGGCTCCGATCCCGGCGGCCTCGAGGAGCACCGACATCGGGACACCGGTGAACGAGATCCGCTGCTCCACGAACGGCTCGTCGATCTCGACGGGTTCGCCCGACAACGCCTTCAGCTGGGCCAGCGTGTAGGTCGTCGACCCGGCGGGGCCCGTCACGGTGAGCACGACGTCGTCGGGCCCGGGCGGGTCCACCGGTGGGGCCTCGCCGTAGGGGCTGGTGGTGGTGGGCGATGCGGTCGTCGACGGCGCGGCGTCGCCACCGCCGCCGCAGGCCGAGGCGAAGGTGACGCACGCCACCGCTGCCGCGAGCACGAGTCCGTGCCGCAGCCCCCTCCGGGCCCGGTCGGTGTGTCCGTTCGATTGCACGATGATCCCCAGGACGCTCGGTCCCTCCACCGGGGTTCGCCGCTAAGAGTAGTTCCAACACCACTCTGCATGGCAAGCGGTCGCTGATGAACGCTGCGTGAACCGCCGCGAGCACCCTCAGCGCGAGTCGCCGGACTCCTGACCGCGCCGGCCGACGCGTGCGTCGTCTGGGCCCACCGGTGACGGCACCGGACCCCGTCGCATCGAGAGCTTCATGAGCGACGGGGCCATCACGGTGGTCAGGAGCGCCATCACCACGAGCGCCACGAAGACCTCGTCGCCGATGATGCCGGACGCCCGCCCGACACCGGCGAGCACGATGCCGGTGGCTCCCCGGGCGTTGAGACCCCATGCCACGGTCCAGGCCGTGCGATCGACGGGTAGGCGCAGCACCGCCGTACCGGCCAGCACGCCGGCCACCTTGGCCCCGCAGGCCACCAGTGTGAGCACCACCACGAGCAACGGGTCGAAGCCGGCCACGAAGTCCGTGCCGAGCGCCATGGACACGAAGTAGACGGGGGCGAAGAAGGCGAGGGTGAACCGGGCCATCGCGTCGTGGGCCTCCTGGTGCCGCGGGTCGTGACCGGCGAGGGCGATCCCGGCCAGGAACGCCCCGAGGAAGGCGTGGACGCCCACGGCGTCGCTGGCGGCCGCTGCCACCAGGACGAGGACCGCCACACAGCCGATGAAGCCCGTGGGCCAGGTGGACCGCTGCCCGAGGTAGCGGAGGGCGGGACGCGCCAGCAGGCGACCGCCGGCCAGCACCGCCAGGATCAGGAGCAGGACCAGCCCGGCCGCACCCGCCACGCCCGGGCCGGCGTCGTTCGACGACGGGGCCGCCGACCCCAGCAACACCGCGAAGGTCACCCAGGTGACCAGGTCGTCGACCACCGTGGCGGCCATCGCCACACGACCGACGTCGGACTTGAGGAGTCCGAGGTCCATGAGGATCCTCGCCAGGACGGGATTCGCGGAGTTGGCGAGGCACAGTCCGACGAACACGGCGAGCGGCCACCGGCTCTCCTCCGGCCCGACCCCCCAGACCCCCGCCGGCAACGCCATCACCAGACCGATCCCGGCGAGCAGCGGGACCAGGGTGCCGACGAGACCGATGGACAGCGCCCTCGGTCCGAGGTGGCGGATCTCCCGCAGGTCCACCTCCGAACCCGCCACGAACAGGAAGAACAGCATCCCGAGCGTCACGACCGCGTCGCGGGTGGCGGTCACGTCCCGGCCGGCGGCGAAGAGCCAGTCGTACCCGCCGGGTGCCACCGCCCCCAGCACCGTGACGCCCACCACCAGGCCGCCCAGGATCTCGCCGACGACCGCGGGCTGGCCGCAGCGCTGCGCCAGGCGGCCAAACACCACGGCCACGCCGAGCAGCACCGCCAGCTGCAGCATCAGCATCGTGAACGAGTCGAATCCCAGCGCCCCGCCTCCTGGCTCTGGAGCAAGGTACCAAGCAACGCCCACGGGACCACCGACGAGACCACCCACGACACGATCCGACGGGCTGTCACATCTCGACCGGCAGCGGCTCGTCCAGGGGGAGGAGGCGGTTCGCCGTCGCCACCGGCGGAGGATGGTCCGCCAGGAAGGGATCATCCCGGTCCGACGGACGGCGCCGGGCCAGGAAGGGAGGACACATGACGTCACGGGAGAGGGCGGTCGGGGCGCTGGTCGGCCTCGCCGTCGGCGACGCGGTCGGCACCACGCTCGAGTTCAAGGAACCCGGGTCGTTCACCCCGATCACGGACATGGTCGGCGGTGGACCGTTCCGCCTGGAGCCCGGCCAGTGGACCGACGACACCTCGATGGCGATGTGTCTCGCCGAGTCAATCCTCCACGCCGGCGGCCACGACCCCGCCGATCAGCTCCGTCGCTACGTCGCATGGTGGCGCGACGGCTACTGGTCCTCCACCGGGAGGTGCTTCGACATCGGCAACACCGTGTCCGCCGCGCTGCGGCGCTTCGAGCTCACCGGCGCGGTCACCGACGAACCGATCGACGACGGGAAGGCGGCCAACGGCTCCCTGATGCGCCTCGCCCCCGTCCCGATCCGCTGGCACACCGACCTCGGCGCGGCGGCCGAGCGCGCCGCCGACTCCAGCCGCACCACCCACCCGGCCGCACGGCCCGTCGACGCCTGCCGGGCGTACTCCGCGATGACCGCCGGGCTGATCCAGGGCCGGCCGTTCGACGAGGTGCTCGACCCGGACGTCTTCCGGCACGGTCCGCTCCACCGGGAGATCGACGCCGTCGTCCGCGGCTCGTGGCGCACCAAGTCCGAGGAGGAGATCCGCGGCACCGGCTTCGTCGTCGACGCGCTCGAGGCCGCGATCTGGGCCGTTGCCGGCGCCGATGACTTCCGCACCGCGGTGCTGCGCGCCGCGAACCTCGGCAACGACGCCGACACCACGGCCGCCATCGCCGGCCAACTCGCGGGCGCCCGCTGGGGGCTCAGCGGGATCCCCGGCGAGTGGCGCGAAAGGATCACCCACGGCCGGCGCATCGAATCCATCGCCGGCCGACTCCACGACCACGCAACCGGAGGCACACCATGACCGCCTGGGAACACGACGTCGTCGTCCACGGCTACTGGATCGACCGCGGCAGGATCCTCGCCGGCGAGTACCCCGGCGCCCGCAACGACGACGACACCGCCCGCGCCAGGCTCGGCCTGCTCGTCGATGCGGGCATCCGCACCTTCGTCGACCTCACCACGACCGCCGACCGCATGACCCCCTACGAGCACGTCCTCACGGACATCGCCGGTGAACGGGAACTGGACCTCCGGCGGATCCCCCACCCGATCCCCGACATGGGCACCATCCCCGACGAGGGGTACCCGGCGATCGTCGCCACCATCCGATCCGCGACCGAGCGCGGCGGGGTCTACCTCCACTGCTGGGGCGGGATCGGCCGCACCGGCACCGTCGCCGGCTGCCTCCTCGTCGATCGCGGAATGACCGGCGACCACGCACTCGAGGAAGTCAGCCGGCTCCGCGCCGACACCCGCAAGGCCCACATGTGCGCCCCGCAAAGCGTCGAACAGGCCGACGTCGTCCGCCGCTACCGCCGACCGACCTGAACCCCAGCCGTCTGGCGTGCCCGGGGTGGGACTCGAACCCACACGCCCTTTCGGACAGCGGATTTTGAGTCCGCCGCGTCTGCCATTCCGCCACCCGGGCGAGCCGGGGGATCGTAGCGCCACCGACCCGGTGGCCCGGCGACGCACGGGGACCCACGACCAATAGGGTGGTCTGCATGAGCGACGAGCCGACTCCCCTGCCCGACCTGTCCGGCCCGGACCTGACCGGCTCCGAACAGGGAGGTGGCCACCTCCTGCGGTGGCTCGTCCTGGTGGCCCTCGGGGTGGGAGCGATCGTGGCGGGCCGCCGCTACGCGATCAGCAAGGCGGACCGGGAGTTCGAGGAACGGCTGCGCCGGGCCGACGAGTCCCGGGACTGACCGGCGCAGCGCGGACCGGTCGGCGACGACCGGGCACCGCTCGGCCGCAGGTCACTTCAGTGCCGCGAGCAGTTTCTTCGGAGTGTCCTTCGGGCTGATCTTGTACCAGGCCTGCTCCACCTTGCCCTTCTCGTCGATGAGGAAGGCGGAGCGGATGATGCCCATGTAGGCCTTGCCGTACAGCTTCTTCTCCCCCCACACACCGAACTTGTCGGCCACGGCATGGTCCTCGTCGGCCAGGAGCGGATAGCCCAGCTCGTACTTCTCGTCGAAGCGGAGCTGCCTGTCCGGGGCATCGGGGCTGATGCCGATGATCGCCACGCCACCCACGTCGCCCGCCACGTCGCGCAACCCACAGGCCTGTGTGGTGCAGCCCGGCGTGCTGGCCTTCGGGTAGAAGAAGACGAGCACCTTGCGGCCCTTCAGTGCGGAGAGCCGCACCGTCTCGCCGTGCTGGTCGGTGAGGGAGAAGGCCGGAGCCCGGTCGCCTGCCTGGAGTGTCGCCATGGCCGGACTCTACGACGGGCCCGACCGGGCGCCGGCACCATCGAGCGGGGACGACTCCCCGGCCCGGGACGCGCCAGGGGCCGCCCGGAGGCGGCCCCTGTCGTGGATCCCAGCTGTTCCCCAGCTGCTCGTGGCGGGCGGACCCGCCGCGATCACTTGCCGGTCTTGGCCCGGTTCTTCAGCTTGGCGCCTGCGCTGACCTTGGCCGCGTTGGAGGCGGGGACCTGGATGGTCTCGCCGGTCTGCGGGTTCCGGCCGGTGCGGGCGGCACGCCTGGTCTGCTCGAACTTCAGGAAGCCCGGGATCGTGAGGGTGTCCTTGCCCTTGGCCACGATGTCACCGGCGATGTCCTCGAAGGTGTCGAGCACTGCCTGCACGTCCTTCTTGGAGAGATCGGTGCGCTGGGCGATGGTCTCCACCAGTTCGGTCTTGTTCATGTGTTCCTCCTGGTCGACCCCCCGAGGAACGGTCGACTCCGACGGCAAATTGCAATGGTGTAACTACCACGACGGGGTGGCCATGGCGAGGGTTTCCCTTGAAATAGCGCGGATTCGCGCGCTCCGCGCGCAGGAACGGCCGAATTCGCGGGGCAGATCCCACCCCCCGCGCGGACCGGCGTCCGGCCCGGCGACGGTTCAGCCCCGGTCGAGCGCAGCCCGGAAGCCGCCCACGAGGTCGGCCACCGCCTCCGGTGACCCTTCCTCCAGCACACGGCGGACGAGCGCCGAGCCCACCACCACACCGTCGGCGACCTCGCACACCTGCACGGCCTGTTCCGGGTTGGAGATGCCCACTCCCACGAGCACGGGCAGGTCCGTGACCTCCTTCAGCCGGCGGGCGATGACGGTGGCCGAGGAGGCCAGTTCGTCCCGCTCGCCGGTCACGCCGAGGAGCCCCACGGCGTACACGAAGCCGCGGGCCCGGGCGCAGATCCGGGGCAACCGCTCGTCCGGGGCGGTGGGCGCGGCCAGCATCACGGTCTCCACGCCGGCGGCGTCCGCCGCGGCGGCCCACTCCCCCGACTCCTCGAGGGGCACGTCGGGAAGGATGGCCGCCGACACCCCTGAGGCCACCAGGGTGCTCGCGAAGCGCTCCCAGCCGAAGCGGTACACGAGGTTCACGTAGGTCATCACGGCGAGCGGCACACCCACGTCGGTGCGGGCGAGCACCTCGAGGATCCCCGGCGGCGTGGCACCGGCGGCGAGCGCCCGGTCCGAGGCCTCCTGGATCACGGGACCGTCCATGACCGGGTCGGAGAACGGGATGCCCACCTCGATGCCGTCGGCCCCGGCGTGCGCCGCGGCCTGGAGCAGGGTGGGCCACTCACCGAGCCCACCGGTGAGGTAGGGCACGAGGCACTTGCCGCCCGAGGCCCGGCGCGACTCCAGCGCCGCCTGCAACGACGCCGTCACAGCCGGTCCCGCAGGACGTCCATCATCTGGCCCACGTCCTTGTCGCCCCGGCCCGACATGTTCACCAGCACCGTCCGGCCCTCCAGCTCGGACCGGGCGCGCGACACCCAGGCCAGTGCGTGCGCCGGCTCCAGCGCCGGGATGATCCCCTCGGTCCGGCTGAGCAGCACGAAGGCGTCGACCACCTCCTCGTCGGTCACCTGCTCGTAGCGGGCCCGGCCGAGCGACGCGAGGTGTGAGTGCTCGGGTCCGACACCCGGGTAGTCGAGCCCGGCCGAGATCGAGTGTGCCTCCGACACCTGACCGAACTCGTCCTGCATCAGGTAGCTCTTCATCCCGTGCACGATCCCGGGCACGCCGTGACCGACCGCGGCGCCTCCGGCCGGCTCCACCCCCACCAGCTCCACGTCGGGTTCCTCGGCGAAGCCGCTGAAGATGCCCGCAGCGTTCGACCCGCCGCCCACGCAGGCGGTCACCACGTCGGGCAACCCCCCGTCGAGGAGCGCGCGGCACTGGGCGGAGGCCTCCGAGCCGATCACCCGGTGGAACTCCCGCACCATCCACGGGTACGGGTGGGGGCCCATGACCGAACCCAGGCAGTAGTGGGTGTCCTCCACCGTGGCCACCCAGTCGCGCATGGCCTCGTTCACCGCGTCCTTGAGGGTTCGGCTCCCGCTCACCGCCGGGGTCACCTCGGCACCGAGCAGCCGCATCCGGAACACGTTGAGTTCCTGGCGGCCCATGTCGACCTCACCCATGTAGACGAGGCACTCCATGCCGAGGAGGGCGGCAGCCGTGGCGGTGGCCACCCCGTGCTGGCCTGCGCCCGTCTCGGCCACGAGCCGGGTCTTGCCCATGCGCCGGGCGAGCAGCGCCTGGCCGAGCACGTTGTTGATCTTGTGCGACCCGGTGTGGTTCAGGTCCTCCCGCTTGAGCAGGACCCGGCACCCCAGCTCGGCCGACAACCGGTGGCACTCGGTCAGCGGGCTCGGTCGTCCCGCGTAGTCGGCGAGCAGTGTGTCGAGCTCATCCCGGAACACGGGGTCGGCCCACGCGGAGCGGAAGGACCGGTCCAGTTCCTGCAGGGCCGGGATCAGGGTCTCGGGGACGAAGCGTCCCCCGAACTCCCCGAAGCGGCCGGTCTCGTCGGGTTCGCCCATCACGGGCCGGGTGGCGCTCACGGCCGCAAGGTACCGCCCGTGAGCACTCCTCCCCACCCCGGTATCGCCCCCACCGGGGCCGGGGGGACCGAATCGGTGCCGGAAACCACACGAGCCGCGACGCCGGGCACCGAGAGCGCGGCCGCGGTCCGCACGGTCCGGTTCAGAGACCGGCGTCGGCCCAGTCGAACGGGCCGTGGCCGTCCGCGTGGTACGGCCGCGGCGCTGCGGCCCGGGCGGCGCGCACGAAGGCCTGGACCCGGCGTGGGTCCTTCCGGCTGGGGTCGCCCACGACCTCCACGCCGCTCGAGGTGTCGACGCCCCAGGGACGGACCGTGCGGATGGCCGCCCCGACGTTCTCGGCGGTGAGCCCGCCGGCCAGGATGAGCCGACCGTGGGCCGGTGCGCCCTCCACCCGTGACCAGTCGAACACCTTGCCGCCACCCGGCGTGGGGCTGTCGAGCAGGAGCGCGTCGGCGCCGTAGTCCTCCACGTGCTCGAGCGCCGGGTCACCGGCCACGAGCGCCACGATCAACGCCTGGCAGTAGGGGCGGATCTCCGCGGCGTCGGCCGGGGTCTCGTGGCCGTGCAGCTGGGCCGCCCGGAGCCCGGCCTCGAGCACGGTGTCCACCACGAGCTTCGGCGACTGGTCCCGGAACACGCCGACGGTGACGATCTCCGGGGGCAGCCGCCGGACGATGTCACGAACCGTCCCGACCGTCACCTGGCGCGGGCTCGCCGCGAACACGAAACCCACCGCATCGGCCCCGAGGGCGGCCGCCATCAGGGCGTCCTCCTCGTTGGTGATGCCGCAGATCTTCACGAACACGGGGCGAGGCTACCGGTCGCCCTCGCGCCACCCCCGGCATTTCGCGGACATGAGCGGCGCTCACAGCGCCCTGAGGACCCCTATTCCCCGGGAAGGGGGACGCGGAGTTCGGCCAGGGCGGCGGCCGGATCGCCCGAGGTGACGAGGTGCTCGCCGACGAGCACGGCGTGGTACCCCGCCGCGGCGAGCGCCAGGGCGTCGTGGCGGCCCCGCACACCCGACTCGGCCACCCGGACCGTCCCCTCCGGCATGACACCCGCCATCCGCACCGCGCGTTCCTGGTCGACCTCGAAGGTCACCAGGTCGCGCTGGTTCACCCCCACGAGCGACCCGTCGGTGCACGCCAGCGCCCGCCCCAGTTCCTCCTCGTCGTGCACCTCCACCAGCACGTCGAGGCCCACGTCCGCGGCGAGGGCCGCGAAGTCGGTGAGTTCGGCGTCGTCGAGCGCGGCCGCGATGAGCAGCACGCAGTCGGCCCCCATCAGCCGGGCGTCGCACACGTCGTTGGCCGACACCGTGAAGTCCTTGCGCAGCACCGGCAGCGCGACCGCGGCATGCGCCGCGGCGAGGTCGGCGGCCGATCCGCCGAAATGGTCGACGTCGGTCAGCACCGACAGGCACGACGCGCCGCCCGATGCGTAGGCACGGGCCAGTTCCGCCGGGTCGAGCCCGGGCGCGAGCGGACCCTTCGAGGGTGACCGCCGTTTCACCTCCGCGACGACCGCGAGCTCGCGGCCCCCGGCCAGCGCGGCCCGGAAGCCACGGGCGGGGGGCATCGCCCGGGCCCGCTCGGCGAGCTCGCCGGTGCTGCGGCGGTCCTCCGCGGCCACGGCCCGGTGGGCCGCCAGGATGGCGTCGAGGTAGGTGGCCATGACGTCGCCGACCCTACCGGCCGGCGGCACCGTCCTCCCGGGCCCGTCGCCGTCGTTCCGCCTCCACCCGCCGTTCGTTGTCCTGACCCTTCGTCATCGCGAGGACCGGGGCGCCCACGAACGCCACCACCGCCCCCACGAGCAGCACCAGCCCTCCCACGAGCAGGACCCGGCCACCGAGGATCAGCGCCAGGGCGAGCACACCCAGGCCTGCGAGCACCAGGAGTGGCCCGCCGGTGGAGAGCCAGCGACCGATCCCGGTGCGCGGGTCGTACTCGTCCGCCTCGTAGCGCCAGGTGTCGTCGTCGTCCTCGTCCTCCGCGTGGAACGGGGTGAAGTCCCTTGACGGGGTGGTCACGTCGCCGGCACCCGGTCCGGCGGTGGCCACGACATCCCCACCGCCGGAGCGGAGCCGCAGGTCGTAGGACCGGCGACGCTCCGGATCCCCCAGCACGGACCACGCCTCGTTGATCGCGCGCATCCGCTCCTCCGAACGTGCCCGTGCGGCGTCGTCGGCGCGGTCGGGATGGTGGTCGCGGGCCAGCCGGAGGTAGGCGCGCCGGACCTCGGCGGCATCGCTGTCGGGCGGGACCCCGAGGACCTCGTAGAAGGTCATCCGCCGCATGGTACGGACCCGGCCGCCCGGCCCGGTAGAACGGTCGGGTGGAGCAGAGCGCCGCGGTCGTGCTGGTGGTGGAGGACGACCCGTCGATCGCGGACCTGCTGGACCTCTACCTGCGACGGGAGGGGCTCCGGGTCCACCTCGCGGACAGCGGCGAACGGGGCCTCGAGCTGTGGCGGCTCCACCGGCCGACGGTGGTGCTCCTCGACGTGGGACTCCCCGGCATCGACGGCCTCGAGGTGTGCCGCCGGATCCGCGCCACCGACCCACGGGTGTCCGTGCTGTTCCTCACCGCCCGCGACGAGGAGCTCGACCGGGTCCTCGGCCTGGAGCTCGGCGCCGACGACTACGTCACCAAGCCGTTCTCCCCACGAGAGGTGGTGGCCCGGGTGAAGGTCCACCTGCGCCGGGCGGGCCTCGCCGACCGGGCGGCCACCCCGTCCGCCACCGCGGCGATCCGCACCGTGCTCGGCGACGTGGTGGTGGACGAGGGGCGCCGCGAGGTGACCGACCGCGGGGCGGTGGTCGCCCTCACCGCCCAGGAGTTCGACCTCCTCCTCCACCTCTGCCGCAACCGCGGCCTCGCCCTCTCCCGACGCCAGATCCTCGATGGGGCCTGGGGCACCGACTGGGTGGGCGACGAGCGGACCGTCGACGTGCACGTGGCGCAGCTGCGCCGCAAGCTCCCCGATCTCACCCTCGCCACCGTCCGCGGCGTCGGCTACCGGTTGGACTGAGCGTGCGGCGCCGCATCGCCATGGCCGTGGTGGTCGCGGTGGTGGCGGCGCTCGCGCTCGCGGGCGTGGGCACCCTGGCGCTGAGCCGGGCGGCGGCCCGCGCCTCCACCGCCGACGAGTTGCGCCGGCAGTCCGCCGCGCTGGCCGAGGTCCTCACGGTGGCCACCCGGGCCAACCTCGAGGACCCTTCGGACGCGCAGGCCGTGCTGTCACGCGGGACCCTCCGGCGACTCGCCGGCGCGCTCGACGGCAGGGACGTGGCCGTGGTGCTCACCACCCCGAGGGGCCGCGACCTCGGCACCTTTCCGACCGGGGTCCGCCTCACGGCGGCCGACCGGAAGACGCTGGCCGGCGGCGGCACCGTCAGCGGGTCCGACGGCCGCCGACTGCTGTGGGCGGTGTCGGGCCAGCCACTCCGGCGCTCGACCGTGGCGGTCGCCGTGACCGCCGGGCCACCACCGCTGCTCGGCGGCGCTGCCGGCTGGTTCGTGCTCAGTTCGCTCATCGTGGTGGCGGTCGCGGCCGCGGCCGCCCTGCGCCTCGGCGGCCGGCTCGCCCGGCCGGTGCACGACGCCACCGACGTGGCCGAGCGCATCGCCGCCGGTGATCTGACGGCCCGCCTCCCGGACCCACCGGCGGGCGACCGTGACGAACCGGCGGTCCTGGCCCGGTCGCTCAACGCCATGGCCGCCTCGCTCGAACGCTCACGCGGCCTCGAGCGCCAGTTCCTGCTGTCGGTGTCGCACGACCTGCGCACACCGCTCACCAACATCCGCGGGTACGCCGAGGCCGTCGAGGACGGCGCCGCCGGGCCCGCCGACGGCGCCCGGGTCATCCAGACCGAGGCCGCCCGGCTGCAGCGCCTCGTCGATGACCTGCTGGACCTCGCCCGCCTCGAGGCGCGCACGTTCTCACTGCACCCGGTGGCCGCGGACCTCACCCAGGTGGTCACCGGCGCGGCCGAGAGCTTCCGCGCCGAGCTCGAGGGCGCCGGCCTCGTGCTCGATGTGCGGGGGAGCGCACCCGCGCCCGGCGCGGTCGACGTCGACCGACTCGCCCAGGTGGTGGGCAACCTCCTCGCCAACGCCCGACGCTTCGCCCGCTCGGCCGTGGTGGTGACCGCGGACCCCGAGCCGGGCGGGCTCCTGGTGCAGGTCACGAACGACGGCCCGGCCATCGCTGCCGAGGACCTCCCGCACGTCTTCGAGCGGCTGTACCGGGCGAAGGAGCAACCCGAGCGCTCCGAGTCGGGCAGCGGGCTCGGCCTCGCCATCGTGCGCGACCTCGTGGGAGCGATGGGCGGCGAGGTCGGGGTCCTCTCCCCCGCCACCGGTGGCACCACCTTCTGGTTCCGGGTGCCCGCCGCTCCGCCCCCTCCGGTTCCACCGACCCACGGGTCGACGACCCCGGCCACGTGAGGGGGCTCAGGCTCAGAGCAGCGGCAGTTCCCGCACCGTGGCGGGCGCGGTCCCCCCGGGCCAGCGCACCGTGACCTCCGCGCCCGGTTCCACCGACCGGTGCACGAGCGACAACGCCACCGGGGCGCGCAGGTCGAGCGACTCCCCGACCGAGGTGAGCGTGCCCCGGACCACGTCGTCGGCCACCACCTCGGCGCCCTCCGGCGGCAGCACGTTCGCTCCGAGCACCAGGCCCCGCAGGTGGCGCGGCGTGTTGCCGCCCCGACTGTCCACCCGGGCGACGAGCTCCTGGCCCGTGTAGCAGCCCTTGGTGAAGCTGACCGAGCGGTCCACGAGCCACTGGCCCGCCTCCGCAGGGATCACCGTGTCATCGAGCTCCCGACCCATCTCCGGCCACCCCTGCTCCACGCGCACCGACGTCCACGCCTCCGGGCCCACCGTGCCCACGCCGTCGGGCACGACGACGCCGGGACCGAGCAGGTCGAGACCCGGGAGGCCGCGCCAGTCCACCGCCCCGACGAGCTCTGCGCCCGCGGGTGCGGCGACGCCGGACGCATCGGGGCCGCGGACGGCCACGCAGCCCCAGTCGAGCGGGTCGATCGTGGCATCGACCCGCAGCTTGAAGCGGTGCAGGCGCGTGGAGGTGCGTTCGCCCCATCCGCCGTCGACGTCGAGGACCAGTTCCTCCGGCCCGGTTCGCCACACCCGGAGCCAGGCGTCGACCTTCCCCTGCGGTTCGAGCAGCAGCGACCAGCAGTTCCCGCCCACCTCCAGCGCCGCCACGTCGGCCGACAACTGGCCCTGCAGGAACGTGACGGCATCGGCGCCGTGGACCCGCAGGACGTCGCGGTCCAGCACGCGGGCGCCGGCGCCACGTCGAAGGGCCAGGTAGTCGGCGGTCACGTCAGCCATGGACCCAGTCTCCCCCGCCGTCATCCGCCGTGGCGCTGGGCGGTGAGCCGCTCCGCCGCGGGCACCGCGGACAGCAGCGCACGGGCCTTGTTGCGGGTCTCGAGCTCCTCGTCGGCCGGCACCGAGTCGGCCACCACCCCTGCGCCGGCCTGCACCGACGCCGCACGACGGCCGTCGGGGCCGGGCGGTTCCACGATCATCGTTCGGATGGCGATGGCCGTGTCGATGTTCCCGGAGAAGTCGAGGTAGCCGACC
>CAIPVR010000230.1 GCA_903868545.1 uncultured Actinomycetes bacterium
CACCGCGTCGGGCGGCGGCGCTGTCGAGCGCGGCGACTGCGAGGCGGGCCTTCATCCGGGAGTCGATCGAGTAGCCGACGATCCGGTTCGAGAACGCGTCCTTGATGGCGCAGAGGTAGAGCTTCCCCTCGGCGGTCCGGTGCTCGGTGATGTCGGTCAACCACAACCGGTTGGGCTCGGTGGCGGTGAACACCCGGCGCACCAGGTCGTCATGGGCCGGCGCGCCGACCTTGCCGGCCTTGCGGCTCTTCGGCTTGCCGAACCGGGACCACCAGCCGTTGGCTGCGCAGTGACGCCACACCGTGCGCTCACACACGCGGTGGCCGGCGTCGCGGACCTCGTCGGTGAGGAACCGGTAGCCGAACTCGGGATCGTCGCGGTGGGCGTCGAAGATCGCGTTCGCGAGGTGCGCCTCCTCCCACTCCGCCTTGCTCACCGGGTCGGCCCGCCACCGGTAGTAGGGCTGACGGGCGATGTTGAGGACCCGGCACGTGACCGTGACGGGGACCCCGTCGGCGGCGAGCTCGCTCACGAGCGGGTAGAGCCTTTTCCCGGCAGGTTCGCCTGCGACAGATACGCAGCGGCGCGACGGAGCACCTCGTTCTCCTGCTCGAGGGGGTCGAGCTTCCGGTGCGAGGTGCCGGCGTCGTCGAGGAGCTTGGTCAGCGTGCGGGTCACGTGGTCGTCGTCGTGGAACACCTCGTGGTGGTAGGAGCAACCTCCCGAATGGCGGCGGACGACCACTGCGTCCGGGGCGTTGACCATCACCTCCCAGACGTCGTCGTCCTCGAGCAGTTCGGTCAGTGGGCCGTAGCGGGCCAGGTTGAGGAAGGCACGTCGCTCGACCCCCGCAGGGTCGGCGAGCGGGTTGGCGCGGACACCCCGGCGGTGGTCCTCGTCCCAGTCGGCCACGACCTCCGCGATCACCTCGCGGAGTCGTTGCTCCCCGTCGGGATGCTCCACGTCGAGGGCCGTTCGGGCCGCCCTGGCTCTGACGGCGTCCTCCACCTCGGCGAGCGGGGAGCGGTCGGCTGCCGTCGTCCCCGGGGTCATGCCGCACCGTCCTTCCATCGGGTGCCGGGGCTGCTCACGGTGCCGAGGCTCCCGGGTCGGATCGGAGCGGGACGGTCGTCGTTCGTGGCCGGAGGGACCGAAGCGGCGAGTGAGGTCACCGCCCGCGCGAGCGGGGCCCGCATCGACCGGGGGAGCGGGCGGCCGTCGTGGAGGCGCCGGTCGAGTCCCGGGCGCGCAGTCACGAAGAGCGGAGGCCGGACGCTCCCGCCGACGAGCGCAGTGAGGCCCTTCGTGACGGCGGCCCTCGCTGCCGGTTGGCGAGGCGCACGGTTCACTACCGGCACGATGCGCTCGGGTTCGGTGCCCAGGCGACGGAGGGAGTCGACGAGCGACACCAGCCGATGGGTTCCGTGGAAGCCGTCACCTCCCACGGCCAGGACCAGTTCGGCCGTCCTGGACACGGTCCGGCTGAGGGCGTGGCGTTCCTCCACGTCGACCGACCCCGTCTCCTCCTCGCCCTCGAGGTCGTGATCGATCTCGACGATGCTGACGGCGAAGGTGCGGCGCAATCCGTCGAGCGCGGCAGTCACCTCGGATGGACGGTGCAGGACCCAGTCCCGCGGCCGGCGTTGTCCCAGCACGAGTCGGTGGCCGTGGGCGGGGAGTAGCCAGCTGAGCCCCCGGATCTCCGACGGGTCGGGCCGGTCGGCGCGGTGGAGCTCCACCAATTCGGGAAGCCCGGGGAGCACGTCGCCCACGTCGTGGTACGCAGCGTGGGAGCCGCGCCGGGAACCGTCGACGAGGACCACAGCGTCCGCTCCCTCGAGGTGTCCGAGCCCCTCGGCCAGTGCCATCGCCACCGTGCTGGCGCCACTTCCGCCGGTGCCGAGCACCCCGAGGAGGAGTCCCGGAGGTGTGCCCGAGTCAACCTCCACCCGTCGGTCAGTGGGCGCGGCGACCACCTCGTGTCGCCGCAGGAGGTCGGTGAGTTCGGCCGGGTCGAGCTCGGGGCCGACGGCGGCGTCGCATCCGATCGCCTCCCAGTCGCGTTCGTGGTCGTGCCCCCGTCCACCCCTGACCATCACCGTGGGTGCGCCGGCCCCGGTCGCTGCCGCGACGAGATCGCGGCCCCACCGGGTGGTGGTGTCGTCGACCATGAGCAGTGTGATGCGTCGCCCCGCTCCGAGTACGGCGAGGGCCTCCTCGACGCTGAGACACGTGACGAGCTCGGCCGGGAGGATGCCGGTCGAACACCAGCGCGCCAGCTCGCCGAGCCACCCACGTCGGGTGCGTGCGAGTCCGAGGATGACCGCCCGGCCGTTCACGACGGCTCGTTCCTGCGCGTCGTCGGGCGGGGTGCCACCAGCGTGATCCGGCCGCGGGCCGCGGCGTCGGCCACAGCGGTGGCCGTCATGTCATCCGGGACCACCAGCCGGACCGGCACCTGTCCCGATCCGCCGATGGCGTCGGTCCGGCCGGGGTCAACCCCCGTCAGCACGCGGGCGCCGGGAGCGGCCGTGGTGGTGCCGGACCCGTCGGGATCGGTGACCAGCACGTCGACCTCCGTCCCCACCCCCAGGTCGCCCGGCATCCGGACGGGATCGACCCCCACGACGACCTCCACGCCGGCCGGGACGGCGGCGTCGGGGTCGTGGGTGTCGGTCGGCCGCAACAGGTCCATGCCGGCGAGGTCACGTGCGACCACCCGCCCGACGAGGTGCCGCGCCCGGGACGCGGGGACCGCGGGGATGTCGCCGGGAAGGTCGAGTTCGACCGTGCCCAGGTCGGCCGCCTGCACCACGACTCCTGCGGCGAGGGGGCGCAGCGCCACCGTGTAGCGACCGCTGGGGGTATCGGATCCCCGGTGTGTGGCTAGCACCCCCGCCGCTGCGGCCACCACGAGCGCTGCGCCGGCGAACGCCCGGGGAGCCGGCAGGTGGCGCCGTGCGGTGTCCGGGTGGACCGAACCGGTTCCGCGGCCGCCTGCGCCACCGGTCGGCGGGTTCGTTCGCCTGATCGCTCCGTCCATGGGTCTCCTCCTCCGACTGAAGATGTATTGGAGACAACGGAGAATGTCAAGAACCATCGAAATGCATGGAAAAACCAGATCGATCGGATCGTCCGGGTCGACGGCTACGCTCGGCACCGGTGGACACGGCCGACATCAACTGGCTCAACACGGCGGAGACCGCTCGACGCCTCGGCATCACGCCGCGCACGCTCTACCGGTTCATCGACGACGGCTCGCTGCCGGCCTACCGGTTCGGCCGGGTCATCCGGCTGAAGGAGTCGGAGGTGGCGGAGTTCATCGAGCGGTGCCGCATCCAGCCCGGCACGCTCGACATGCTGCACCCCGACCGCGACGACGACGCCGGAGATCAGGACGAGGGCAGCACCCAGACCACTGCGTCGAGCGGCACGTAGCGCATCGTCCCGGCGGGGCCGTCCCGGAGGGTGAGGACCTCACCGACGGCCACCACCTCGCCGGCGACCTCGCCGCCACCGTCGAGTCGCACCTGCACCCTCGTGCCCTCCTGCGCGAGGTCGGCCAGCACCTCCACGAGTCGACGGGCCTCGTCGGCGGGTGCCTGGCCGGGGAGCGGCCCCGCCGCCTCGACCACGGCCACCGATCGCCGGGTGATCCACACCGACCGCCCGTCGGCCCGGAGGACGAGCACCGCGTCGTCGCCCGTCCCCACGATCTCGCCGGTGACCCGGTCGCCGCCGCGGAGCTCCAGCGTGACGGTCCTGCCGCGGGCGCCGTCGAGGATCCCGGCGAGCGAGGCCTCCTCCGCGAGGGACCGACGGAGCCATCGCTCGCGCCGCCGCGCATGGGCCGCCTCGTCGGCCCTCAGGTCGGCGAGGAACCGGTCCGCGTCCCCGCCCCCGGGCGGCCCGCCGTTCATCGGTACACTCTGCACCCAGATGGAGCGTGCCGACACGTCCGAATCCGCCCCGCGGCCCACCTCGGGTGCGCCGGGCGACACCCGGACGCTGGTCCGTGTGCCGGGCAACCACCTCATGACCGAGTTGCTCGGACCGGGCGACGAGCTGTTGGACGTGATCGAGGACGCCTTCCCGTCCACTGCCATCACCGTGCGGGGCAACGAGATCGTGCTCGCCGGGGCCGACAGCGCACGGGTGGGCCGGCTGTTCGAGGAGCTCGTCGTGGTGGTCGAACGCGGTCACCGTCTCGAGGAGGCCGCGGTGCGGCGCACCATCGAGATGATCCGCGCCGACGAGCGTCCCAGCGAGGTGCTCACCCACGAACTGCTCCGGACCCACCGCGGCGGCCGGGTGCGGCCCAAGACCTCGGGCCAGAAGCGCTACGTGGACGCCATCGGCGAGCACATCGTGACCTTCGGCGTGGGGCCGGCGGGCACCGGCAAGAGCTGGCTGGCGGTCGCCATGGCGGTGCAGGCGCTGCAGCGCAAGGAGGTGGAGCGCATCGTGCTCACCCGGCCGGCGGTGGAGGCGGGGGAGCGGCTCGGCTTCCTGCCGGGCGACCTCATGGCGAAGGTGGACCCGTACCTGCGTCCGCTCTACGACGCCCTGAACGACATGGTGGGCAGCGAGGGTTCCCAGAAGTTGCTCGAGCGGGGCACGGTCGAGGTTGCGCCGCTGGCCTTCATGCGCGGCCGCACGCTCAACAACAGCTTCATCATCCTCGACGAGGCGCAGAACACCACGCCCGAGCAGATGAAGATGTTCCTCACCCGTATCGGGTTCGGCTCCAAGGCCGTGGTCACCGGCGACGTCACCCAGGTCGACGTGCCCGGCGGCCGCTCCGGCCTCGCCGACCTCGAGGGGATCCTGGGTCGCATCGAGGGCCTGACGTTCGTGCGGCTCACCGGTCGTGACGTGGTGCGCCACCGGATCGTGCAGGACATCGTGGACGCCTACGCGGAATTCGACGCGGGCGCCGGCGGCCGATGACCCCCACGGTGGAGGTCCGCGACGACCGCGGCGACACGGATGGCGGTGATGCCGGAGCTGCGGCCGACGAACCGGAACCGGAACTCGCGCCCGCCCTCGTCGACGACCTCGCGTCGATCCTGTCGTCGGTGCTCGCCGCCGAGGGCGTGCCGGGCCGGTCCACTGCCGGGCTCACGCTGGTGGGTGCCGACGCGATCGCGGTGCTGAAGTCGGAACACCTCGGAGGTGACGGGCCCACCGACGTGCTCTCGTTCCCCCTCGACGGCACCGGCCCGGTGGCCGACGGCGAGCCCTGGCTGGTGGGCGACGTGGTGCTCTGCCCGTCGGTGGCCGCCGCGCAGGCGCCGACGCACGCCGGGACGATCGAGGACGAGTTGGCGTTGCTCGTGGTCCACGGTGGCCTCCACCTCTGCGGGTGGGACCACGACGGGGCCGACCAGCAGGCCGCCATGTGGGCACGCGAGCGGGAACTGCTCGCCGGGCTCGGGCGCACACCCGCCCGTGACCCATGGGGTGGGTCGTGAGCGGCACCGACCTCTGGCTCCTGGTGGTCATCCTCGTCCTGGTGGCGGTGGCTGCCGTGCTCGCCGCCTCCGAGACGGCGATCACGCGGATGACGAGGTCCCGGGCCGCGGCCCTCGCCGAGCACGACCCACGGGGTGGCGGCCGGGTGCGCAGGATCGTCGACAACCTCGAACGTGACCTGAACGCGGTCTACCTCGCGGTGAACATCACCCAGACCGTGCAGGCCGCCCTCGTGGGTGTGCTCGCCGGTCGCCTCTTCGGTCCCATCGGCGTGGCCGTCGGCATCTTCCTCAACGTGGTCGTGCTGTTCACCCTCGCGGAGGCCGCGCCGAAGACCTGGGCGTTGCAGCACACCGAGCGGGCCGCCCTCCTGACGGCGCCGCTCGTGGAGGGCATCGGCCGGCTCCTGCGCTGGCCGGCCCGCGCGCTCTTCGGGGTGGCCAACGTGGTGCTCCCGGGGAAGGGACTGAAGAAGGGTCCGTTCGTGACCGAGGAGGAGATCCTCGCCCTGGCCGAGGAGGCCGCCGAGGCGTCGGTGATCGAGGAGTCGGAGCGGGAGTTGATCGAGTCGATCATCGACTTCGGCGACACCGTGGTGCGGGAGATCATGGTGCCCCGACCCGACGTGGTGGCCGTGGACGACGACGCGACCGTGACCGGCACCGTGGAGGTGGCGATCTCCCGGGGGTTGTCGCGATTGCCGGTGTACGGCGAGAGCTCCGACGACGTGGTCGGCATCGTGTACGCGAAGGACGCGTTCGAGGCCGAACGGGCCGGCCGGGGCGACCGGCCGGTCACCGAGGTGGCGCGACCGGCCCACTTCGTGCCGGAGACGAAGCGGGTGTCGGAACTGCTGGCGGAGATGCAGGCCCGGAAGACCCACATCGCCGTGGTGGTCGACGAGTACGGCGGCACCGCCGGTCTCGTCACCATGGAGGACCTGCTCGAGGAACTGGTGGGCGAGATCCACGACGAGTTCGATCCCGCGGCCGCCGAGGTGGAGCGACTCTCGGACGGCGCTGCGCTGGTGCCGGGCTCGCTGAACCTCGGCGACCTCAACGAGGAACTGGACCTGTCGCTGCCGGAGGGCAACTGGGACACCGTCGGCGGGCTGGTGTTCGGCACCCTCGGACGGGTGCCCGTGGCCGGCGACTCGGTGGTGGTGGACGGCGTGCGGCTGCGGGTCGAACGCGTGGACGGCCGCCGGGTGACCCGGGTGCGCATCGAGGCGCGGGAGTCGGCCGCCGGGGCCGCCGGCGGTGAGGCAGGATGAGCGCCGACCCGACCGCGGGGACCGGCGTGCACCGCTCGGGTTTCGTCACCTTCGTGGGTCGCCCGAACGTGGGGAAGTCCACGCTCCTGAACCAGATCCTCGGCGAGAAGGTCTCGATCGTCTCCGACAAGCCGCAGACCACCCGTCACCAGATCCGGGGCATCCTCACCCGGCCCGATGCCCAGGTGGTGTTCGTGGACACCCCCGGGATCCACAAGCCCCGGACCCTGATGGGTGAGCGACTCAACGAATCGGCCACCGACGCCCTCGCCGACGTCGACGTCGTCTGCCTCCTGGTGGAGGCGAACCGCGACATCGGGCCCGGCGACCGCTTCATCGCCGAGCGGTGCCCGGGCGACACCGTGCTGGTGCTGAACAAGGTCGACCGCGTCGACCCGGAGCGGGTGCTGGCCCAGCTCGCCGAGGTGTCGGGCTTCGACATGGAGGCCTACTTCCCGGTGTCGGCCCGCACCGGGGAGGGGGTGCCCGCGCTGGTGGAGCACCTCGTCGCCCGGATGCCGCCCGGGCCGCAGTGGTACCCCGACGGGGAGGTCACCGACCTCGGCGAGGGATTCCGGGTGGCCGAACTCGTGCGCGAGCAGCTCCTCGCCGTGACCCGGGAGGAGCTGCCGCACTCGATCGCCACCCGGGTGACCGAGTGGGAGTGGCCACGGATCCGGGTGGAGATCCTCGTGGAGCGCGAGTCGCAGAAGGGCATGGTCATCGGCAAGGGCGGTCACGTCCTCAAGGAGGTGGGGACCCGGGTCCGCCGCCAGCTGCCCGAGGGCGCGTTCCTGGAGCTGCACGTGACGGTGGAGAAGGACTGGCAGTCGCGGCCCGGCTCCCTCGAACGCCTCGGGTACTGAGCGCGGTCGGGTACGTTTCACCCCGATGGAGCTGAGCGCCTTGGACCGGTCACGGATGCCCGTGCACGTGGCGATCGTGATGGACGGCAATGGCCGCTGGGCGCAGCGGCGGGGCCTTCCCCGGACCGACGGGCACGCCGCGGGGGAGGAGGCCCTGCTCGACACCGTGTGGGGTGCCCTCGACGCCGGGGTCCGCTGGCTCACCGTCTACGCCTTCTCCACCGAGAACTGGAAGCGGCCGGTGGACGAGGTGCGCTTCCTCATGAACTTCAACGACCGCCTGCTCGTGGGCCGGCGCGACGAGCTCCACGCGAAGAACGTGAAGGTCCAGTTCCTCGGCCGCCGGGACTGGCGGGTGCCCCGGCGGGTGCTGCGGCGCATCGAGGAGACGGAACGCCTGACCGCCGACAACACCGCCATGACGTTCTCGATGGCGTTCAACTACGGCGGCAGGGCCGAGCTGGTCGACGCCGTCCGGGAGATCGTGCGGGAGGGTGTGCCGGCGGACAAGGTCGACGAGAAGACGATCCGGCGCCATCTCTACGACCCGTCGATGCCGGACCCCGAGCTGGTCATCCGCACCTCGGCGGAGTACCGGATCTCGAACTTCCTGCTCTGGGAACTGGCCTACTCGGAACTCGTCTTCACCGACGTGCTCTGGCCCGACTTCCGCCGCGGCGACCTGTACTCGGCGATCGGCGAGTTCCAGCGCCGGGACCGGCGCTTCGGCGGGCTCACCGACGCGGATCCGGCGGGCTGAGCGCGGCCGCGTCCTCCAACCGCAGCGCGCCGGGCACCACCGCCGCGGCGCCGGGTGCGAGACTCGCGGGGTGAGCCTCTACCGCGACACCGCCGTGGTGCTGCGCACCCACAAGCTGGGTGAGGCCGACCGCGTGGTGGTGCTCATGGGCCGTGCCACCGGGAAGCTCCGCGCCGTCGCCAAGGGGGTGCGGCGCACCGGCTCGAAGTTCGGCTCGCGGCTCGAGCCCGGATCACACGTGCAGGTGCAGTTGCACGAGGGGCGCGGCGAGCTCGACATCGTCACGCAGGCCGAATCGGTGGAGCCGTTCCCCCGGACGCGGGAGGACCTGTCACGGCTGTCGCGTGCGGCGGCGCTCCTCGAGGCGGTCGACCAGGTGGCCCAGGACCGGGAGCCGGCGCCGCGCCTGTTCGACATGCTCGTGGGTGGGTTGCGCACCGTGGAGGAACGGAACCCGCCGCTCGTGGCGGCGGCCTTCTACCTCAAGCTGCTTTCCGTCGAGGGCGTCGCCCCGGAATTCGACCGCTGCGTGGGGTGTGGCGACGAGGACGGTCCGTTCGCCCTGCTGCTGGAGCGGGGCGGGGTGCACTGCCGGGCGTGCGGTTCCGGTCGCCCGGTGACCGACGAGGCACTCGCGGTGTCGCGGGCCGTGCTGGGCGGTGGGCTCAACGCGGCGCTCGCCCTGCCCGAGGGGACCGTCACCCACGAGGTGGAGGCGCTGGCGACCACGGCGCTCGAGGGCCACCTCGAACGCCGGCTCCGAGCCGTGCGGGTCCTCCACGACTGACCTGCCGAGGGCCTGCGGGTCGAGGTACTCCCGGTCCCGCCGGAAAACGGCACGAACCTGCGCCGGTACCGGGTGCGGGGACCCGGCGCCGACGCAGGTTCGTGGGAGATGGAACGGCCGCTGGGACGATCAGGGCACGACCGGCTCCTGGTTGAGGGCCCGGTACGAGTAGATCATCGCCACGAGGGCCACCGGGATCGAGACGAGCAGGCCGACGCCGCAGAGGATGGCGCCGGCGATGTACACCAGCCAGGACACCAGCAGGATCACGAACACCTGACCGAAGTTGTCCTTCACCCAGTTGATGCTCGTGGAGATCGCCTCACCCGGCCCCATGCCCTTGTCGAGGGCGAGGATGGGCGCATACGCGGTGAAGACCAGCCAGGCGAGGCCGGGCAGGATGCAGAGGAAGAGTCCGACCATCAGTCCGAGACCCACCACGATCACCGTGAGGATGTAGGCGCCGATGTTGTCGGTCCGCGTCAGCATGCTCACGCTGGGGGTCTCTCCCTGCGTGACCCCCAGACCCGCCCGGTACACGCCGGCCTGGATGATGAACGTGATGATGAACACCACCACGCTCAGCGCCAGCGACCACATGAGGGCCAGGAGGCCGGTGCTGTCCGGGGTGAGGATCCTCTGGAGGATGTTGAGCACCACGGCGGCGGCGAAGACGGCCACCACCAGGATGATGAACGGTCCGGCGTTCTCGGTGAACTTCTTCCAGCCGTAGGAGATCGCAGCACCCACGTCGAGCCGTGGCATCTCGCTCCCACCGCCGTAACCGCCGTAGGGCTGGGCGGGCGGAGGCTGGTAGCCGCCTCCGCCGTAGCCGCCGGGGGGCGGCTGTGACGGAGGGCCCGGGGGAGGGCCGGCCGGCGGGGGAGGCGTGCCGCCGGGTGGTGGGGGCGGTGTGCCGCCGGGTGGCGGTGGTGGCGGCGGTGTGCCGCCGGGCGGCGGGGGCAGGTTCGGATCGCTCATCGGTCCTCCAAGGTGGCCGGTCGGATGTGGCACCCGGCCGACTCACCGTAGCGACGCAAACCGTGGATCCGGCGGACCTGACGCCGCCTCCGGGAACGGGAGCGGGCCCGGGGGCGGGGCGACGTGCACGGGCCGGTAGCCTCCGCAGCCATGTCCGAGGACCAGGCACCGTCGCCCGAGCTGTTCGACAAGATCGTCAACCTGACCAAGCGCCGCGGGTTCGTCTACCCGTCGGCGGAGATCTACGGCGGGTTCCGTTCCACCTACGACTACGGCCCGATCGGTGTGCTGCTGCTGCGCAACGTGAAGGACGCGTGGTGGCGCTCGATGGTGCAGTTGCGGGGCGACGTGGTGGGCCTCGACGCGTCGATCCTGTCGCCGCCGCAGGTGTGGGAGGCGTCGGGCCACCTCGCGAACTTCACCGATCCGCTCGTGGACTGCACCAACTGCAAGCAGCGCTTCCGGCTCGACAAGCTCGACGACCCCGAACAGTGCCCGAGTTGTGGCAAGCGGGGGACCTTCACCGAGCCGCGCCAGTTCAACCTGATGTTCAAGACCCAGGCCGGGCCGGTGGAGGACGCGGCCTCGGTGGCGTACCTCCGCCCGGAGACGGCGCAGGGCATGTTCATCAACTTCAAGAACGTGATCGACACCACCCGCGTCCGGCCGCCGTTCGGGATCGCCCAGATCGGCAAGTCGTTCCGCAACGAGATCACGCCGGGCCAGTTCGTGTTCCGGACCCGCGAGTTCGAGCAGATGGAGATGGAGTTCTTCGTGCCGCCCGGCGAGGCTGCGCAGTGGTACGAGTACTGGTGCAGCGAGCGGTACCAGTGGTACCTCGACCACGGAATGCCGGCGTCGAGGCTCCGGGTGCGGGCGCACGACGCGGACGAACTGTCGCACTACTCGTCGGGCACCTCTGATGTGGAGTTCCTGTTCCCGTGGGGCTGGGACGAGCTCGAGGGCATCGCCAATCGGGGCGACTACGACCTGACCCAGCACGCCACCCACTCGGGCGAGAAGCTCGAGTGGTACGACCAGGCCGCCAACGAGCGCTGGACGCCGCACGTGATCGAGCCGGCCGCCGGGGCCACCCGGACGGCGATGGCGTTCCTCATGGCGGCCTACGACGAGGAGGAGGTGCGGGGTGAGACACGGGTCGTGCTGCGCTTCCACCCGCGCATCGCCCCGTACAAGGCCGCGGTGCTCCCCTTGTCGAAGAAGCCGGAACTGACCGGGCCGGCGGGGGAGTTGGCGGCCGAGCTGCGTGGCTCGTTCATGGTCGACTACGACGAGACCCAGTCGATCGGGCGCCGGTACCGGCGTCAGGACGAGCTGGGGACGCCGTTCTGCATCACCTACGACTTCGAGTCGCTCGAGGATCACGCAGTGACCATCCGCGAGCGGGACTCGATGGAGCAGGAGCGGGTGCCGGTGGCCGACGTGGCGAGCTACGTGGCCGAGCGTCTGGGCTGACCGTCCCGCCCGCCGGTCCAGCGGGCGGGACCGGCGCGGTCATCTCGTGGCGGCCATGACCGCCACGAGGATGGTCGCGATGGCGAGCATCGTGCTCACGTTCCACACCATCATGCGGCGGAACTCCGTGTGCATCTCCACACGCACCTGTTCCCGGAACGCGGCGAACTCGGCGCGCATCTCGGAGCGGAACGCGTCCATCTCGGCGCGCATCTCGGAGCGGAACGCGTCCATCTCGGCGCGCATCTCGGAGCGGAACGCGTCCATCTCCGAGCGGAGCACCGTGAGGTCGCCACGGGTGGCGAGTTCCTCGACGTCACGGGCGGGGAACTGCGAGAGCATCTCCGCGACCGCCTCCTCGTCCTCGATGATCGCGGCCAGCCCCCGGTAGAGGGCTGCCCGACTTCGTTCGGTCAGGGCCATGTGCTTCCCGTCGTCGGGCCCGGTGTGCCGACGGGGGTCGGTCGACCGGGCAGATCGGGGGAAGGCACGTCACCCTAACGCCCGGCGACGGTGTCGGGGGGCGCCGGTAGCATCACCGGCGCCGTGACCGATCCGTCCCCGTCCCCACCCGTCGGCGCCGAGGCGGCCGCGCTCGCCGAACAGGTGCTCGCCGTGGGGGTGGAGACGGTGGAGGCCACGCTCCACCGGGGTGCGGCCGGAACCGGGCACCTGTCCGTGCTGGCCGTCGGTCTGGCGGCGTCCCCCGGCACCGGGAGTGGGCCGCTCGTCACCTCGGTCGGCGCCGCTCTCGACGCGTTCGACCGCGGCGAGGACCCGGTCCTCGTGGCGGAACAGACCAGCCCGGCCGACGAACCGGCGATGCGGGTGGCCGCCGCCGTCGTCACGTCACGTGGGGGCCTCGCGAGTCACGCCGCAGTGGTGGCCCGGGGTTGGGGCCTGCCGGCGGTCTGCGGGGCGGAGAGCATCTCGGTCGAGGACGGTGGCATCCGGGTGGGCGACCGCCACCTGCGGGAGGGTGAGTTGCTCACCGTCGACGGCTCCTCGGGCGAGGTCAGGCTCGGCGCCCCGGGTGCCGACCCGGCGCCGGCGGATCCGGAGGGGCCCGACACGGACCTGGGGATGGTCCTCGAGGCCGCCGACCGTCTGGCCGCCGGGCGGCCGGCGGTGTGGGCCAACGCCGACACCGCCGAGGACGCAGAGCGGGCCAGGGGTCTGGGCGCGCAGGGAGTCGGGCTCTGTCGCACCGAGCACCAGTTCCTCGGTGACCGCTTGGCGCTCCTGCAGGAAGTCCTGCTGCGGGGTCCTCGGGAAGCCGTCGCACTCTCGGAACTCGAGCGCCTGCAGCGCGCCGATGCCGTGGCCCTGCTCGGAGCGATGGACGGTCTGCCGGTCACGTTCCGTCTCCTCGACCCGCCCCTGCACGAGTTCCTGCCCCGCCCCGGTGACCCGGCTGCCGGGTCCGAGTTGCTGTCGCTGGCCGAGCGGTGGCGCGAGGAGAACCCGATGCTGGGGGTCCGGGGGGTGCGCCTCGCCGTCCTGCGGCCGGACCTCCTCGAACTGCAGGTCCGTTCGCTGGCGGGCGCGGTGGCCGAGCGCCGGGCGGCCGGTGGTCGGCCCGTGGCGCGACTGTTGGTCCCGATGGTCGCCCACCCGGCCGAGATGGAGGTGGTGGCCGGCGTCGTGCGGTCCGTGCCCGGAACGGAGGGGATCGCGCTCGGGGCGATGGTGGAGACCCCGTCGGCCGCGCTGCGCACGGCCGAGTTGCCCGCCGACTTCCTCAGCCTGGGAACGAACGACCTCACGCAGCTCGTGCTGGGCCTCAGCAGGGACGACGCGGAGGCCCGCCTGCTGGGGCCCTACCGGGCCGCCGGCATCACCACCGTGAGCCCGTTCGAGTCGCTCGACCCGGCTGTGATCGAGCTCGTCCGGCTCACCGTGCGGCGCGCCGGCGGCCGGGCGGTGGGCATCTGCGGTGAGCAGGCCGCCGACCCCGCCTCGCTCGAGGCGTGCCGGGATGCGGGCGTCGTCACCGTGTCCTGCTCGCCGTTCCGGGTGCCGGTCGCCCGCCTGCTGGCGGGCCGGGCCGCCGCGACCGAGGTGCTGGGCGCCGGCTGATGGGCATCCTCGACGAGGACGTCGCCCGGGTGCGCGAGCAGACCGACATCGTGGCGGTCATCTCGCAGTACACCTCCCTGAAGCGCGTCGGCCAGCGCTGGAGCGGGTTGTGTCCGTTCCATGCCGAGAAGTCGCCGAGCTTCTCCGTGAACGCGACCGATGGCCTCTACCACTGCTTCGGCTGCAAGGCCTCGGGGGACGCGATCACCTTCGTGCGCGAGATCGAGCACCTCGACTTCCCGGGCGCGGTGGAGTACCTGGCCGGCAAGGCCGGTATCGCGCTGCGCTACACCGACGCCGAGGAGGGTGAGGGCCGCAAGCGCCGGGGTCGCCTCCTCGACCTCGCCGACCGCGCCGCCGACTGGTACCACGAGCGGCTGCGGACCTCCCCCGACGCCGCTGCAGCGCGGCGCTACCTGCGTTCCCGCGGGTTCGACGCCGAGGAGGTCACCCGGTACCGCCTCGGCTGGGCGCCCGACGGCTGGGACCTCCTCACGCGTGCGCTGCGCGCCCCCCAGGCCGACATGGAAGCCGTTGGACTGGGGTTCGTGAACCGGGCGGGACGACCCCAGGACTTCTTCCGCTCCCGCATCCTGTTCCCGATCACCGATGAGCGTGGCCGGGTGATCGGCTTCGGGGGCCGCAAGCTGCCCGATGCCGACGGACCGAAGTACCAGAACAGCCGGGACAACGAGCTCTACAACAAGTCCAAGGCGTTGTACGGCCTGTCGTCGGCCAAGGCCGACGTGGTGGCCCACAACGAAGTGGTGATCTGCGAGGGCTACACCGACGTCATCGGCTTCGACCGCGCGGGCGTGCCCCGGGCCGTGGCCACGTGCGGCACCGCCCTCACCGAGGACCACGTGAAGGTGCTCAAGCGCTTCACCCGCCGCCTCGTGCTGGCCTACGACGCCGACGAGGCCGGTCAGTCGGCGGCGGAACGCGTCTACGCATGGGAGCAGGCGCACGAGGTCCAGGTGTCGGTGGTGGCCCTGCCCCCGGGCGCCGATCCCGACGAACTCGCCCGGGAGGACCCCGACGCGCTCCAGCGGGCGGTCGCCGAGGCGCGGCCGTTCCTGGAGTTCAGGGTGGACCGCGTCCTCCGGGCTGCGGACCTGTCCACCCCGGAGGGCCGGACGCGGGCGGCCGAGGCCGCGCTCGAGGTGGTGGCCGAGCACCCCAACGATCTCGTGCGCGACCAGTACGTGATGGACCTCGCCGACCGCTGCCGCATCGACGCGTCCCGGCTCCGTGTCCGCCTGGAGGAGGTGCGCCGTGCGCCGCGCCGTCCGCCGGAGGACCGCCGCCCCCGCCCCGAGCCCGACGGCCCCGCACCCGTTGGGTCGAGCACCCTGCCGCCGCTCCCCGAGGGAGTGGAGCGGGAGGCGGTGCGGCTCCGGGTGCACCACCCCGACCTCGCGGCGGCCTTCCTGGAGCCGGCGATGTTCACCCATCCCACGGCACGCGCTGCGCTCGAGGCGCTGGACACGCACGCGTCCCCGGCGGAGGCGATCGAGGAATCGCCGCGTCCCGTGGCCGAACTTCTGGCCCGGCTCGCCGTCGAGACCCATGAGGCCGACCCGGTCGACGTGCTCGCCCGGTTGGCGAGCGAACTGGGTCGGCGGACGATGGCCGACATGGAGGCCGAGGCCAGGGCGTCGCAGGACCCGCTCGCGTACGCCGAGGCGATCAGCTGGCTCAAGGTGACGTTGGACCACCTGCGGCGACCCAACGTCGAGGTGGAATCCGTGGAGCAGTTGCTAGCCTTCGTGCGGGACAGGGAACCACACGACGAACGGCGGGGGTGAGGCTCGGTGTCGATCTGGCAGGCAGTGCCCGATGGTGAGATCGAGCAGTTGCAGCGCCGGGCCGATGAGCACGACGGGGTCCTGCACCTCGACGACGCCCTCAGCGCCCTCCGCATGGAGATGACCGACGAGGTGGTCGACCAGACCCGCGAGTTCTGGGCGTCGCGCAAGGTCGCCGTGCAGGTCGACGTGGAGCCCGAGGAGGACCTGGCCGCCGACCTCCCGGAGTTCGCCGGGCACGCCGAGGACCTGGACGCGGTCAGCCCGGCCGAACGGCGGGCCGCGGCCCGCACGCCCCGCCGCAAGGCCCGGCCGGTCACCGCACCGGGCGCCGGCGGCACGAACGACCCGGTGCGCATGTACCTGCGGGAGATCGGGGCGGTTCCGCTCCTGACCGGTCCGGAGGAGGTGGAACTGGCCAAGCGGATCGAGGCCGGCGTGGCGGCGGAGGACCGACTCGCGGACCTCAATGCCTCCGGGGAGATCAGCACCCTCGACTCCGTGGAGAAGGCCCGGTTGAACCGGACCAAGCGCGACGGTGAAGCCGCCAAGTCCGAGCTCACCCGCGCCAACCTGCGCCTCGTGGTGTCGATCGCCAAGCGCTACCTCGGTCGGGGGATGCAGATCCTCGACCTCATCCAGGAGGGAAACCTGGGACTGATGCGTGCGGTCGAGAAGTTCGACTACACGAAGGGCTTCAAGTTCTCGACGTACGCCACCTGGTGGATCCGTCAGGCGATCACCCGGGCCATCGCGGACCAGGCCCGCACGATCCGGATACCGGTGCACATGGTCGAGTCGATGAACAAGGTCCACCGCCAGCAGCGGCAGATGATCCAGGAGCTCAACCGGGAGCCCACGGTCGAGGAGTTGGCCGCGAAGGTGGAGATGAAGCCGGAGAAGGTGCGAGAGATCCTCCGGATCGCACAGGACCCGCTCTCGCTCGACTCGCCGGTGGGCGACGAGGACGACAGTTTCCTCGCCGACTTCATCGAGGACCAGCACGCGGTGGCACCTGCGGACGTGGCCACCGCGCACTCGTTGAGCGAGCAGATCATGTCGGCGCTCGATGAGCTCTCCGACCGGGAGAAGCAGGTGGTGCGGCTCCGCTTCGGCCTCGACGGCGACCAGCCGCAGACCCTCGAGGAGGTCGGCCGGCAGTTCGGCGTGACCCGTGAGCGGATCCGCCAGATCGAGTCGAAGACCCTTGCCAAGCTGCGCCACCCCCAGCGACGCCAGAAGCTCGAGGACTACCTCAGGGCCGACTGACCCGGGCCGCGAGCCGCTTTCGCGACCACCTCCCGCGGCCGCTAACCTGCCCCGGTCGCCCCTCGGGGTGATGCCGTCCGGGGTAGCTCAGTTGGCAGAGCAACTGACTGTTAATCAGTGGGTCGTGGGTTCGAGCCCCACCCCCGGAGCAAACTGCGTCGGATGAGCACGCGCAAGCTGCGGTTCGTGATCGCCCTGGTGGTCGCCGCGGTCGTCGCCATCGGCTTCATCGCCGCCCTCCTGCAGGCCACGGTGTGACCGGCGGAACCGGCGTGCTAAGTGCGTCCACAGGTCCATCCGGGCAGGGGCTCAAGCGGTGTCCCTGCGGGTCCGAGTTGATAGGGCGCAGGCCACCGACCCCGGCCGCCTGATCCCTCCCGGACGTGGCCGGGGTCGTGGCCCTGCCGACGGTGCCGCCGGCACGGCGTCCCGTCCTCGCTCCGGCTCCCGGCGCCACCCGCTTACCTGGACGGCGGGCCGGTCGTTCCTCAAATCTCAACGGGGCGGGCCGGCGCGTCGAAGTGATGGCGTGCGGAACGGGCCAGGAGACCGAACGGATGACGTGGCGCTCGCCGCCGCGGTCGGACTTCCGGACGCCGTGGTGGTGATCGACGGCGACGCCAACGTGGTGTGGGGCAACCGTGCCGCGGAGCGTCTCTTCGGCCGTTCGCTCCACGAGAGCGTCGGCATGTGCGGCCTCGACCTCATCCATCCGGACGACGTGGCGTTGGCCCTGTCGTCGATCGGCACCGTGAAGGGCGTGGAGGTGGGGAGCCCGATCGAACTGCGGGTGGCGGCGAACGCGGGCTGGCGACTGGTGGAGTTGATCGGCGCGCCCTGCGGTGAGCGCATCGTGCTCAGCCTTCGCGACCTCACCGAACGGCGACGCTGGGAGGTGGCCAGCGAGGGCGACCGGCTCCGGGCGATCCTGCAGAACACGCCGACGGTCATGCTCCTCACGGACGCCGACGGCACGATCCTCACGTCCTCGGCAGCGCTGACCCGGGTGCTGGGCCATGACCAGAGTCTGGTGGAGGGCCGCCCGCTCACGACCCTCGTGGTCCCGGCGGAGGTGGCGGAGCTGACCGACGCGTTCGGCCGGCTGCGGGAGGGCGGGCCCCGGGCGACCGTGGAGGTCGGCTTCCGTGCCGCCGACGGCGCAACGGTGCCGATGTCGGTGCAGTTGGCCAATCTGCTCGACGACCCGACCACGCCGGGCGTGGTGGTGACCCTCCACGACGTCAGCGACCGGGCCCGTGCGAACGAGGAACTGCGGCGGGCCACCTCGCTCCTCGCGGCCACCCTCGACGCCACGGCGGAGGGCGTCCTCGTGGTCGACCTCGAGGGTCGGATCACGAACTTCAACTCGCGACTCGTGGAGATGTTCCGACTCGACCTCGAGTTCCTCGGCATCCCCGACGGCGAGCGGACGCTGCGCCACGTGGTCGGACACCTGCGCGACCCTGAGGAGTTCCTCGCCCGGGTCATGGACCTCTCCCGCGATCCCGGCGCCGAGAGCCACGACGTGGTCGAGTTCGGTGACGGTCGGGTGGTGGAGCGCGACTCCCGACCCCAGCGTCTCGACGGCGAGGTGATCGGTCGTGTCTGGAGCTTCCGTGACATCACGACCCACCGGATGCTCCAGAAGGAACTGGCGCGCCAGGCGTTCCACGACCCGCTCACCGGACTGGCCAACTCCGCGCTGTTCAGGGACCGGGTGACCACCGCCGTCGAGTCGCTGCGGAGGAACCGGGCCCGCCTCGCAGTGCTGTTCGTGGACCTCGACGACTTCAAGACGGTCAACGACAGCCTCGGCCACTCCGTCGGCGACGAGCTGTTGACCACCGTGGCCGATCGGCTGCGGAACTGCGTCCGTTCCCGCGACACGGTGGCCCGCCTGGGGGGTGACGAGTTCGCAGTGCTGGTGGAGAACCTCCCCGGGGAACGGCACGCACGGGAGATCGCCGCCCGCATCCTGTCGGTCCTCGCCCGGCCGGTCGTGGTGGGGAGCCACTCGGTCGTGACCAACGCGAGCATCGGGATCGTGTACGGCCGTGCCGGGCAGACCGCCGACGAGCTGCTGCGCAACGCCGACCTCGCCATGTACGAGGCGAAGCGGGCCGGCCGCGGCCGGTTCGAGATCTACGCCCCCGGGATGCACGACGCGGCGCTGCGGCGCCTCGAGGTGGACTCGGTGCTCCGCGGCGCCGCGGCGCGCGGCGAGCTGGAGGTGGAGTTCCAGCCCGTCGTCCACGGGGGCACCGGCCGGATCGACCTCCTCGAGGCACTCGTCCGCTGGCGCCACCCGCAGCGGGGACTCCTCCTCCCGCAGGACTTCATCCCCTTGGCGGAGCAGTCGGCGGTGATCGACGAGGTCGGCCGCTTCGTGCTCGAGGCGGCCTGCGAGCAGGCACGCGAGTGGGCCGACCTCTGCAGCGGGGAGGAAGCGCCGGCGGTGTCGGTCAACCTCTCGCCCCGTCAACTGCTCGACGACCGCCTCCCGGCGGACGTGGCCGGACTCCTGCAGCGGGTGGGGCTCGAGCCCGACCGCCTCGTCCTCGAGATCACCGAGGGGGCGCTCATGCTCGACCCGGAGGCGGCCATCACCCAGCTCCACCGGCTCCGCGATCTCGGCGTGCGGCTCGCCGTGGACGACTTCGGCATGGGGTACTCCTCGCTCGCGTACCTGCAGCGCTTCCCGATCCACACCGTCAAGATCGACCGGCAGTTCGTGGCGCAGGTCCACGACCGCGCCGGCACGGCGCTGGTGCGCGCCGTGGTGGACCTCGCCCGTGCCCTCGACCTCGATGCGGTCGCGGAGGGGGTCGAGGACGTGGCGACGCTCGAGGCGCTGACCGAACTCGGCTGTGACCGGATGCAGGGCTACCTGTTCGCCCGTCCCATGGACGCCCGTTCGGCTCGGGAGCTGATCGCCGCCGGTAGTGTGATCCGGCCATGCTCCACCCCCGACCCCTGAGCGCCGGTACCGCTCCGGTCCGTCGCCCCGCGGACCTCGCCGCCGCCGTCGTTGCGGCCGGGGTGCTGGTCGGGGCGGGCGTCGCGGCGGGCCGGAACGTGGGGGATGGTGAGCGCCGCTTCTTCGAGCTGGTGAACCGACGTCCGGCGTGGCTGGAGTACCTCCTCTGGCTCCCGATGCAGCTCGGCTCGCTCTGGGGTCCGTTCGCCGTGGGCGCAGTCGCCTGGTGGCGCCTGCGTTCCTGGCGCGCCGCAGTGGGGGCGGTGGCCACCGGGGTGGTGGCGTGGCAGTTGGCCAAGGCGGTGAAGGCGGTGGTGGAGCGGGGGAGACCGCTCGACGAGCTCGACGACGTGGTGCGCCGCATCGGCACCCCGCGGGAGGGCCTGGGCTTCGTCTCCGGCCACTCCGCGGTGAGCGCCGCCCTGGCGACCACGATGGCGCCCTACCTGCCGCGGTCGGGTCGGTTGGCGCTGGTGCTGGCCGCGGCGGTGGTCGGTGCCGCCCGGATCCACGTGGCGGCCCACCTTCCGCTCGACGTGGTGGGCGGCGCCGCGCTCGGCGTGGTGGTGGGTCAGGTGTGGCGGCTCGCGGTCGGGGTGCAACCCGTTGCGGGTGCCGCGGGCGAGCACGAGGAGGTTCGAGGTGGGTGACGTGGTCGGATCGGGGGTGTTGCTCGCCGAGCTGACGCCTCTGCTGTGGGTGCCGCTGGCCGCGGTGGTGGCCGTGGTGACCACCTTCCTCGGCTCGCGCCTCCTGGGCGTCCGTCGTGGCTGGGTCAAGGTCGTGGTGTCGGGTGTGGTGGGCTGGGGTGCCGCGCTCGTGGTGGCCGCGGCGATGTCGGACTGGGTGTGGCGATCCGACGGACTCCTCGCCACCACGATCGTGCTGGGCATCCCCCTCACGATGGTGGTGATGTTGGGCCTGGACCTGCTCGCCCGGCCGGGGACGCTGGCCCGGGGCGACCGGGCGGGACTGGTGAGTGCCCCGCGGCCGGTGGCGCAGCTGCGCGCCCGCATCGAGCCGTTCACCCGTTACCGCGAACTGGTCGAGATCCTCCGTCGGCACCAGCTGGTGGGGAAGGTCCGCGGTGAGGCGGAGCCGGAGGACGGGGAACTCGCACCGCCCGCCGTCCGTCTCCGCGAGGCACTCGAGGAGGCCGGCGGGGTCTACGTGAAGCTCGGCCAGATCGCGGCGACGCGGATCGACCTGCTGCCCCCGTCGGTGTGCGAGGAGCTCGGGCGCCTCCAGAGCCGGTCCACCCCGGTTCCCCGTGACGACGTGCGCGCCGTCCTCGAGGCCGAGTACGGACGGCCGGTGGAGGAGGTGTTCGCCTCGTTCGACTGGGAGCCGCTCGCAGCGGCGTCCATCGGGCAGACCCACACCGCGGAGCTCCTCACCGGTGAGTCGGTGGTCGTGAAGGTCCAGCGCCCGGGCATCGCCGCCACGATCGAGCGTGACCTCGCCGCGCTCAACCAGCTCGCCCGGCTCGCGGAACGACGGACCGTGGTGGGCCGCGACCTGCGGGTGAGCCGGCTCGCGGAGGAGTTCGGGCGCAGCCTCCGCTCCGAACTCGACTTCCGCTCCGAGGCCGCCTCCACCAGGGCCATGCACGAACTGGTCGGCGACGGCGGGCTCGTCCGCGTGCCGAGGGTGTACCCCCAACTCTGCACGCGGCGGGCGATGGTCCAGGAGCGACTGCTCGGCACCCCGCTCAGCGAGCTCCCCGACGACGCCCCCATCGACCGGCCGGCGCTCGCCCGGGAGTTCCTCTCGGTGAACATCGGCCACATCCTCGACGACGGGATGTTCCACGCGGACCCGCACCCCGGGAACCTGATGGTCCTCGACGACGGCGGTCTGGGGATGATCGACTTCGGGGCCACCGGTCGCCTGGACTCGATCCAGGAACAGGCCGTCGTCGACATGCTCATCGCCCTCGTGAAGCGCGATGCCTCGATGCTGCGCGACGGGGTGGAACGGGTGGCCGACGTGGGGGCCCACGTGAGCCGGGACCGACTCGACCGCGCCCTGGCCCGCCTCCTCGCCGAGAACGTCGGTGCCGGGGGCACGGTCGACGTGCGGGCGCTGGCGGACCTCGTCCCGCTGCTGGGCGAGTTCGACATCACCCTGCCCGGTGACCTCGTGGTGCTGATGCGGGCCCTCGTCACCCTCGACGGCACCCTGGGCGTGCTCAGCCCCGGCTTCTCGGTGGTGGCGGCGGGCAAGGAACTGGCGCAGGAGGCGGCACAGGAGCAGGCCGGTGACCCCGACGAACTCCTCCGACAGGCACTCATCGACGAGTTGCCCGTGCTGCGGCGCCTCCCCGCCGACGTGGGCCGGACCCTCGCCCTCGCCTCCCGGGGCGCGCTGCAGATCCGGACCGTCTCGGCCGAGGACGAGGACCGCTTCGCCCGCACGCTGTGGAACCGGGCGCTCCTCGCCGCCGTCGGCGGGGTGATCGCTCTGGTCTCCGTGCTGATGATGGGCCTCGAGGTGGGTCCCACCGTCGGGGGCGACACCCGCCTGGTGGTGCTCCTCGGCGCCGGCGGGGTGTTCTTCGGCGCGGTGCTCCTCATGCGGGTGGTGGCCGCCGTGGTGCGTGACGGCACCGTCTGAGCCCACGGGGTCCGCCGCTACGCTCCCGGCGGGCCGGTAGCTCAGTGGTCAGAGCAGGCGACTCATAATCGCTCGGTCCCGGGTTCGATCCCCGGCCGGCCCACGATCCACTCGCGGCTGCGTGGTCAGAGCACGCCGACGACGACGCTGAACACCAGGAACGCGGTGCCGATGGCGGCGAGGTTGCCGGAGTGGTCGCGCTCGGCCGTGGAGCGCCCCACGAGATGCAGCGCGAGCGCCGCCACGAAGGACAACATGCCCAGCGCGAAGAACGGGATCGACCACTGCATGCACTCCACGCTAAGGAGGCGCCCTCCCGCTGTCACCGGGGATGAATCCCCGGTGGGGTGGGCCGCCCGGCCCACCGACCCGCCGGAGGGCCCATGTCAGGTCCACGGGTCGGGTGCCGGCCGCCCGTTACCCTCGCCCCGTGGGACCGCCGGTCAGGAACGCCACGCGGGAACTCGCCGGCCGCGGCGGCGACCAGCTCCGCACGTGGCGACGGACCACGTTCGGACCCGCGTCGGAGCGGCCGTTGCGTCGCCGGCCCAGCGACGCCGTCGCCGTCGTGGTCTGTGCCCTCTACCTGCTCTGGGCAGTGCCCCGTCACGACGACGTCTCCGGCGTGGCCGCCGGCCTGACCTCCGCCTTCGACAGCCTCCCGGGAGGGCTCCGCGACCTCGTCGACGGTCTCTACCGTCTCGGTTCCCTGTGGGCCGCCGGGCTCGTGGTGGTGGCGGCCCTCGTCGTCCGGCGTCTCCGTCTCGCCCGGGATCTCGCCGTCGCTGGGGTCGGCGCCTGGCTCCTGGCCCGCGTGCTCGGCGAGCTCACCGCCGGCGCGGGCGACGTCGCCGGGTCGGTGGCGGCCGCGGTCGACGTGGGCTCGGCGACGCCCGCCTTCCCGGCGGTGCGGGTGGCGGTCGTGGTCGCGGTGATCAGAACGGCGGCCCCCTATGTCACGCGACCGTGGCGCCGCGTCGGTTCGGGCCTCGTGCTGGTGACCGCCCTCGGGGCGCTGTACCTCGGTGTCGCGCTCCCGAACGCCGTCGCCGCCGGCGTGGTGCTCGGATGGGGGGTGGCCGCAGCGGTCCACCTGGCCGCGGGTTCGCCGGGCGGCCGGCCCACGGTCGCCCAGGTCGTGGCCGCGCTCGACGAACTCGGTCTGACCGTCACCGACGCCCGCTGGCTGCCGGACCGGCCGCACGAACCGTCGATGCTGTCCGCCAGGGACGACGCGGGCCCCCTTGTGGTGCGGGTCCTCGGTCGTGACGAGGCCGATGCCCAGCTGGCCAGCAGGGCGTGGCACCGGCTGGCCTACCGCTCGACGCCGGGCCGTCTGCACCTCTCCCGGATCGAGGAGGTCGAGCACCAGGGCTACGTACTGCTGC
>CAIPVR010000231.1 GCA_903868545.1 uncultured Actinomycetes bacterium
CCGAGACGAGGACGAAGTCGTCGCCACCGACCCGGAAGGCGTGCACCCCGTCGGGGCACCCGGTGCGCAGACGCCGGCCGACCTCGACCAGCAGCTCGTCGCCCGCAACGTGGCCCAAGTCCCTGTTCACATACGCCGTCCCGCGCACGTCGCCGAACGCCAGGCTCAGGTCGGCGGCCGCGCCGCGATCGGCGAGGAGCTCCTCCAACGGACCCCGACCGGGCAGGCCGGTGAGGGGATCCACGCCCGGCGGTGTCGGCTCCACGGCCACCACCGTACGGGCGCCGCGCAAGAGGACATCGATCACGGCCGGATCTTCCACGGGCCCTCCCAGGGGCAATGGCCGCCGGCGGGCCACCCATCCCCGGCCGTCGCTACCGACACCCACCCGACTTGTTGCCGCCACACTGGCGCAGCAACAGGATCCGCTCCGACGGCGCGGTCGCCGGGCGCGCCCCCGACGCGACTCGCTGTCGAGTTCGTCGGCCCGTTGCGGCGGCCCCGTGTCAGCACGGTGCCCTACGGTCCCCGACAGGGCACACAACGGGGCGGTTCCAGGGCACACAACGCTCCGGGTGCCTGTGGACGACTTCGAGCGCCGGGAGGCCGATTGACACCGCGATGCGAGCCGGAGCCGTTGGTATCACTGGGATATGGCCCCGTCCGGTCCTCGGCTGCGCTCCCGCGCGACGGCGACGGCAGGGCACACAACAAGGGCCAATTTCTGACGTATCGTCAGAAACGGCGATCCGTAGCGCACCAGGGGGACATCGACCGGATGAGCGACACGACCACCATCGACCCGGCCACCGCAGCGGCCTACCAGTTCGAGGGCCAGGACATTCCCTGGCTCATCGACCACTGGGCCGAGCACCGGGCCGAGCACCCGTTCCTCGTCTGGGAGCCGAAGGACACCGAGGGCCGCACCTGGACCTACGCCGAGTTCGCCGAGGACACCCGGCGGGTGGCCGCGGGCCTCGCCGCGCGGGGCGTCACCAAGGGCGACATGGTGCTCATCCACGCCGAGAACTGCCCGGAGGCGGTGGTGGCCTGGTACGCGTGCGCCCGCGTCGGTGCCACCGCGGTGACCACCAACACACGCTCGGTCGCCGCCGAGGTGAGCTACTTCATCGAGCACACCGGGTGCGTGGGCGCGATCACCCAGCCCAAGTTCGCGGCGCTCGTGGCCGAGGCCGGTCCCGACCTCGGCTGGATCGTCGTGACCGACGACAACTCCGGCATTGCCGCGGCGCCCGAGGAACTCGCCCACGGCCGTGACGGCTTCGACTCGCTGTACGGCGACGCGGCCGACTGCCCGGTGCGCGACCGTGAGCCGCTGTTGCCCGCCGGGATCCTCTTCACCTCGGGCACCACGTCGAAGCCCAAGGCGGTGGTGCACACCCACGCCAACGCGCTGTGGGCCGCCAAGGTGAACCCCACCAACATCGACCTGCACCCGGACGACATCTATCTGGCGTCGCTGCCGTTCTTCCACGTGAACACCCAGAGCTGGGCGATCTGGTCGGTCCTCGGCGTGGGCGCCACCGTGGTCCTGCAGCCCAAGTTCTCCGCCAGTCGCTTCTGGCCGGTGATCGAGCAGTACGGCGTCACCCACATCTCGCTCATCCCGTTCGTGATCACCGCCGCGCTCGAGCAGGGCGTGCCGGAGGACCACACGGTGCGCATCGGCGTGTTCGGGCTCATCATGCCGATCCTCGACCAGATGCTCGGCATGCGGGTGGTGGCCGCGTACGGCATGACCGAGCTGGTCACCCACTGCATCCACTCCAACCCGTTCGAGCAGTACCCCGAGCTGGCCATGGGCAAGGTGTCGCCCGGCTACGAGTACCTCATCGTCAAGGAGGACGGCGCCCTCGCCGGCGTGGGGGAGACCGGCGAGCTGTGGATCCGGGGCATCCGGGGCGTGTCGGTGTGCCTCGAGTACCACGGCAACGCCGAGGCCACGGAGAAGTTCTTCACGAGCGACGGCTGGGCCCGCACCGGCGACATGGTGCAGCTCATGGAGGACGGCAACATCGTCTACCGCGACCGCGACAAGGACGCGCTGAAGGTGGGGGGCGAGAACGTCTCGGCCCGCGAGGTGGAGGACGTCATCCGCTCCGCCGGCCAGCCGCTCAAGGACGTGGCCGTGGTGGCGAAGTCCCACCCGATGCTCGACATGGTGGGCGTGGCGTTCGTGATCCTGGGTGACCCGAACGCGGACGAGGCCGCGGTGAGCGAGGCCATCCTCACCACCTGCAGGGACAACCTGGCCGACTTCAAGCGGCCCCGCGCCGTGTACTTCCTCGAGGAGTTCCCCACCGCGGAGCTCGGGAAGATCTCGAAGAAGGACCTGCGCGAACTGGCCGACACCTACCCTGCGCTGGACTGACCCCTCGGGGGGCTCTGTGGTGCCGAACGGCGGCCATCGGTGCCGTTCTGCATCACAGAGCCATCGGTCGAGGAGCCATCGGTGGAGGGGGCATCTGGCGGTGGAGGGTGGGCGACCGCGTCGTCGAAGCGGCGCCCGGCCGTGAACGCCACCCCGGCCGTGGCCACCGCGATCGCTGCGCCGGCCGCGAACGGTGCCGACGGTCCCACGCCGCCGTAGAGCGCGCCGGCCTGCAGCGGCCCGACGATCCGGACCAGGCCCTGTGCGCTGGTCTGCGTGCCGATCGCCGCGCCACGGCTGCGGTCGGGGACGGCGTTGCTGACCGCGGCGGTGCAGGTCGGTCGGAGGAGGCCCTGGCCGACGGCGTTGCAGGCCGCGCCCAGCAGCAGCACCGGCACCGACCGGGCCATGGCGATGATCGTGAAGCCGAGGGCGTTGACCCCGAGCGCGCCCGTGACGGCCACCCGGGTGCGGAACCGTGCGTTGACCGGCCCCACCAGCTTCACCTGCACCAGCGCGAGCACCACCCCGATGCCGACGTAGACGAACGCCACCTGCGACTGGTCGAGGGAGAACCGGTCGTCGGCCAGCAGGGTGAAGGTGCCCCCCTCCACCGCGGCGAACGCCAGCAGGCCCACGGCGAGCACACCGATGTAGAACCAGGCGGCGGGGGTGACGGCCCGGGCGTGGCGGAGCGGACCGAGCGGGTTGCGGTCCTCGCCGCCGGGTGGTCCCACGAGGTGCTCGCGGGCGGTGGACGGCCGGGTCTCGGGGAGGCGGAAGATCGCGACCACGGCGTTGCCGGCGGCGAGCGCGGCCGCGATGAAGAACGGGAGTCGCTGGTCGACGAGGCTCAGCAGCCCCGACAGGCCCGGTCCGACGATGAACCCCACGGCGAACGCGGAACCCATGAGCCCCAGGTACCGGGCGCGCTGGCGGGGCTCGACCATGTCGGTGATCGCCGTCTGCGCCGACACCAGTGCAGTGCCCGACATTCCGTCGATCGCCCGGCCCAGGAAGAGCACCCACAGCGCGCCGCCGATCCCGAGGACCATCGAACCGAGCGCGGAGCCGAAGAGGCTGACGACGAGCACCGGCTTGCGGCCCACGCGGTCCGACAGGGCGCCGATGAAGGGGGACAGCACGAACTGGGCGAGGGCGAACACCGACACGAGCGCCGTGACCTGGAACGCCGAGGCCCCGTAGGTGCGGGCCACGAACGGCAGCACCGGCAGCACCATGGCGAACACGATCTGGTCGATCGCCACGGTCGACCAGATGACCCAGAACCCCTGCGGCGGCTTCTGGCGCTGCAGGGGGGTGGGACCGTCGGACATGCGGCGGTCAGTCTTCGCCCGGTCGCCGCGGTGGTCAAACCGTCGGCCGGGCCGACGCCGGTCAGCCGTGGAGGGCGCGGGCCAGCGCGTCGGGCACCGACGTGGGGCCCGCGAGGGGGGTCCAGACGGCGCCGACGGCCTGCGCCAGCGCCCGGGCGTCGTCGGTGTCGCCGTCGGGAGCCAGCACCGCGAGTTCGGTGAGCGCCGCCGCGTCGTCGAGCGGGTCCCCGCCGGTGGTGGCCCGGCAGTCCGACATCAGCAGCGTGATGCGTCGTCCTGCCCGCGACCGGTCCAACTGGCGGGCGGCCACCCGCAGGGCCTGGGCCAGGTCGGTGACGCCGAAGCCACGCAGCCGGAGCAGGTCGCCGACCACCTCGTCCGCCGTGCGCACCTCGTCCTGGGCCTTGAGCACCACGGCGTCCTCGGCGAAGGCCACGACGGAGCAGTCGAGCGGTGCCCGGAACAGCACGGCGGCTGCGGCCACCCCCGCGGCGGCGAGCCGGTCACCGGCCATCGAGCCGGAGCGGTCGACGAGCAGGCACACGGCGGTGTCGGGCCGGCTCCATGCGCCCACGCGCACGCCGTCGGCGTCGAGCGGTCCACCGGCCCGGGCCAGGGCGACCGCGTCGAGCGAGGCGTCGAGGTCCACGTCGCCCTCGGCCCTCGACAGGGGCAGGCGTCGCAGGCGGCCCACGCCCCGCCGGCGTTCCGGGCCGATCCGGGCCAGGTCGACCAGGACGCGTCCGGCCAGTCGGCGGGCCAGGGTGCGGAGGGCCTCGTCGGTGGCGCCGGTCATGTCGGCGAGCAGCGCCAGCGTCGCGTCGGGGTCCTCGGCCAGGGCCTCGTCGAAGGCCGCCTCGTCGAGCACGCCCACGTCGGGGGAGATCTCCTCGAAGCGGTCGCGGCGCGACAGGTCGCGCCGGCTGGTGGTGCGGCGCCCCGCCTCCGCCACCGCGTCGCGTGCCGCGTCGCCCTCCTTGACGTCGTCGCGTTCGGGCCCGCCCCGTCCCGGGGGCGGGGTCAGGCTTTTCCCGGTGGCGGACCGTCGCCGGTGTCGCCCTCCGGGGTGCCGTCACCGTCGGGGTCGGCGGGCGCGAAGTGGCGCGACCACAACTCCGTCACCACCTCCTCCGCCGAGCGGCTGCTGCCTTCCCGCACCCGCACCCGGCCCGACAGCGCGAGCAGCGCTGCGTCGAGGGTGACCGACGGGTCGAGCGGTTCCAGTCCGCGCACCGCTGCGAGCTCCACCGCCACGAGCGAGAGGTCGATCGCCCCGCGGACCGACGAACCGGTGCGCACCTCGGGGTGGTCGCGGCTGTCCCGCACGGTGGCCACCGCGGCCATCACCCCGCCGGGCCCCAGTGCCGTCGCGGCCGCCGGTGCCGCGGTGCCCACGACCAGGGCCTCCTCGCCGGCGTCCTGGTAGCCCATGGCCAGCCGGCAGCAGCGGTCGTACACGGCCGACGCGATCCGGGCGGTGCCCACCGCGTCGAACGGGTTCATGGCCGCCACCAGGCGGAACCCGGGGGCCGCGGCCACGCGGCCGAGCCGCGGCACGTGCAGCTCGCCCTCGCTCATCACGGTGATGAGCACGTTGAGGGTCTCCTCGGGGATGCGGTTGATCTCCTCCACGTACAGCAGCGACCCGTCGCGCAGCGCCGTGACGAGCGGGCCGTCCACGAAGACCTCGGGGGAGTAGCCCGCCGACAGCACGGCCGCGGGATCGAAGGCGCCCACCAGCCGTGCCGGTGTGAGCTCCGCATTGCCCTCCACGAACTCGAAGCTCCGGCCCGACTCCTCGGCGAGGGCGCGCAGCACCGTCGACTTGCCGGTTCCCGGCGGCCCCTCGAGCAGGAGGTGCCGGCCGGCGGCGAGCGCGGCCACCAACGACTCCAGTTCGCGCCGCCGCCCCACCACGCGTGTGGTGAGGCGGCGGAGCAGCTCGGCGCCGGCGGCGCCGTCAGGATCGGGTGACACGCCCGTGACCCGCGACCGCCGTCAGAACTCGATGACCCCGCGGATGTTCTTGCCCGCGCGCATGTCCTCGTAACCCTGGTTCACCTGGTCGATCGTGTACCGGTTCGTGATCAGCTCGTCGAGCTTCAGGGCGCCCTCGCGGTACATGGAGAGGAGGGCGGGGATGTCGGCGCGGGGGTTGCCGGAGCCGAACACGGTGCCCTTCACCTCCTTGTTCATCATCGCCAGCATGAACAGGTTCATCTGGACGTCGCTCTCGATGAGGCCGGCCAGGGCGGTGACCACGAGCGTGCCCCCCTTCGACGTCAGGTTCAGGGCCGGCTCGATCATGTCGCCGGTCACCACTCCCGGCACCAGGATCACTGCGTCGCACATGTCGCCCCAGGTGAGGTCGGGCACGGCGAGCAGCGCCTCCTCCACCGAGGAGTAGGTGTGGGTGGCGCCCATCTCCATCGCCTTCTCGCGCTTGAACTCCACCGGGTCGATGGCGATGACCCGCTTGGCGCCGGCCATCCGCGCACCCTGCACCGCGTTGATGCCCACGCCGCCGACGCCGATCACCGCCACGTTGTCGCCGGGCTGCACCTGTGCCCGGTGCACCGCCGAACCCCAGCCGGTGGCCACGCCGCAGCTGACCAGTGCGGCGGCGGCGAGGCTGAGGTCGGGCTCCACCTTCACGAGCGACGTCTCCGCCACCAGCAGGTGTTCCGAGAAGGTGCCGAGCTGGGCGAAGCGGGCGGCCTCGGCGTCACCGATCCGGTGGGAGCTCTGACCCTCGGTGCGGGTCATCATCTGCAGATCGAAGAGCTTCGCGCCGTCGTTGCACAGGTTCTGGCGGCCGGTGGAGCACCAGCGGCAGCGTCCGCACGACGGGATGAACGACATGGCCACGTGGTCGCCGGGGGCCACGGCGGTGACGCCGGGACCCACCTCGCGGACCACGCCCGAGCCCTCGTGGCCGCCCACGAAGGGCAGGAACGGCACGGGCAGGTCGCCGGTGACGACGTGCTCGTCGGAGTGGCACATGCCGGCGAACGCGGTGTCGACGATCACCTCGCCCGGCCCCGGGTCGTCGAGGGTCATCTCCTCGACCTTCCACTCCTGCTGCGGGCCCCACAGGACAGCGGCTCGGGTCTTCGTCGGCATGGGATCCCCCTGTGGTTCCGGTGGCACTGCGGTTCCGGTGACGCCGTGGACCGGAGGCGCCGGCACACCGCGACCCGCTCCGGTGCGGGGCGGGCGTTCCGGTTCTACACCACGGCCGCGGGGTCGTGAAGCCCGTGCACGGGCGCCGCGGGGCGGCGGCGGTCTACGATCCGCCCGCACGACGACCGATCTCCGGGGTGAACTGTGGACAGCGTGACCGTGGACGTGATCGAGGCCGACACCGAGGTGTCCGACGAGGAGGCGCTCGAGGACGAGCTGCTCGTCGAGGAGGTCTCCATCGACGGGATGTGCGGCGTCTACTGACGCCCACCCCGTCCCGACCGGAGAGCCCCGCACCGTGACCGTCCAGCTGGGGGACCGTCCGATGCTCGACCCGCAGGTCGCGCTGCGGCCCGAGCGCTTCGGCGCGCTGGCCTACCACTTCGGCAACCGGCGACTGAGCTTCCTGAAGCACCCCGACCTCGTGACCGTGGTGCGCTCGCTCGACGGCCGCACCACCGTGGACGAGGCGTTCGACACCGCCGGGGTGGAGGAGCGCCGCCGTCCGGCGTTCCTGCGGGCGCTGGCAACGCTGACCGACTCCGGCATCCTGACCGTGGAAGGCGACCGTGCCGCCTGAGTCCGGCTCGCCCGCTCCCTCGGCCCCCGCGGTCGCCCCGCAGCCGCCGGCCGCCACCCGGCCGCTCGTCGACGAGTTCCGCCTCGGCCTCGACGCGCCGATCTGCCTCACCTGGGAGCTCACGTACGCCTGCAACCTGAGCTGCTCGCACTGCCTCAGCAGTTCCGGCCGGCGCGACCCGTCCGAGCTCTCCACCGAGGAGTGCTTCGCCGTCATCGACGAGCTGCAGCGCCTGCAGGTCTTCTACGTGAACCTCGGCGGTGGTGAGCCGATGCTGCGCCCCGACTTCTTCCCGATCGTCGAGTACGCCGTCGGGCACCAGGTGGGCGTGAAGTTCTCCACCAACGGCACCTTCGTCGACGCCGCCGCGGCCCGACGCCTCGCGGGCATGGACTACCTCGACGTGCAGGTCAGCCTCGACGGGGCCACGGCGGGCGTGAACGACGCGGTGCGCGGCGACGGCGCCTACGCGGCCGCCCGCCAGGCCATGGACCACCTCGCGGACGCCGGGTTCGGCGCGTTCAAGATGAGCGTGGTCGTCACCCGCCACAACGTCGACCAGCTCGACGACCTCAAGGCCATGGCCGACTCGTACGGGGCGCAGCTGCGCGTCACGAGGTTGCGGCCGTCGGGCCGGGGCGCCGACACGTGGGAGCAGCTCCACCCCACGCAGGCCCAGCAGCGCGACCTGTACCGGTGGCTGCTCGACCGCCACGACGTGCTGACCGGCGACTCCTTCTTCCACCTGTCGGCGCTCGGCGATCCACTGCCGGGGCTCAACCTGTGCGGCGCGGGCCGGGTGGTGTGCCTGATCGACCCGGTGGGCGACGTGTACGCCTGCCCCTTCGTGATCCACGACGAGTTCCTCGCCGGCAACGTGCGCGGGCCCGGGGGCTTCACCAGCGTGTGGCGCGACTCCGAGTTGTTCGCGTCGCTGCGGGAGCCCGACAGCGAGGGTGCCTGCGTGAGCTGCGGCAGCTACGACGCCTGCCAGGGCGGCTGCATGGCGTCGAAGTTCTTCGTGGGCCTCGAGCTCACCGATCCCGACCCGGAGTGCGTCCTCGGCAACGCCGAGCCGCTGCTGGCCGCACTCGCGGCCGACCGTGACGCCGTGGCTCCGCGGCCGTCCCAGGACCACGGCCGGCCGGGGGTGCCGGTGCCCTCGCCCGTGACCCTGCGCCCTACCCGTCGCGTCCGCGTCTGAGGCGGCCGGTCCGGGTCTGCGGCGGTCACGGGCGCTCGGAGCGCCCTGAGGACCCCTATTTCCCGGGAGGATCGGGCGCGGGGCAGCATGTGGGGTGCCCTCGCTGCTCGACCCGCTCGACCTCGCCGGCGTCACCGTCCGCAACCGGATCGTGTTCGGCCCGCACGAGACCAACCTGGGTCGGGGCCGGGCCATGTCGGACCGCCACGTCGCCTACTACCGGCGCCGGGCCGAGGGGGGTTGTGGCCTGATCGTCACCGAGGAGGCCTCGGTCCACCCCTCCGACTGGCCCCTCGAGCGCGCACCGCTCGCCGGTGAGTGCCGGGACGGCTGGGCCCGGGTGGTCGCGGCCTGCGGCGAGCACGGTGCCACGGTGCTGGCCGGTCTCGGCCACAGCGGGGGCCAGGGCACCTCCCACTGGAGCCAGCGCGAGCTCTGGGCGCCGTCGCCGGTGCCGGAGGTGAACACCCGCGAGGTGCCCAAGGTGATGGAGGGCGACGACATCGCGGCCGTCGTCGACGGTTTCGTGTCGGCCGCCGAGCTCGCGGTCGACGCCGGGTGCGCCGGTGTGGAGGTCAACGCCGGGCAGTTCTCCCTGGCCCGCCAGTTCCTGTCCGGGCTCACCAACACCCGCGACGACGAATGGGGCACCGACCGCAGCCGCTTCCTGCGTGACGTGCTGGCAGCGGTCCGTGCCGCGATCGGCGCCGAGCGGGTGCTCGCCCTGCGACTCTCGTGCGACGAGCTGGCCCCGTGGGCGGGCATCACCCCGGACGCCGGCGCCGAACTCGCGGCGTCGCTGTGCGCCGACCCGCTCACCCGCCCCGACCTGCTCACCGTGGTGCGCGGCGCCATCTTCTCCGCCGGTGCCACCCGGCCCGACGGCCACACGCCCCCCGGGTTCAACCTCGAGTTGTGCCGGACGGTGCGCGCCGCGGTGCGTGACGCCGCCGGTGATGCCACCGCGGTGGTGGCGCAGGGCTCGGTGGTGGACGTGGCCATGGCCGCCGCCGCGCTCGACGACGGCACCGCCGACGCGGTGGAGATGACCCGGGCGCAGATCGCGGACCCGCTGCTCGCCGGCAAGGCTGCCGCCGACGAGCCGGCGCGGATCCGGCCCTGCACCCTGTGCAACCAGAACTGCATGGTGCGCGACAACCGCAACCCGATCGTGAGCTGCGCCGTGGAGCCGGCGAGCGGCCACGAGTGGGAGGACCCGGTGGTGCGGGGCGCGGCGCTCGACCCGGTGGACGTGCTCGTGGTCGGGGCGGGCCCCGCCGGTATGGAGGCCGCCCGGGTGGCCGCCCTCCGCGGGCATTCGGTGCGTCTCGCGGACCGGGCCGACGTCCTCGGCGGCCGACTCCGCACGGTGGCCCGCCAGCCCGGCCGTGAGCGGTTCGCGCTGCTCGCCGACTGGTACGCCGGCGAGCTCGAGCGGTCGGGCGTGGACGTGCGGTTGGGTCACGAGGTGACCGACGCCGAGGCCGCCCTGGTGCCGCACCTGCTGGTGGCGACCGGCGGCCGTCACGGTCGCCCGGAGTTCGAGGTGGACGAGGGCGCCGTGGTGGTGCCCGCGGCCGAGGTGCTCGACGACCCCGCCCGCGGCGCCGCCGGGCCCGGCGGCGCCGCCGTGCTGGTGTGGGACCCGGTCGGTGGACCCACGGGTGTGGCCGTCGCCGAGTTGCTCGCCGCTACCGGCAGGCCGGTGCACCTCGCCACCCCCGACCACATCGTGGGCAACGAGCTGGCACGCTCCGGCGACCTGGCACCGGCCAACGCGCGCCTCGCGCAGGCCGGCGTGACCATGCACCGGCGGGCGCTGCTGCGACGGGTGGGTGCCGGGGTGGCGGTGCTGGAGGACCGCTTCTCCGGAGCGCGCACCGAGCTGGAGGTGGGTCTGGTGGTCGACGCCGGCCACCGGCTCCCCGACGACGCGCTCTGGGAGGGGGTGCGGGCCTCGATCGGGACCCGCCCTTCCCGCGCCGGCGACTGCGTGGCTCCCCGCACCACCCACGAGGCGATCCTCGAGGGCCGCCGCACCGCCCTCGACCTCGGCTGAGCAGCGCGCCCTCGAGCTCGACCGGACGCCGCGGCGTCGACGGGCGGTGTTACCGTCGGGCCCGATCCGGGCGGCCGTGACGGCCATCGCCAGGACGCCCGCCCGGGCAGCGACTTCTACGGCAGCCACATCGAGGGGGATGGGTGCTGGACGACACGGACGTGACCGTCGGCGGGTCGGGCGGGAAGCCCTCCGAGGAGGTGACCGGGGTCGTCATCCGGCTCGCCGGTGACTCGGGTGACGGGATGCAGTTGACCGGCAACCAGTTCACCGCCGTGAGCGCCCTCGCCGGCAACGCCCTGTCCACCCTGCCCGACTTCCCGGCCGAGATCCGTGCCCCCGCGGGCACCCTCCCCGGGGTGAGCGCGTTCCAGGTGCACATCGCCGGCCACGAGGTGACCACCCCGGGTGACGCGGCCGACGTGCTGGTGGCGATGAACCCCGCGGCCCTGCGCGCCGAGCTGCCCAAGGTGGTGCCCGGCGGCACCGTGGTCCTGAACACCGACGCCTTCGGCGAACGCGACCTCCGGAAGGCCGGCTACGACGTCGACCCGCGCGACACCGGCGACCTCGAGGGCTTCGAGGTGGTGGAGGTGCCCATGACCTCCCTCACCGTGACCGCCGTCAAGGAACTCGGCGTGAAGTCCCGCGACGCCGAACGGTCGAAGAACTTCTTCGCCCTCGGGCTGCTCTGCTGGATGTACCACCGTGACCCGGAGGGTGTGCGGTCGTGGATCCGCGACCGGTTCAACGGAAAGGACCAGGTGCTCGCCGCGAACCTCACGGCCTTCGAGGTGGGCCTCAACTTCGGCGAGACCACCGAGCTCATCCCGGTCACCCGCGTCGTGCCGCCGGTGGTGCGCGAACCGGGCACGTACCGGAGCATCTCCGGCAACACCGCCCTGTCCTGGGGCCTGATCGCCGCCGGGCAGCTCGCCGAGCTGCCGTTGTTCCTCGGCTCGTACCCGATCACGCCGGCCTCGGACATCCTCCACGAACTGAGCCGCCACCCGGGGATGGGGGTGCGGACGTTCCAGGCGGAGGACGAGATCGCAGCGTGCACCGCCGCCATCGGCGCCGCGTTCGCCGGCGACCTCGCGGTCACCACCACGTCGGGTCCCGGCCTGGCGCTCAAGGCCGAGGCCATCGGCCTCGCCGTGTCCCTCGAGCTGCCGCTCGTGGTGGTGGACATCCAGCGCGGCGGGCCGTCCACCGGGCTGCCCACCAAGACCGAGCAGGCCGACCTGCTCCAGGCGATGTTCGGGCGCCACGGCGAGTCGCCGGTGCCGGTCGTGGCCGCCTCCCGTCCGTCGGACTGTTTCGACGCCGCCGTGGAGGCGGCCCGGATCGCCCTCGCGTACCGCACACCGGTGATCCTGCTGAGCGACGGGTACCTGGCCAACTCGGCCGAACCCTGGCGCCTGCCCGCAGTGGAGTCGCTGCCCGACCTTCGGGTGGGCTTCGCCACCGAACCCAACCACACCGCCCCCGACGGCACGCCCGAGTTCTGGCCCTACCTGCGCGACCCCGACACCCTGGCCCGCCCGTGGGCGGTGCCGGGCACGCCGGGCCTCGAGCACCGCATCGGCGGCATCGAGAAGGCCGACGGCTCCGGCGACATCTCCTACGACCCGGCCAACCACCAGCGGATGACCGAGCTGCGGGCGGCGAAGGTGGCGGGCATCGCCGGCACCGTCCCGCCGGTGGAGGTGCAGGGCGACGCCGAGGACCCCGAGGTGCTCGTGGTGGGGTGGGGGTCCACCTGGGGCGCGATCACCGACGCCGTGGAGCGCGTGCGGGCCGGGGGCCGGCGCGTGGCCCACGTGCACCTGCGCCACCTCAACCCGTTCCCGCCGAACCTCGGCGAGGTGCTCGCCGACGCGCCGCGGGTCCTGGTGCCGGAGATGAACCTCGGCCAGCTCGCCCTGCTGCTGCGCTCCACCTTCCTGGTCGACGCCCGGCCGGTGAACAAGGTCGCGGGCCAGCCGTTCACCGCCGCCGAGCTCGTGGTCGAGCTCGAGAAGATCCTGGACTGAGGGGGACCGCACTGATGGAACGACACCCATGACGCCACCGCCCACACCCGTGTCGGTCGCCGCTCCGGGACGTGACCGCGGGCCGGTCCCCGGGACCACCCGAGCCGACTGGCAGAGCGACCAGGAGGTCCGGTGGTGTCCCGGCTGCGGGGACTACTCGATCCTGGCCGCCTTCCAGTTCGCACTGCCCGACATGGGCGTGCGCCGCGAGGACGTGGTGGTGGTCGGGGGCATCGGCTGCGCGGCCCGCTTCCCCTACTACGTCGACAGCTACGGCCTGCACGGCATCCACGGCCGGGCCCCGGCCATCGCCACCGGCATCGCGCTCGCCAACCCGGACCTCTCGGTGTTCGTGGTGGGCGGCGACGGCGACCTGCTCTCCATCGGGGGCAACCACCTGCTCCATGCGCTGCGCCGCAACGTGGACCTCACGATCCTGCTGTTCAACAACCGGATCTACGGGCTCACCAAGGGTCAGTACTCGCCCACGTCCGAACAGGGGAAGGTGACCAAGTCCAGTCCCCGCGGTTCGGAGGACGCCCCGCTGCACCCGCTGTCGGTGGCGCTCGGCGCGGACGCCACCTTCGTGGCCCGCACCCACGACATGGACCGCGCCCACATGGTGGAGACGTTCCGGAGGGCCCATGCGCACCGGGGCGCCGCGTTCGTGGAGGTGCTCCAGAACTGCAACGTGTTCAACGATGGCGCCTACGCCGAGATCACCTCGAAGTCGGCCCGCGAGGAGATGGTGATCCCCCTCCGCCAGGGTGAGCCGATCCGTTTCGGCCCCGACGGGTCCAGGGGCGTGGTGCTCGACCCCGACGTGGGTGCGGTGGTGGTCGACGTGGCCGACGTGGCCGAGGACGCGCTGCTGGTGCACGACGAGACCCGTGACGATCCGGGCATCGCCTTCGCCCTCAGCCGTCTGGCCCCGAACCCCGACGCCCCCACCCCGATGGGGGTCTTCCGGGCGGTCGAGCGGCCGGTCTACGGGATCGCCACCTCGCCGGGGCCGCCGCCCGGCCGGGACGCGCTGGGCGCGCTCCTCCACTCCGGCTCCACCTGGACCGTCGGCTGAGCAGTTCGCCGGGAGTTCACCGGCCACCCCTGTTGCCCGGTGCCTCCCCGGGAGTACGCTGAAGGTGCGATCACAGGCGGTTGGGGGCGACCGGTGGGCCCGTCCGGGTCCGTGCCGGGGGAACCTGCGGCAACGATGCCGGCGAGGAGGCGAAGAGATGCTGACGACGACCAAGGCAGTGCTCGAGAAGACCATCCAGCAGGCGGTGGACCTCGCCAAGGCCGCCGACTCCGCCTTCCGTACCCATGACGACGTGGCCGTCGCCCTGCCCGGGGGCCTGTTCGGCCACGTGCGCAACGGCCGTCTGGTCAGCTTCGGCCTCGAGCCGGTGGGCGACGTGCTCGTCGACTCCGAGCGCCATGTGACCGACCTGCCCGACGGCGGCAAGGGCCACTTCATGTGGAACCGGGCCGCGGCGGTGGCCGGCGGCGCAGTGGCTGCGGCGTCCACCGTGGCCGGCGTGCTCACCGCAGTGCTCCGCGGACGCCGTACCGACGCCTGAGACCCACTCCGCCGGCGTTCTCGGCGGTCGGGGTATCCGGGAGCGCCCTGAGGACCCCTATTTCGGTGGGGGGCCGGGAGGGTCGTAGCCTGAGTCCATGCCGGAGCAGCTCATCTGGTCGCCGCTGCAGCTCGGGCCCGTCACGGTGCGCAACCGCATCGTGTTCTCGGCGCACCTCACCAACTACGCGCAGGACGGCCTGCCCACGGAGCAGCACGCCGCCTACTACGCGGCGAGGGCCGCCGGTGGTGCCGGGCTGATCATCACCGAGGAGCACTCGACCCACCCCACGGACTGGCCGTACGAGAAGCTCATCCACGGCTTCCACCGGGAGGTCATCCCCGGCTACCGGCGCATCACCGAGGCGGTCCACCGCCACCGGGTGCCGATCTTCGCCCAGATCAACCACAACGGCGGCCAGGCCTCGTCGCTCTATTCGCGCCTGCCCGTGTGGGCCCCGTCGCCGGTGGCCGACCCGCTGTTCCGCGAGGTGCCGAAGGCCGTCGACGCCACGGAGATCGCGGAGATCGTCGCCAGCTACGCGCGGGTGGCCGAACACTGCGCCGAGGGCGGCTTCGACGGCATCGAGCTGCAGTGCTCGCACTCCTCCATCGTCCGCGGCTTCCTGTCGCCCGCCACCAACCGGCGCACCGACGACTACGGCGGCAGCCTCGGGAACCGGGCCCGGATCCTGCTGGAGATCGTGGCCGCCGTCCGTGCCGCCATCGGTGCCGATCTCGCGCTCGGCGTGCGGCTGTGCGGCGACGAACTCATCGAGGGTGGCACCACCATCGACGACGCCGTGGCCGTGGCCCGCATGGTCGAGGCCACCGGACAGGTGGACTACATCAACACGTCGATCGGGGTGGCCACTGCCTCCCTGTTCATGATCGAGGCGTCGATGCACATCCCGCCGGGCTACTCGATGTTCATCCCCTCGGCGCTGCGCACCGCGGTGGACCTGCCCATCGTGGGTGTGGGGCGGTTCAAGGATCCGCTGCAGGCCGAACGTGCCCTGCAGGAGGGCCAGTGCGACCTCGTCGGCGTGGTGCGGGGCCAGATCGCGGACCCCGACTTCGTGGCCAAGGCCCGCGCCGGCTACACCGACGACACCCGCCTGTGCCTCAGCTGCAACCAGGAGTGTGTGGGCCGCATGGGCCTCAACCGCTGGCTGGGCTGTATCGAGAACCCCCGGACCGGCCGTGAGGCGGACGGCGTCGGCGAGGCCCGGCCGGTGACGGTCGGTCGCCGGGTGCTGGTGGTGGGTGCCGGGCCCGCGGGGCTCCAGGCGGCGATCGCCGCTGCCCGGAACGGCCACCACGTGACCGTGCTGGAGAAGGCGCCGCAGGCCGGCGGGCAGGTCCGGCTGGCCGCCACCGTTCCCAACCGGGCCGAGTTCGGCGACCTGGTCCGCAACCAGCTGCACGAGGCCGGACGCTCGGGCGTGGAGATCGAGTACGGGGTGGAGGCCACTGCGGCGTCCGTCCTCGCCCGCCGGCCCGACACCGTGGTGGTGGCCACCGGCTCCGTGCCGTCGCGGCCCTGGTGGGCGCCGGCCGACGAGACCCGGATCGCCGACGTGCGCGACGTGCTGGAGGGCACCGCCCACCCCACCGGCTCGGTGCTCGTGCTCGACGAGCTCGGCTTCCACCACGCCACCTCCGTCGCCGAGCTGCTCGCCGACCGCGGCTGCTCGGTGGAGGTGGTCAGTCCCGGCATGGTGGTCGGTCAGGACCTCGGGATCACCCTCGACCTCGAGAACTGGTGGATCCGGGCCGGCGCCAAGGGGATCGTGCAGTCCACCGAGCTCGTGCCGATGGGTGTGGAGGCGGGCGCCGACGGAGGGATCGTGCTCAACCTGCAGCACCACCCGACCGGCACGATGCACACCCGGGAGCCCGACTGGATCGTGCTGGCGGTGCCGTCCGCTCCGCTCGACGGGCTCCACCGCGAGCTGCGCGACGCCGGCGTGGACGTGCACCTGGTGGGCGACGCGCTGGCCCCCCGTCGGGCGCACGCCGCGGTGATCGACGGCGAGCGGGTCGGTGCGGCCATCCCGGCCGCCGACCGCACCCCTGCGCTGCAGGGCTGACCGGCGTCCCGGTCACCAGTCCAGTTCGTCGCAGCCCGCGTGGTCCTCGGGTTCCACCTGCAGGGTGGCGTGGTGGATGCCGTGGCGCCGGGCCAGCACCTCGCGGGCGGTGTCGAGCACGCCGTGGTGGTCGGCGTCGGTGCGCACCATCACGTGGGCGGTGAGCACCTCCATGTCGGAGGTGAGGGTCCACACGTGCAGGTCGTGGACCTCGACCACGCCCTCGATGTCCTCCAGGTCCGCGCTCACCTCCGCCAGGTCCATCCCTTCGGGTGCGGCCTGGACGAGCACCCTCAGGGCGTCCGTGGCGAGCCGGAGCGAGCGGGGGACGATCCATACGGCGATGGCCAGGCCCACCCAGGCGTCGGCCACCACCGCGCCGGTGGCGAGGATCACCACGGCGCCGACCATCACCCCCACCGACCCGATGGTGTCGGCCAGCACGTCGAGGCGGGCCCCCTCGGACACCATCGACCGACCGCCCGAGAGCAGCCGGAGCGACACCAGGTTCGTGGCCAGCCCGAGGGCGCCGACCACCAGCACGGGCAGTCCCGGAACGTCGGGTGGGTCGCCGAGGCGGCCGATGCCCTCCACCAGGGCCCACAGCGCCACGCCCAGCATGAGCACGGCGTTGGCCAGCGCGGTGAGCACCTCGAGGCGGTAGAGGCCGAAGGTGCGCTCGGGGCGGGTGGGCCGGCCCGCCACCACGACGGCGGCGAGGGCGAGGCCGATGCCGGCCACGTCGGTGAGCACATGGGCCGAGTCGGTCAGGAGGGCGAGCGAGTCGGTGGCGAGCGCCACGACGATCTGCACGGCGAACGTGGCGAGGCCGAGCGCGAGGGCGATCGCCAGCGGCCGTCGGGCCGATGCGCCTGAGCGCGCCGCGGCCGAGCCGTGGGAGTGGCCGTGTCCAGCACCGTGCGAGTGTCCGGCTCCCATCGGATCATTCTCGCCCCATCGGGACCGGCGCCGGTCATCCCTGTGCCGGACATCCCTGTTCCGGTCATCCCCGCGCCGGTCATCCCCTTGCCGCCCACTCGGGCCCGTGATGACTTGGGGGGCCGGTCGGGCGGGCGAGTACCTTCGGCCCATGGCCGAGCCGACCCGCATCGCCGTGGTGCCCGTCCGCGACGGCGCGCTGCCGGCCGGCGCCGCCGAGACGGTGGCGGTCGCCGCCGGGCGGGCCCTGGTGGTGGGTTCCGGCGCCCGGGGCGCGGTGGAGGGCCTCGCCGGGGTGGCCACCCGCACCCGCTGGTGGGACACGCCGGGCTTCGCTCCCGGGACGTGGGCCGCCGCGCTGGCCCCCCTGCTGGTGGACGAGGACATGGTGCTGCTGCCGGGCTCGCCCGACGGGCGGGACCTGGCCCCCCGTCTCGCCGCCCTGCTCGAGCGGCCCGTCCTGGCCGGTGCGGTGGAGGTGCGCGACGGACGGGTCGCCACGTCCTGCTTCGGCGGTGCCGTGCTGGCCGAGCACCACCCCCGCGACCCGGTGGTGGTGACCCTGCAGCCCGGGACGGGGCCGGCCCACCCGCACCCCTCGGGTGACGACACCCCGGCGGGGACGACGGAGGAGCTGGTGCTCGACGCGCCCGCCGGTCCCGAGGCCGAGGTGCTCGAGGTGCTCCCGCCCGACGTCGCCACGATGGACCTCGCCGAGGCACCCCGGATCCTCGGCGGCGGCGCCGGCCTCGACTCGGCGGAACGCTTCCACGAACTCGGCGAGGTGGCCGCCGCCCTCGACGCAGCGATGGGCGCCACCCGCGTGATCACCGACCGCGGGTGGGTGGGCCACGAACGCCAGATCGGCACCACCGGGGTGGTGGTCGACCCCCGCCTCTACCTCGCCTTCGGGATCTCGGGCGCCGTGCAGCACACGGCCGGCCTCGGCGACCCCGAGCACATCATCAGCGTGAACACCGAGCCCCACTGCCCGATGATGACGATGGCCGACCTCGCCGTGGTGGCCGACGCCAACGCCACCCTCGACGAGCTCGCCGCGCTGCTGGGTGACGGTGCCGCCGCCGACGGGGGCGCGAGCGCGGAGCGGGCCGGTGCCTGACGTCGACGCCATCGTGGTGGGTGCCGGCCCCGCCGGCGCCGCGGCGGCCCTGGAGCTCGCCCGTGCCGGCCGGTCGGTGTACCTGCTCGAGCGCGGGCCGTTCCCCGGCTCGAAGAACATGTACGGCGGGGTGGTCTACGGCCGCATCCTCGACACGCTGGTCCCCGGCTGGTGGGACGAGGCCCCGGTCCAGCGGTGGGTCACCCGCCGGGCGACCATGATCATGACCGGCCACCAGGCCCTCACGGTCGACTTCCGCACCGAGTCGTGGGGCCGTCCGCCGTACAACGGGGCCACCGCCTACCGCCCGGACTTCGACGCCTGGCTGGCCGGCAAGGCCACCGATGCGGGCGCCGTGCTCGTCACCTCCACCACGGCCACCGGCCTCCTGCGCGACGGCGACCGGGTGGTGGGCGTGCGCACCGACCGGCCCGACGGCGACCTGACCGCCGATGTGGTGATCGCCTGCGACGGCGTGAACTCGTTCCTGGCCAAGGAGGCCGGGCTGTACCCCCACACGGACCCGGCCAACTTCACGGTCGGCGTGAAGGAGACCATCGCCCTGCCCCGCGAGGTGATCGACGAGCGCTTCGGCGTCCGCGGCGACCACGGGGTGGACTACGAGATCGTGGGCTGCACCGGCGACGTGCCGGGTGGCGGGTTCCTCTACACCAACACCGACACGCTGTCGGTGGGGCTGGTGCTCAGCCTGCCGGCGCTGGCCGCGGGTGGCACCCGGCCCGAGGAACTCCTCCGTCGCATGAAGGAGCACCCGGCGATCGCCCCTCTCGTGGAGGGCGGCGAGGTGAAGGAGTACTCGGCGCACGTCATCCCCGAGGCCGGCTACGACATGATGCCGGAGCTCAGCTGCGACGGGATGCTCGTGGCCGGCGACGCCGCCGCGATGTGCCTGGCCGCGGGGATCTGGCTGGAGGGCGTGAACTTCGCGATCGGCTCGGGCGCGGCCGCGGGGCGTGCCGCGGCGCGGGCCCTGCAACGGGGTGACACGTCCAACGAGGGTCTCGCCGGGTACCGCAGCCGGCTCGAGTCGAGCTTCGTGCTCGCCGACCACCGCAAGCTCCGTGACGCGCCGCACCTCGTCATGTCGGACCTCGCCCAGCGCCAGCTGCCGGGCCTGGCCTGCGGGGTGGCCGAGCGGATGTTCCGGGTCGACAACCCCGAGCCGAAGCCGGGCCTGCGGCGGATCCTCCGTCAGGAGTTGAAGCGCAACGGTGTGAAGGTCCGCGACGTGGTGAGCCACTCCCTGCGTGCACTCCGCACGTTCGGCTGAGCGAGACTGGGCCGTCCCCGCAGGAGAGAGTCATGAGCGCCGGCACCTACCCCGAGATCAGCTTCGAGGCCCGGATGGGTTCCGTCGAGTTCCGCATCGACGAGGACCGGGCCCACATCACCGTGGATGACACCAAGTGCCGCGACTGCTCCACGCGGGGTTGCATCACGGCGTGCCCCGCCAACCTGTTCGTCCCCACCGCCGACGGCGGCATCCTGTTCAACTACGAGCAGTGTTTCGAGTGCGGCACGTGCTACCTGGTGTGCAACCGCGAGGGTGCGATCACCTGGACCTATCCGGAGGGCGGCCACGGCGTCGTCTTCCACCGGACCTGAGGCCCCGCCGTGCAGGTGGCCGCGTGCGTGAAGTGGGTCGACCTCCGTCCGGAGGTGGACCGCGTGCACGGCACCGTCCGTTCCGTGGGCGGGCCGGGCGGCGCCGGCTGGGGGATCAGCGAGGCCGACCGGGCCGCGGTGGAGGTGGCGCTGCAGCTCGGTGCGGTGTGGTCCGCACCGGTGGCCGTGGTGTGTGCCGGTCCGGTCGGGGCCGAGCCGGTGCTGCGCGAGCTGCTCGCCGCCGGGGTGGACCGTGTGGTCCGAGTGGACACCGGTGCGGACCAGCCGTCGCACGCCGCGGCGGTGGAGCTCGCCGCGGTGCTGTCCGCGGGCCAGCTCGGCGCGGACGTGGTGGTGTGTGGTGACCACAGCGCGGACCGCGGCAGCGGCACCGTGCCGGCGTTCCTGGCCCACCACCTCGGCGCCGCGCAGGCGCTCGGCCTCGTGCGGGTGGAACCCGTGGCCGGGGGCCGTGTGCGGGCCGTGCGCCGCCTCGACGGCGGCCGCCGCGAGGTGCTGGAAGCTGCGGTGCCGATGGTGCTCTCGGTGGAGGGTTCGGTGGCCGAGCTGCGCCGCGCCCCGCTCGCGGCCACCCTGGCCTCGGGGGGTCGCGAGGTGGAGGTGCGGCCCGGCCGGCCGGCGCACCACGTGGAACCACCCCGCACCCGGCCGTGGCGGCCGCCGCCCCGCGTGGTGCCCGCCCCCGCCGGCGACCACGCGCTCGACCGGGTGGTGCAGCTGACGGGCGCGCTGGTGGAGCGGAACCCGCCCCGGACGGTGGAGCTCGCCCCGGCGGCGGCGGCGCGGGAGATCCTCGACCAGCTCCGTACGTGGGGCTACCTCGGTGCCGACGGGGAATAGGGGTCCTCAGGGCGCTCTCGGCGCCCCTGATGTCCGCGGACCCGAGGGGGCCGGCCCCACGGCCCGGGGCCGGTCGTCCTGCCTGGCCGAGCTGGCGTGGCCCGAGGTGCCCGCGCGGTCGGTCCTCGCGGTGCCGCTCGGCAGCTGCGAACAGCACGGCCCCCACCTCCCGCTCGACACCGACACCCGCATCGCCGTCGCCTGCGCCGGACGGCTCGCCGACGCGGAGGACGGCGTGGTGGTGGCACCGCCGGTGACCGTCGGCGCCTCGGGTGAGCACGCCGGGTTCCCGGGAACGCTGTCGATCGGCACCGAGGCGCTGGTCGGGCTGCTGGTGGAGCTGGTGCGTTCCGCGCTCCCCCCACCGGGTGCCGATCTGCCCCGCCCGTTCGGCGGCGTCGTGCTCGTCAACGGCCACGGCGGCAACGTGGAGGCGGTGACGGTGGCGACGGAGCGCCTCCGGGACGAGGCCCGTGCGGTGCTCGCCTGGCATCCCCGGGTGGCCGGTGGCGACTCGCACGCCGGGCGGACCGAGACATCGCTGCTGTTGCACCTCTGCCCGGAGGTGGTGCGCACCGACCTCCTCGCCCCCGGCTCCACCGCCCGCTGGCGCGACATCGGTCCCGTGGTCAGGGAGCACGGGCTGGCGGCGGTCACCCCCGGTGGCGTGCTGGGTGACCCCACCGGCGCCACCGCGGCGGAGGGCGAGTCGGTGCTGGCGCACCTGGTCGCCGACCTGTCCGCTGCCGTGCGCGGGTGGCGTGCCACGCTGGACGGGTGAGCGCAGCGCCGCCCCCCGCCGCCGACCGGCCCGTGGCACTCGTGACCGGCGCCGCCCGCGGCATCGGGGCGGCGACGGCGCAGCGCCTGGCCGCGGACGGGTTCCGGGTGGTGCTGGCGGACGTGGCGGCGCCGGTGGACGGCATCGACCATCCCACCGCCACGCCCGAGGACCTCGCCCTGGCCACCGCCCGCTGCGGCCCGGGCGCCCGCTCGGTGGTGCTCGACGTGCGCGACGCCGCAGCGGTGGCCAGGGCGGTCGAGGACCTCGACCGTGTCGACGCGGTGGTGTGCGCGGCGGGGGTCGTGTGGGGGGGCCGGCCGGTGTGGGACACGCCGGAGCGATCGTGGCGGGCGCTCTTCGACGTGAACGTCACCGGCGCGTGGCACGTGGTGCGCGAGGCGGTGCCACGGATGCTGGCGGGCCCGGCCGGGGCCGGCGGCACCGGGAGGCTCGTGCTGGTGGCCTCCGCAGCGGGCACCCGCGGCCTGCCCTCGATGGGGGCGTACTCGGCGTCGAAGCACGCGGTGGTGGGGTTGGTGCGCAGCCTCGCCGCCGACCTCGGCGCCTCGGGGATCACCGCGAATGCGGTGGCGCCGGGCTCCACACGGACCGAGATCCTCCGGGCCTCGGCGTCGGCGTACGGCCTCGACGACGTGGAGGACTTCGCGGCGCACCACCGCCTGGGCCGGCTGCTCGAGCCCGACGAGGTGGCCGACGCGGTGGCGTGGCTCTGCTCGCCGGGTGCGTCCGCGGTGACCGGTTCCGTGGTGGCGGTGGACGGGGGGATGACCTCGTGAGTCCGTCCGCCACCACCGGCGCAGGGGCTCCGGCCCGGTGAGGTTCAGCGTCGACCCCGACGTCCGCCGGCTCGACGGTGGGCGACTCCTTCTCGGGGGTTCGCCGCTGCGGCTCTTCCGCATGACCGAGGGCGGCGCCCGCCTGCTCGACCGTGTGGCGTCCGGCGCGGACGTCGAGGCCCGCCCCGGTGAGGCCCGCCTGCTCAACGCGCTGATCGACGCCGGCGTGGTGAACCTCCGCCCCGAGCAGGGGCCGTGGTCCGCCGCGGAGGTCACGCTCGTGGTGCCGGTGCGCGACCGGCCGGACGGGCTGGCCGCGTTGCTGGCGTCGGTGGGCGCGGCCCGGCCCGGGTCGCGACCCGCCGCCGTGGTGGTGGTGGACGACGGCTCCCTCGACCCGGTGGCGCACCGCAGGGTGGCCGAGGCGGCGGGGGCCTCCTACGTGCGGCGCGAGCGGTCCGGTGGACCGGGAGTGGCCCGTGACGACGCGATCCGCCGCGCCGCGACGGAGCTGGTGGCCGTGCTCGACTCCGACTGCACCGTGGCCGACGACTGGCTCGAGCGGTTGCTCCCGCAGTTCACCGACGAGCGGGTGGCGGCCGTGGCGGCCCGGGTGCGTCCCGAGCCCGGCCGCGGACTGCTCGCCCGCTACGAGGCCCACCGATCGCCGCTCGATCTCGGCCCGCGGGCCGGGCCGGTGGTGGCGGGCACCCGGCTGTCGTACGTGCCGGCCGCCGGAGTCGTGCTGCGCCGTGACGCCTACCTCGAGGTGGGCGGCTTCGATCCGCAGCTGCGCGTCGGGGAGGACGTGGACCTCGTGTGGCGTCTCGCCGGGGCGGGGTGGCGGGTGCGCTACGAGCCCTCCGCCGAGGTGCGCCACCAGGTGCGTGGCTCGGCGCGTGCCTGGCTGGCCCAGCGTCTCACCTACGGCACGTCCGCCGCCCTGCTCGACGAGCGCCATCCGGGTGCGGTGGCGCCGGTGCGGTGCTCGCCGTGGAGCGCGGCGGCCTGGGGCGCGGCGGCGGCCGGTCACCCGGTGGTGGGCGCGGCGGTGGTGGCCGGCACCACGGCGGCCCTGCCCCAGCGGCTGGAACAGCTCCCCACCCGCGAGTCGGTCCGGCTCGCGCTGGTGGGGCACCTGGGTGCCGGACGGCTGCTCGCCGGCGCGGTGACCCGTGCCTGGTGGCCGGTGCTCGTGGCGGCCGCGCCGTGGTCGCGGTCGGCGCGGCGG
>CAIPVR010000232.1 GCA_903868545.1 uncultured Actinomycetes bacterium
ATCGTGCGGGGGCCTCGGGTCGGCATCGGGTACGCGAGCCCGGAGGATCGGGCAGCGCCGTGGCGGCTCGCGGACGGCATGGCGCGGGTGGTCCCGCGGATCGTGGCGCCCGGGGCGCCGTAGTCGCGTCCCCTACGACCGGCAGGGTGCAGGGCGGCGCGAAGTTCAGGCTCTGCCTCAAGTCGTTGCACCGTGACCCACGCGCGTTACGAATCCAGGGGGCGCGCTCCGGGCGGAGTGCTCTGTGGAGCCAAGATGGCCTGGCAGCGTTCGAATGGCCCGCACCTGTTCTTGGTGCAAGTGACGAGCAAGACCGCGTGGCTGGCCCCGTGGGACCAGGTGTTCGGAGCCGAATCGTGGGCGTCCTGATCGACCCGGTCGACGGGACGACGGACGTCGAGCCGTTGCCGTGCGTTCAGACCGCCCCGTGCGGCCGCTGCGGCCGGAGGCGTGGTCCGTGATCTCCGGCGCTGCGATTGAAGTGGCCGCGAAGTGCGCGGTGACCGGCGTCACCACCAGCGACCAGCAGTGGGGCCGCGTCGGGGTGGCGGTGAAGCTGGCGAGCACCAGCAGCGAGACGTTCGGCACCGTCACCGTGCGGTTCTGGGTGATGATGGTGGATTTTCGGGACCCGTCCTCGCCCGTATACACCGACCTGACGGCCTTGGTGGAGCAGTACGAAGGGGTGGCCCCGTGGTCGTATGGGGGCACGCAGGCGGACTGTGGTCCGTGGCTGCCGCAGCCCACCGGAGGCTATAAGAGGGTGAATCCGGGCAGGCGGGACCCCATCGAGTGGGGGGGGGGGTCATGATGGTGCTGATTTGGCTGACCGCGTGCGGCCCCAAGCTCGAGACGGCGGAGCCGGAGCCGGAGCCGCGAGATCGGGACGGGGACGGCTACCTGGCGGCGGAGGACTGCGACGACCAGGACGCTTTGCGGAACCCTGGTATGGAGGAGCGGTGCGACCAGGTGGACGAAGACTGTGACGGCCTGATCGACGAAGACGCGACGGACCGGCAGGTCGCGTACGGGGACGGGGACGGGGACGGGTACGGAGGAGCGGCGACCGAACCGCGGTGTACGCTGCCGTCAGGGTTCGTATGGACGGGTGGCGACTGCGACGACGGTTCGGCGGGCGTGAACCCCGGCGGGTCGGAGGTGTGCAACGGGGTGGACGACGATTGTGACGGGCGGGTGGACGACGCGGACGACGGGTTGGACGCGAGCACGGGGCGTTGGTGGTCGCCGGACGGAGACGGAGACGGATACGGCCACGGGACGAGCGGGGTGTGGGCGTGCGTTCGGCCCGAGGGGTACGTAGGCAACGCCGAGGACTGCGACGACGGTGCCGCGGAGGTCCACCCGGGGTCGGAGGAGGTGTGCAACGGAGCCGACGACGACTGCAACGGCGTGGCCGACGAGCTTCGGTTGTGCGAGGTGGTCCTCGTGTCCGACGTAGCGGCGGCGACCTACCTGGGCGACCACCGAGAAGACGTAATTGGGGCTACGGTGGCGGTGTTGCCGGACCTGACGGGGGACGGTTGGCCGGACGTAGCGATGGGGAGCGTGGGCCGTCCCCGTGACTCTGGGGAGCACCTGCCTGGGTACCTGTGGGTGTTCGATGGGCAACGGCGGGGCGAGATCGAAGCGGCGGACGCCGACGTGGTCTACCGCGCGATCTGGTTCGGCGGTACAGATACCGACATCCTCGCGCCGGCGGCGACGGACCTGGACGGCGATGGGGCGTTGGACCTGCTCTCCTTCTCGGACGCGCACGATTGGGACTTCTACTCAGGCGCGGTGTACGTGAACTACGGCCCGCTGGGTAGCGGCCACGGGATCAGCGAGTCCGACGGCCGCCTGCTGCCGCCCGCGGATCTGGCGTCCTCTTCTTTCTTTGGCTACGACTTCTCCGTCTCGGAGTCGGACGGTGCGGTGCTCATCGGCCAGTCCCTCGCGGAGTCGGGCACCGTTTGGTTGGTCCATGAGCCGTGGTGGGGAGACACGGTGGTGACCGATCTGGACGCGGTCCGGCTGTCGGGTGAGGGGTTCTCGTCGCACGCGGGGTGGTCC
>CAIPVR010000233.1 GCA_903868545.1 uncultured Actinomycetes bacterium
CACGCCATGGCCTTCAGTGACGGTGGCGAGCTCCTCGAGAAGTTGCATGTGATCGGTGCATCACCGCTCGGCGACGACGGCACCGCCCGGACCGGGACGACGGTGCGCTTCTGGCCCGATCCGACCGTCTTCGACGAGGTCTCGTTCCGTTCCACCACGCTGCTCGAACGACTCCAGATGATGGCGTTCCTGAATGCCGGGTTGCGGATCACGTTCCGGGATGATCGTCCGGGCGCAGCGGAACCCGTTGAGTACTGCTACGAGGGCGGCATCCGGGACTTCGTGCGGCACGTCAACGCGTCCAAGGAGTCCCTCTTCAGCGACGTCGGTTACTTCGCCCAGGCCGAGGAGACGGACTCCGGGGCCATGGAGGTCGAGGTCGCCTTCCAGTGGAACACCGGCTACCACTCCGACGGGCTCCACTCGTTCGCGAACGGGATCAACACCATCGAGGGCGGCATGCACGAGGAGGGCTTCAAGAAGGCCCTCACGAACACCGTCAACCGGTACGCCCGCGAGCACCAGCTGTTGAAGGACAAGGACGACAACCTGCAGGGCGAGGACATCCGGGAGGGCCTGACGGCGATCGTGTCGGTACGCCTGACCGATCCGCAGTTCGAGGGCCAGACCAAGGGCAAGCTCGGCAACGTCCCCGTCCGGTCGCTCGTGGAGCGGGCGACGAACGACAAGTTGGCCGAGTGGCTCGAGGAGCACCCTTCAGAGGCCAAGCGCGTCCTGCAGAAGGCGCTCCAGGCCGCCAAGGCGCGTGAGGCGGCACGCAACGCCCGTGACGCCACCCGACGGAAGTCGGCCCTGGATGGCGCCGGCCTGCCCGGGAAGCTGGCCGACTGCTCGTCGAAGGACCCTCGGGAGTCCGAGCTCTACATCGTCGAGGGCAACTCGGCAGGTGGGTCCGCCAAGGACGCCCGGAACTCCGAGACCATGGCGATCCTCCCCATCCGCGGGAAGATCCTCAACGTCGAGCGGGCCCGCCTGGACCGGATGCTCAAGAACACCGAGATCCAGGCACTCATCTCGGCGATCGGTGCCGGCGTGGGGGAGGAGGAGTTCGACCCCGAGCGGATCCGCTACGGCAAGGTCATCCTCATGTGCGACGCCGACGTGGACGGCTCGCACATCCGCACGCTGCTGCTGACCTTCTTCTTCCGCCAGATGCGGCCGTTGGTGGAGGGCGGCCACGTCTACATCGCCCAGCCGCCGCTGTACTCCACCGAGGTGGGGCGCAACAAGGTGTACCTGAAGGACGATGCCACCAAGGCGGCGTTCCTCGCCGAGCACCCGAACCACAAGAACGAGTTCCAACGGCTCAAGGGCCTCGGCGAGATGGACGCCGGGGAACTCTGGGAGACCACGATGGATCCCACCCGCCGCACGCTGCTCCAGGTGTCGGTCGAGCAGGCGGCCATCGCTGACGAGGTGTTCTCGGTGCTGATGGGCGACGACGTCGAGAGCCGTAAGCACTTCATCCAGACCAACGCGCAGGACGTGCGGTTCCTCGACATCTGAGGGCCCGGCCGCCGCGCACACCGGCATCCAGGGAGAGCCAGCCATGAGCGACGAGGTCCCGCCCACGGGCGGCGACGGTGACGGTCCCGACGACGGGGTGCCGGTCACCCTCGGGTCGATCGAGCCGATCGAGATCCAGCAGGAGATGGAGCAGTCCTTCCTGGACTACGCCATGTCGGTCATCGTGTCGCGGGCGCTGCCCGACGTGCGTGACGGCCTCAAGCCGGTGCACCGCCGGATCCTCTGGGCCATGCACGAGGGTGGCCTCCGGCCCGACCGCAACCACCGCAAGTGCGCCACCGTGGTGGGCGATGTGATCGGCAAGTACCACCCGCACGGCGACCAGGCCGTCTACGACGCGCTGGTGCGGATGGGCCAGGACTTCTCGCTGCGCCACCCACTGGTGGACCCGCACGGCAACTTCGGATCACCGTCGGACCCGCCGGCCGCCTACCGCTACACCGAGTGCCGGCTCACGAACCTGGCCACCCGGATGCTCGCCGACATCGACGAGGACACCGTCGACTTCGTGGCGAACTTCGACGGGTCGAACGAGGAGCCCACCGTCCTGCCGGCGAGGTTCCCGAACCTGCTGGTGAACGGCAGCCAGGGCATCGCGGTGGGCATGGCCACGAACATCCCGCCCCACAACCTCGGCGAGGTGATCGACGCCACGGTGCACCTGATCGAGCACCCCGACGCCACGGTCGACGACCTCATGCAGTTCGTGAAGGGTCCGGACTTCCCGACCGGTGCCCAGATCATGGGCCGTGCCGGGCTGGTCTCGGCATTCCGCACCGGACGCGGCTCGATCAAGCTCCGCGCCCGGGCCGAGATCGAGGAGGGGCCCCGTGGCGAGCGCATCGTCGTCACCGAGATCCCCTACCAGACCTCGGTCGAGCAGATCGAGGAGAAGATCGCCGAGCTGGTCAACGCCCGGGAGATCGAAGGCATCCGGGAGATGCGCAACGAGTCGGCCCGCGGCGTCACCCGGTTGGTGATCGAGCTCAAGCGTGACGCGCCGGGCAACGTGATCCTCAACAACCTCTTCAAGCACACGCCGCTGCAGACGAGCTTCCCGGTGAACATGGTGGCGCTGGTCGACGGCGTGCCCCGCACGCTGGACCTGCGTGCCGCCCTCACCCACTACATCGACCACCAGGTCGAGGTGATCCGTCGTCGGTCCGAGTTCCGGCTCGCCAAGGCCCGCCGCCGCGCCCACATCGTGGAGGGGTTCCTCCGGGCCCTCGACCTCATCGACGAGATCATCGCGGCGATCCGTGCCTCGGCCGACCGTGCCGCGGCGATCGAGGCGCTCCAGGCCGACGCCTTCGGGTTCTCGGAGATCCAGGCCACCGAGATCGTCGACATGCGGCTCTCCACACTCACCCGGCTCGGCCGCGAGCGCCTCGAGGAGGAGATGGCCCAGCTCCGGGCCACCATCGCGGAGCTCGAGGCGATCCTGTCCGACGACGGCGTGCTCCGCGGGGTCATCATCACCGAGCTCGGCGAGGTGCGTGAGGAGTTCGCCACCGACCGCCGGTCGACGCTCGAGATCGACGAGGGCGACCTCGAGATCGAGGACCTCATCGACGACGAGGAGGTCGTCGTGGTGATGACCTCCCGGGGCTACATCAAGACGGTGGCGGCCGACGCCTTCCGTTCGCAGGGCCGTGGCGGCCGCGGGGTGGCCGGCACCCGCCTGAAGGACGAGGACTACGTCACCGACATCATCGGCACCTCGGCGCACGCCTTCCTGCTGTTCTTCTCGAACCTCGGCAAGGTGTACCGGCTGAAGGCGCACCGCATCCCGATGCGTGAGCGCACGGCCCAGGGCCTCGCCATCGTGAACCTGTTGCGGCTCCAGCCGGAGGAGCACATCCAGACCATCATCGACACCCGGGACTACGAGACCCACCGCTACCTGCTGTTCGTGACCCGCAACGGCGTGGTGAAGAAGACGATGTTCAACGCCTACGACAACGGGCGTCAGGACGGCCTGATCGCGATCAACCTGCGCGACGGTGACGAACTCGTCCGTGTGATCCCCACCTCCGGCCACGACGACATCCTCCTGATCTCGAGTTCGGGCCAGGGCATCCGGTTCTCGGAGGAGGACGTCCGTCCGATGGGCGCAACGCGAGCGGGGTGCGCGGCATGCGGTTGCGTCCCGCGGACGCCGTGGTGGGTGCCGACGTGGCACTGCCCGACGGCCACGTCCTGACGATCACCGATGCCGGATACGGCAAGCGGACGGCGGTGGAGCAGTTCAACCGCCAGGGTCGCGGGGGCCAGGGTGTGCGCGCCCACCGGGTACGCGAGGGCCGCGGCCGCGTGGTGACCGGGTTCCTCGCGGACGACGACGACGACGTCCTGCTGGTGAACGACTCGGGCACGATCATCCGCACGGTCGTGGGGTCGATCTCGGTCCAGGGCCGGGACGCCACCGGCGTGCGGGTGATGAACCTCGACGAGGACACCCGTGTGGCGGCCGTGGCCCGTGTGCCCGCCGGTCCGGAGGAGTCCGACGAGGACGCCCCGGAGGCAGGTGATCCGAGCGGTGCCGGCCCGGACGGCGGTGCCGGCGATGCCGATGCCGCGGATGCCGGGACGGACTGAGTCCGGCGCCACCGGCACCGGGGCGCTGGCGCTCCTGCTGTCGGCCGCGCTCGCCGTCGTGTTCTCGGTCGGTGCCGCCCGGGCCGGTGGCGCCGCCGCGACCCGGGCCCGGGCCGACGGGGTGGCCGACCTCGTCGCCCTCGCCGCAGTGGTGGACCCGTCCTCCGGCGCGGACCGTGTCGCCCGGGCGAACGACGCCACCCTGGTGGAGGTGACGGCCCGTGCCGACGGCGACACCACGGCGCGGATCCGTCGTGCGGGCGTGGTGGCCGCTGCGACGGCCCGGCCGTCGGAGCCCGGATCGCGGGCCCGGCGGGGCCCGGCGGTAGGCTCCCGCCCGTGACCACCACGCCGCCGGCACGTGCCGCCGACGATCCCTCCGCGGGTCGGGCCACCGCGCCGCAGCGCGCCACGCAGCGGACCACCGCCCCGAGGAGCCCGGCACCGGCGGCGTCGCAACCGACGGGCGCAGCCACGACCGCATCGACGACCGCGACACCGGCGCCGCAGTCACCGGCGTCCGCCGCCCCGCCGAACCGGGTGATGGGCTACCGGCGCCAGCGGTTCGAGGCCAGGAAGGTGCGGCGGCTGATCCGCCACATCGATCCGTGGTCGATGCTGAAGCTGTCGGTGATGGTGGCGCTCTGCCTGTGGCTGATCACGATGATCGCCTCGGTCATCCTCTGGACCGTCGCCAAGAACGCCGGAACCATCTCGAGCGTGGAGGACTTCGTGAACTCCACGTTCCAGCTGCAGGACTGGAAGCTCGACGGTGAGTTCCTGTTCCGCCAGTTCGGGCTCGTCACCTTGTTGTTCCACCTCGGCATCGCCGGCGCACTGGTGGTCGCCACGCTGGTGTTCAACCTGATCAGCGACATCATCGGCGGGATCTGGATCTCCGTGATCGAGGAGGAGACGGCCCGCCCGGTCTCGGAGACCGGCGGCCGCTGACGGGCTTGTCGCGGCGGTGGCGGCCTCCGCTACGCTGACCGCTCCGCCCCTCCGGGGTTGCGGGGGCTATAGCTCAGTTGGTTAGAGCGCACCCCTGATAAGGGTGAGGTCGCTGGTTCGATTCCAGCTAGCCCCACTGGCCGGCCCCCCGGGCCGGGGACGAGGAGGAACCCGTGCGGGCGCTGCGCCGGGCCGTCGTGGCCGTCGTGCTGGGTGCTCTGTTCGGCGTGGCCCTGCGACTCCGTGGTGGTACCCAGCCCCCCACCGAGGTGGGTGGCTGGCGCGAGCTCCGTGGCGACGAGCTCCGGTGACCGGATCGGGTGTGAACGGTTCCGGTGTGACCGGCCCCGCCGCGAGCGAACGCCGTGGGGTCCGGGTGACGGTGGTGGGCGCAGGCATCGTCGGCGTCCGGGCGGCCCGGGAACTCCTCGGTGCCGGTCCCGATGGTCGGCCCACGACGGCGGGGGTCACCCTCGTGAGCCGGCGGCCCGACCGCCTCGAGGAGCTCGCCCGTACCTCCACGAACGAGGTCACGTTCCTGTCGGCCGAGACCGGCGAGCCCGACCTCGACGCCGACGTGGTCCTCGTCGCGAGGGAGTCATCGGCCCAGGTGGCGGTGGCGGAGCGGGCGCTCCGGTCGGGCGCCCACGTCGTCTGCACCGGCGACGATCCCGACGACGTGCGGGCATTGCTGGGGCTGGACGCCGTGGCCCGGGCGGTCGGGCGAACGATCGTGGTGGGCGCGGCGATGTCGCCCGGGCTCACGTGCCTGCTGGCGCGGCACGGGGCCGCGCTGTTCGACGTGGTGGAGGAGATCCACGTGGCCCGGCAGGGCGCCGGTGGTCCCGGCTGCGCCCGGCAGCGTCGGCGGGCCCTGCGGGGCACGGGCACCGAGTGGAGGGACGGGGAGTTCGTGCGCCGGGCCGGGTTCAGCGGCCGGGAACTGTGCTGGTTCCCGGATCCGATCGGTGGCCGCGACGCGTACCTGGCGGACCTCGCCGAACCGGAGTTGCTCGCCGCGGCGTTCCCCGGGCTGCGGCGGGCGTCGTCGCGGCTGGCCGCCACCCGCCGGGACCGCTTCCTCGTGCCGTTCCCGATGCTGATCGGGCCTCCGGTGGAGGGTGCCCCCGGCGCGGTGAGGGTCGAACTCCGGGGTCGTCGGGACGGCCGTCGGGTCGACGTGGTCTACGGGGTCCTCGACCGCCCGTCGGTGGCCGCGGCCGCCACCGCGGCCGTGGTGAGTCTCCACCTCGGGGGTGGTGGTGCACTGCCCGCCGGCGCCATGGGGCTCGCCTCGGTCGACGATCCCCTCCCCCTCCTCAGGGAGCTCGCCCGCCGCGGCGTCCGGGCCGCCACGTTCGAGGGGGCATCCGGGGGCGCCGCGGATCCGCCCGGGTCGGCCCCGTCGGCCGGAAATCTCTCGGAAGGTGTTCAGGATCGGGGCTGAAGCGCCGAAGGGAACACGGAGAGTGACAATCGAAGGCGGGCCGACCTCCCCGGAGTTCGGTGCAGACGGACGGGCTGGAAGTTTTTTCCGGAAATCGCTCAAGTCCGCGCCGCGCGCGCGCCGATGACCCTTCCGCCGACGACGGCAGGAGGAGATCAGCGATGGGCGCACGACGAGCCAGCAGCCTCGAGGACACCGACCTCACCGCTCCGACCGGGAGCCGTACGGGGGAGGCCGACACCTCGCCGCTGACCCCGCCGTCGGCCGAGGCGTCCCGGCTGATCGAGGAACACCTGCCCCTGGTCAACCACGTGGTGTTCCAGGTGGCGGTGCACTTCCCCCGTCACGTCGACCGCGACGAACTGGTGCGGGCCGGGGCACTGGGCCTGGTGGAGGCCGCCCGGCGCTACGACGAGGCCCGGGGCGTGCCGTTCAACCGTTACGCCGCCCAGCGGATCCGCGGCGCCATCATCGACGCCGTGCGAGCGGCGGACTGGGCGCCCCGCTCCGTGCGGACCCTGGCCCGGCGGCTTGACCAGGTGGAACAGCGCCTGGCGGGCGAGCTCGGCCGGGTGCCGTCGCTCGGCGAGACCGCCGAGGCCCTGGGCATGTCCCGGACGGAACTCGACTCGCTGCGGGACCGGATCTTCCGTTCCGTGGTGATCGCGTTCGAGCACATGGCGGGCGAGGGCGACGACGAGGAACTGACCCTCGTGGACGTGCTCGCGGACCCATCGGACCTCGAGCCCGGCGATCAGCTGGAACAGCGTGAGCTGCACTCCTACCTGCGCGACGCGGTGGCGCTGCTGCCCGAGCGGCACCGGTTGATCGTGGTGGGCTACTTCATCGAGGAGCGCACGTCGGAGGAGCTGGCGCGGTTCCTCGGGGTCACCGAGTCCCGGGTGTCGCAGATGCGGACCGAGGCGCTCGCCCTGCTGCGGCAGGGGATCGAGGCCCAGTACGTGGCCCCCGAGGACCGGGAGGAGCCCCAGGGCCTCGTCGCCCGTCGTCGTGCCCAGTACGCGGACGCCATCGGGGCCGCGACCGGCTGCCTGGACCGGATCACCCTGCGCGACGAGCCCGAGTCCGACGCTGCGTTCGTGGACCTCGTCGACCGCCTCGTCGCGAGCCACTGATCCGTACGGGGGTCGTCGTCGGAGCCTGTGGGAGACTCCGGCGGTGTCGGAGCCCATCCGTCCCACGGCGGCCGTGACGGCCCGCGACCTGGTCCTGTCCCACGACGACCACGTCGCGCTCGCCGGCGGCTCCCTGGAGGTGCCCGAGGGTGCGGTCGCCGCGGTGGTCGGTCCGAACGGGTCGGGCAAGAGCAGCCTGCTCGACGCGGTCGCCGGACTGCTGCCGGTGCGGGGCGGTTCGCTGCGGGTGCTCGGTGACGAACCCGGTCACCGTGGTGCGGTGGCCTACGTGCTCCAGGCCACGGAGGTGCCCGAGCACCTGCCCATGACCGTCCGTGAGGTGGTCACCATGGGCCGCTACCCCTCCCTCGGCCTGCTGCGACCGCTCGGGCGCGCCGGCCGTGACCGGGTTGACGCGGCGATGGCCCGCACGGGGGTGGCCGACCTCGCGGACCGCCAGTTGCTGGAGCTGTCGGGTGGCCAGCGCCAGCGTGTCCTGGTGGCCCAGGGCCTCGTGACCGGAGCCCCGCTGCTCCTCCTCGACGAGCCAATGACCGGCCTCGACGTGGTGTCGAGGGCGGGCATCGAGCAGGTCGTGGCCGAGGAACAGAGCGTCGGCCGCACCGTGGTGTACACGACGCACGACCTCGCCGAGGCGGCCACGGCCGACGTGGTGGTGCTGCTCGCCGGCCGCGTCGTCGCCGCAGGGCCGCCCGCGGAGGTGCTCACCGAGGAGCACCTCTCCGAGGCCTACCGGGGGCGGTTGGTGACCGCAGGGGGCTTCGCCGTGCTGGACGACCCGCACCACCACGGCAGCCGGCGCGACCGGCACGACGGCCACACCCACTGACGCTGTCGTTGGGGGGGTGCTGTCGTTCGGGGGGTGCTGTCGTTCAGTGCCGGAGCACGCGGACGAGGGCGTCGTGCGCGGCGCCGTTCGAGGCGATGGCGGACCACTTGTACTCGGGGTGGTCGAGGTGCGCCTCGCCGGCCGGACCGCCGGCGCGGGACGTGATCACGCCGCCCGCCTCGGGGATGATCACCAGGAGTGCGGCGAGGTCCCACCACGCGAGCTGGGGGTCGAACATCGCCTCCACCCGGCCCGAGGCGACGAGGGCGTAGCCGTAGGCGTCGCCCCAGGTGCGCAGTTGGAGGCCCTCGTCGGTCGCCCGGCGGAACATGTCGCCGGTCCAGCCGTCGAACGCCGTGGTGCAGAGATAGGCACCGCGGACCTCGGTGCGGTCCGAGACGCGGCACGGCGTGTCGTCGAGGAAGCACCCGAGTCCCCGCCCGGCGTAGACGGTCTCGCCGAGGGCGGGCAGGTTGATCACCCCGATCGCGGGACCGTGCTCGTCCTCGAGGTACACCAGGTTCGAGAAGGTGCCGACGCCCCGGGAGAAGGCCTTCGTGCCGTCGATGGGGTCCAGCACCCACCGGCGGCCGGACGTGCCGGGGGTGTCGTCCTCCTCCTCGCCGTGGATGGCGTCGTCGGGGTGGGCGGCGCCGATCTGCTCCCGCAGCAGCCGCTCGGCGGCCCGGTCGGCCTGGGTGACGGGGGAGCCGTCACCCTTGCGGCTCACCGACAGCTCCGGGTGGTTGAACCAGCCGAGGGTCAGCTCGCCCGCGGCCCGCGTCCAGGCGACGGCCTGGTCCAGCAGCGTCCGGTCGACCGGGGGCGGGGTGGTGGTGGTCGTGGGGGCCTCTGGCATGGGCCGCAGTCTCGCGTCACCAGCCGGCGAACGTCGCCGTGCCCCGGGGACGGCGCCCGGCGAGCCAGTCGTCGGGCACCCCGAGCGTGGGGCGGACCTCGACGATCGACGGCATGGCGGGTGACTCGGAGAACCCGAACCGGCAGGCGGGCCGCAACGGGGCGCGGGCGCCGAGGTCGTGGCCGTCGAGGCTCGCGGTGGCCGAGGTGACGAAGCGGCAGGCCCGGGCCTGGTACCACTCCTGCACCCCGGTCGGGCTGGTGCCCCAGGTGGTGACGTCCATGAGCAGACGGGCTGCCGGACGTTCCACCCACCGTGTGAACCACAGCGGCCGTGGCGGGATCCGGAAGCCCACTCCGTCGGCCCGTAGGTGGAGCCGGAGCGGACCGGCCCGGAGGTCGAGGGCGTCGGGGCGGGCCATCGTCCCGAACGCCACCACGTCCGTCCGGTCGAACTCGTAGACGGAGGTGACGAAGTCGACGGTCTCCTCGTCCGGGGCGAGGAGGGTGCGCGTGCCGTCGGGAGCGGCCCACATCACGTCGACCGTGGGTCCGATGGGGGAGCGGTCCCACGCGCCCACCACGAACCGGTCGCCGCTCTCGAACCCGCAGCTCGAGATGGTCCCCTGCATCCGGACGTGTCGCACGGGCGGTGGAACCCCGCAGCAGCGCCCGGCGTTCCCGACCGTCGCTGCGGCCACCCGCGTTCTCCGGGTCCTGCCCGCCCGTTCCGGGCGTTGCGGACCCCTATTTCGCGGGAGGGTCAGAGCTGGGGGAGGTTGGCGAGGGCCGCTTCCATGTCGGCGTCGGAGAACTCGTGGTCCTCGAGCTCGTCGGCGAAATAGGCGTTGTAGGCCGCCATGTCGAGCATGCCGTGGCCGCACAGGGCGGTGAGGATCACCTTCTCCTCGCCGGTCTCCTTGCAGCGCAGCGCCTCGTCGATGGCCACCGCCAGCGCGTGGGTGGGCTCGGGGGCGGGCACGATGCCCTCGGTCCGGGCGAACTGCACCCCCGCCGCGAAGCATTCGCGCTGCGGGCGGGCGTCGGCCTCGATGAGCCCGAGCTCGTAGATGTGCGAGATCAGGGGGCTCATGCCGTGGTAGCGGAGACCGCCCGCGTGGATCGGGTCGGGGATGAAGTCGTGGCCCAGCGTGTGCATCTTCACCAGCGGGGTCATGCCGCCGGTGTCGCCGAAGTCGTAGGTGTAGGTGCCCTTGGTGAGCGTCGGGCAGGACGCGGGCTCGACCGCGCGGATGATCGGGTCCATCCGCCCGGCGAGCTTCTCGCGCAGGAACGGGAACGCCAGGCCGCCGAAGTTCGACCCGCCGCCCGTGCAGCCGACGATGAGGTCCGGCGTGTCGCCCGCCATCGCCATCTGCAGCAGGGCCTCCTCGCCGATGACGGTCTGGTGCATGAGCACGTGGTTCAGCACGGACCCCAGCGCGTAGCGGGTGTCGGGGTCCTGGGCGGCCACCTCCACCGCCTCACTGATGGCGATGCCCAGCGAACCGGGGCTGTCGGGGTGCTCGGCGAGCACGGACCGGCCGAACGCGGTGACGTCGCTGGGGGAGGGGTGCACGGTGGCACCGAAGGCCTGCATCATCGCCCGGCGGTAGGGCTTCTGGTCGTAGGACGCCCGCACCTGCCAGACCTCGCAGTCGAGGCCGTACTGGGCGCACGCGAAGCTCAGGGCGGTGCCCCACTGGCCCGCCCCCGTCTCGGTGGTCAGGCGCTTCACCCCCGCCTTGGCGTTGTAGAAGGCCTGGGGCACGGCGGTGTTCGGCTTGTGCGAGCCGGCGGGGCTGGTGCCCTCGTACTTGTAGTAGATCCGGGCCGGCGTCCCGAGGGCCCGCTCGAGGCGGTGGGCCCGGTGCAGCGGGGTGGCCCGCCACAGCAGGTACACGTCGCGCACCTCGTCGGGGATCGGGATGAAGCGCTCGGCGGAGACCTCCTGCTGGATGAGGTCCATCGGGAACAGCGGCGCCAGGTCCTCGGGCCCGATCGGCTCGTGCGTGCCCGGGTGCAGCGGCGGCGGGGGCGGCTCCGGCAGGTCGGCCACGACGTTGTACCAGGAGGTGGGCACCTGGTCGTCGGTGAGCAGGTAGCGGCTGGTCTCGGCCATCGGGTCCCCCTGGGTCGTGGTGGTGCGGCCGGCCCGCTGCGTCGCGTCGACCTCCACGGTGGCGACGCCCGACGCACGCCGGGACGGACGGGGTGAGGTTAGCGATGCCCGACCCGGCCCGCGCCGCCGGTGCTAGGGAAGGGGCGTGCAGGTGGACCTGATGACCGTGCCGATGCCGCTCGCGGAGATGGCGCAGCTCGCGCCCCGGGTCCGTGACCTGGGTTTCTCGGGGATGGTGGTGACGGAAGCCGGGCGCACGGCCTTCCTCGGCTGCGGTGTGGCCGCGGTGTCGGCGCCGGGCCTGCACCTCGCGACCGGGGTGGCCGTGGCCTTCGCCCGGAGCCCGATGGTCACCGCCCAGACAGCGTGGGAACTGGCCCAGGCCACCGGCGGTCGCTTCCGGCTCGGCCTGGGCACGCAGGTGCGGGCCCACGTGGAACGGCGCTACGGCGCCGAGTTCGACCACCCGGGGCCGCGTCTGCGCGACCACGTGGAGGCGGTGCGGGCGTGCTTCGCGGCGTTCCGGGGTGACCGCCGGCTGGACCACCACGGCGAGTTCGTCGAGCTCACGCTGCTGCCCCGTGACTGGGCGCCGGGGCCGATCGGCGTGCCGGACCCGCCGGTCGACGTGGCGGCGGTGAACCCGTGGATGCTGCGGATGGCCGGCGAGGTGGCCGACGGCGTCCACGTCCACCCGCTCAACACGCCGACCTACCTCCGCGGGACGGTGCTGCCCGAGCTGGCCGTCGGCGCCGGCCGTGCGGGTCGCGACCCCGCTGCGGTCACCCGCATCGTGCCGTGCTTCACGGTGGTGGGCGATGACGAGGAGGAACGGTCGCGCTGGCGCGAGCTCGCCCGGATGCAGGTGGCGTTCTACGGCTCCACCCCGAACTACGCCTTCATCTTCGAGCAGGTCGGACGGCCCGGTACCACTGCCGCCCTGCGGGAGCACCAGAAGGCCGGCGACGTGGCGGGCATGGTCGCCGTGATCGACGACGAGCTGCTCGCGCACTTCGTGGTGGAGGCGCCGTGGGAGGGCCTCGCGGAGGGCATCCTCGACCGCTACGAGGGGCTCGCCGAGCGGGTGGTGCTGTACTTCGCGGGTCTGGCGGCGCGGTCCGATCCGGCGACCCTCGAGCGGTTCGGCCGCGTGGCCGCTGCCGTGTCGGCCGGATGAGTGCCGGACCGGTGAGTGAGGGCCCGGCGACGTGGTCGGCCCGGTGAGTGAGGGCCCGGTGAGTGACGGCTACGCGGACCCCGATCGGGTCGGCCCGGCGGCGCGGGCCGAGGCCGCGGAGCTCCTGGCCCGGTACGCGGAGCTCGTGGACGCCGGCGACTTCGACGGCGTGGGCGCGTTGCTGTCGGACGCGGAACTGCTCGAGGCCGGCGGCGCGAGGGTCGCGGCGGGGGCGGAGGAGATCGCGGACCTGTACGCCGCCACCACCCGCCGCCACGGCGACGGCACCCCCGGCACCGCGCACGTGATCACGAACGTGA
>CAIPVR010000234.1 GCA_903868545.1 uncultured Actinomycetes bacterium
CACCTCAGCGCGAGGACAACCACAGAGTGTGGCGAAACGATGTTCCGGACACGCCCGCTCCGGTACGGCAGGGGGCTCCGTCGCGGCGGAGCCCCGACGCGTCGGAGCCCCGACGCGACGGAGCCCCCGCCGCGGCGGGGGCTCCGTGGGGTGGGCGTACACAGACTCGAACTGTGGACCTCTTCCGTGTCGGGGAAGCGCTCTAGCCAACTGAGCTATACGCCCGAGCGGCGCCGACAGTAGCAGGGGCCGCGGCGACGGTTCCCCATCGGAGCGGGGGCACGGCGAACGGCCGCGGGTGTGCTCGTCCGCCCCTGCGGCTCAGGCCGGGAGCCGTGACGTCCGGGCCGGATCCGTGCCGGCATGGGCGCCCAGCACCCCGACGGCGGCCACGGCCAGCAGGCCGGCAGCGAAGAGCAGCCAGAGGCCCGGACCGGGCCCGGTCCGACCTGTCCCGGCGCCCACCCCCCACTCGGCGACGGCGAACACCGAACAGGCCACGCCCGCCACCACCGCGAGGGTGCGACCGGCCCGCCCCCTGTGGGCGGCGATCAGCACGCCGGCCACGGCCAGCACCACACCCAGGAGGACGGCCACCCAGCCCCTCCCCAGCCCGCCGCCCGGCAGGCGCCACCCCGTCTCGGCCAGCGCCGGACCGATGACCACGCCGTAGTCGCGCCACGGCAGGAGGCTCGCGGCGCCGGCGGCCACGGCGGCCAGCAGCAGGAGGCCCACCAGGGTGAGTTCGCGCCACTGGGACTCCCGGACCGGCTGCGGCGCTTCGGGCGACGAGCCGCCGAGCCGCACCGAGGGGACGTAGGCCGTCGACGGCGCAGGTGCGCCTGCCGTCGGGGCCGCCGGAGGGACCCAGGCGGGAGGCACGTCACTCACCGGCCCAGCATGCCGCGGATCCGGCACGGGCACACCGCGCCGACCGGTCACGGCCGGCAACCCGGGTCCGGAGCGGTCGGCCCCTCCCGTTTCCCGCTGGACAGACTCGACTGCGTTGCGTAGCGTTATCACCACTTGTAGTGACATGCCGGACCAGGGGAACGCCGGCGAGGGCGGGGGCACCACACCGATGACGACTCGATTCCGAACGCGGACGGACGAGGCGTCCGCCGTCCCCGTGGCCCTGCTGGAACTCGCGGCCGAGCGGTCACCGACCCCCACGGCGTTCTTCGACCACGACGGCCACCTGCTGCGGGCGAACCCGGCCTGGTGCGCCTGGACGGGGATGGTGGAGGCCGGCGCCGAGCCCGCCCTGCCGCCGGAACTGCTCGTACACGACCGCAGCCACGCGGACGACCACGCGGATGACGACGCGGACGACGACGACGCCTCCGGACACGTCGACCGCTCGTCCCGCCACGTCCTGCACCTCGGGGGGAGCGACCCGATGGTGGTCGAGGTGCACCGGAGCGCCGGAGGCGTCGTCGTCACGGGCATCGGCAGGTACACCCCCGATGACCCGTCCCGGATCGCCCCGCCGGCGGACGGGTCCGCGGCGACCGCACCGGCCGCGACGCCGGACCTCGGCGACTGGGTGGCCCGCATCAGGGCGGCCGGAGCGACGAGGTACGCGGCGCTGGCCGCCCACGTCGTCCCCGGGGCGGACCCCGACGGAGGGGACCGGCCGACCCGGGAACAGGTCGTGGACGAGCAGGCGGTCGACCGGCTCCGGGCACTCCTGCGGCCCGGCGACCTGGTCAGTGCGCCCGACCCCGGGGCGTTCCTTGTCCTGTGCGTGATCCGTCGCCCCGACGACGCCCTGGCCGTGGCCGAACGGATCCGGCGGGAGATCTCACCCGACCGGTCGTGGGCTGCGTCGGAGGCCGTCATCGGCATCGCCCACGGTCCCACGAGCGTGGAGCCCGCGACCATCGTCGCCGGGGCGACCGAAGCCAGGTCGCACGCGCTGCGGCACGGACACCGCGTCCAGGTCGCATCCGGCCTCTGACGGGCCGGACCGCCCACCCGGCAGCGCCGCCGCTCCCCCATTTCCCGTGCCGAAACTGCGGAGGCTGCGGCGCTCCACCACGGGACAGAGGCCCGTCGTGGCGGGAACCCGCCACGACGGGCCGTCCGAGGCGACGGCGGGAATCGAACCCGCGTACGGGGCTTTGCAGGCCCCTGCCTCAGCCACTCGGCCACGTCGCCAGTGGGCCCACCCTAGTGGTGGCGGACCGGGTCACCGAACCCCGGCGGCCGGACGCGACAGGGCCCCCACCTCGGTGGGGGCCCTGGACGGAGCGGACGACCGGCCTCGAACCGGCGGCCTCAACCTTGGCAAGGTTGCGCTCTACCAACTGAGCTACGTCCGCAGGAGTCGCTGATCGTACCAGAGGGCCATGTCGCGGCAAGTTGGCGGCCCACCGCGGCTCCGCCGGCGGTCGGCCCCCGGCCGCCGCTCAGGGACGGTCGGGCCGGACCCGCTCGGCGAGTTCCACCGCCAGCGCCACCTCCGTGATGTTGTCCACGGTCGAGAGGCGTTCGGCATCGCTGAAGGAGAGCGCGGCGATGTCACGGTCGTGCCGCCCGCGGACCACGAGGTCGGGACCGAGCGGGAAGATGTCGACGATCGGCTGCCAGCGTCGGGCGTTGACCACCAGGACCCGCTGCGTGGTGAGCACCACCACGGCGGGCTGGCCCAGCATCTGGCCGGTGACCGCGTACAGCACCACCTCGTCGCGCTCGAGCAGCGCCCCGCACACCGAGATCGGGGTGGCGGCCCGCTCCTGCTCCTCCGGCCGGAGGCGTCCCACGGCGGCGGCCAGGCCGTGCGAATCGGGCACCGGCGGTGCGGCGACGCTCGGGGGCACCCACTGGCCGGGGGCCACCCCTCCCCCGACGGCGGCACCGGCTCCGGCCGACGGCGGTGGCGCAGCGGCAGTTGCGGGGGCACCCGCGGGGAAGGGCGGGGTCGGCGGGATGGGCGGGACCGGCGGCGGGACCGGGTCGCCGGCGGGCGCCGCGAACGGACTGCGCTCCACGCCCGGGACCTCGCCGACCACGTCGTGGCGCGACTCGTTGGAGAAGAGCAGGGGCCGGGCCTGCGCCGGTTCCACGTAGGGCTCGTCGGGGTGGAAGGGCTCGTCGACCACGTCGTCGGCCCGCGCCGCAGGGTCGGCGCTGAAGGACGGGCGCAGGCCGCTGACCACCTCGGTGGCCGGGTCCCATGGCCCGGAGGCCGGCGGGGGCGGGGGCTCGTCCACGAGCTCGCCCTCGACCGGCACGGAGGCGTCGGTGGACCACATGTTGTCGCGCCCGAACGGGCGCTCCGGCGGGACCACCTCGGCGTTGTCGGCCGCCACGGTGGTGAAGAGATCGTCCTCCGGGTCACGGAGCTGGGCGCCGCAGTGCGCGCAGGAGCTCGCCTCGTCGGGGTTGGTGCCCCGGCAGTACGGACAGGGCCAGCCCCACCCGTCCTCGCTCCCGATGCCGCTGGTCTGGGTCACTCCGCGCCTTCCGTGCCGTCGGGCGCGGTGCACGCCCACCGGCACAGCGTACGGGACGCGCGACCGGCTCCCTCAGACACCCGCAGCGGACGGATCCGGACCACCGGCGGACCATGCGGCGAC
>CAIPVR010000235.1 GCA_903868545.1 uncultured Actinomycetes bacterium
CGGGGGCTCGTCCACGAGCTCGCCCTCGACCGGCACGGAGGCGTCGGTGGACCACATGTTGTCGCGCCCGAACGGGCGCTCCGGCGGGACCACCTCGGCGTTGTCGGCCGCCACCGTGGTGAAGAGATCGTCCTCCGGGTCACGGAGCTGGGCGCCGCAGTGCGCGCAGGAACTCGCCTCGTCGGGGTTGGTGCCCCGGCAGTACGGACAGGGCCAGCCCCACCCGTCCTCGCTCCCGATGCCGCTGGTCTGGGTCACTCCCCGCCTTCCGTGCCGTCGGGCGCGGTGCACGCCCACCGGCACAGCGTACGGGACGCGCGACCGGCTCCCTCAGACACCCGCAGCGGACGGATCCGGACCACCGGCGGACCATGCGGCGACGGCCCGGGCCAGCAGGTCGCGCCCGGCCTCGTCCAGCGGCAGGTCCGCTGCTGCCGCACGGCCGCGATCGCTCATCTTCGGCAGCGTCCGGACCAGTACGTCGACCATGTGGTCCTCACCCAGGCGGGCCGCGACGTCGCCGAGCTGGGTGCGGAGGAACACCAGGCACAGCGCGTCCTCGTGCAGTTGCACCGCCGGATCCTCCCCGGGCCGCTCCTTGCGCACGATCGCCGCCACCCGGTCCGCCTCGGCGTCGCCGTAGCCGCAGGATCGCAGCAGCGCCCGCACCTCCTCGCCGTGGCGCCGCCGCGCCGCCACGCGCCAGCGCAGGTAGCCGGCCCGGCCCTCCGGGAAGTCGGCCCGCGGCACGGTCCACCGCCGGAGGTGATGGGCGCGGGCGGCCAGCAACTGCACCTCGTCGGCACCGGGATCGAGGTCGCGGACCGTGCGGACCATCCAGCGGCCGTGGAGGAGTTCCTTCGGGCCCCGTTCACCGTCGATCTCGATCTCGTTCGGGTCCTCCGCGTTGGCGGCGTCGATGCGCTCGCACGCCGTCCGGTAACGGTCCGGCGCCGGCTCCGGGACCACGGGTGGGTCAGCCCTCAGCCGGCCGCGTCGGGACGCAGGTCGAGGCGGATGACCAGCACCCCGTCCTCGAGGGTGGCGGAGGCGTTGCCGAGCATCGCGAAGTCACGGAAGTCGAGTTCCGCCTGGCGGATGAACTCCCGACGGGCCTCCCCCTCGACCGGCGGGATCTGGCGGCGCTTCACCGAGGCCGCCCGCTCGCGGAACCGTTCGATCATTGCGTCGGGGTCGAAGTCGGTCATGGGCGGAGGCTACTCATCGCCCCGCTCGGCGGGGGAGGGACTGCCCCACCCCTGGGAGGCCCACAGGCCGCCACCGGGAGCGGCCGCCGGAGCGTGTGCGGGCGCAGGTGCAGGTGCAGGCGCGGGCGCAGGCGCAGGTTCGGGCCCCGATGCGGGCGCGGGCGCCGATGCCGGAGGGGCTGCCGGGGCGGCGGGTGGCTCGGCGGGTGCGGTGGCCCACGCCGTCGACGACCCGGCCGCATCGACCCCGGCCGCATCGACGCCGACCGACACCGATTCCTCGGCGCCCGCGGGGCCGGCGTCCGCCGGCAGCCACGACCACGCCTCCGCCGGGTCCCGACGTGGCCGGGTGACCCGCCAGAACACCACCGTGACCGCGGCGATCACCACGGCGAGGGCCACCAGGGCGATGACCACCATGTTGAGCCGGCGGGTCGCCTGCTCGCTCTCGTCCACCCGCTCCCCCAGCCCTGCGTCCGGCGGTGCCGTACTGGGCGGGGCCTGCGGCGGGGCGGTGGGAGGGGCCTGTGGCGCGGGCCCCGGTGGCGCGGGCACGGTGGTGGCGGCACGCTCGGAGGGCGTCGGGCCCGGCACCGCAGCCGCCGGGAGAGCCGGGGCGACGACGGCAGCGCCGGCCACGGCCGCGAGCAGTGCGACCGACAGGAGCCGACGAGGACGGGATCCCGGCACGCACCGCAGCGTAGTGGTCCCGGTCACGACCGCCGGAACGCCCGGTGCCGGCGGTACCCGGGTGCGGACCGCACCGGCGGTGCACCGCCCGCGCCTCACGGCGCTCACCGCTGGCATGCGCCGCAGTGGTAGGTGGTCCGGCCACCCACGACGCCCCGGACGAGGGGCTCGCCGCACCGGGGACAGTCACCACCCCGACGTCGCCGGTCCTGCAGGTCGCCGGTGTGCGACCCGCCGCGACGGCCCAGTTCGCGGACGGTGGCCCGGACCGTCCGGGCGAGGCGGCGCTGCTCCTCGGCCGACAGTCCTCCGGCCGGCCGGGTCGGATCCAGCCCGGCCCGCCACAGCGTCTCGTCGACCAGCAGGTTCCCGAGCCCGGCCACCCGGGCCTGGTCGAGCAGGACCGCCTTCAGCGGCGCGCCGGAGCGCCCGAGGGCCCGGCGGAGTTCCGTCACTGTGACGGTGGACGCCTCCGGGCCGAGCGCGTCGAGCGACGGGTCGAGCTCCACCCCACCGAGGCGGCGAGGGTCCACCAGTTCCAGCACTCCCCCGTCCACGAAGCGCAGGCCGAACCGGACCCACTCGGGGCGGTCCTGTGCCGGGCCGTACTCCAGGCGCTCGATCGGCGCCCGGCCGTCGACGACCAGCCGTCCGGTCATCCCGAACCGCAGGCCCAGCACCGGGCCCCGGTCGAGCGGGAGCAGCAGCAGCTTGCCCCACCGCTCGGCGGCCACGATCCGCGCTCCACCGAGGACGTCGAGCACCGCCGTCGCCGTCAGGCCCCCCTTGAGGAACCATGCGTCAGGGGTGTGCGCGGCGGCGACCTCCCGGCCGACCACCCCGGCCGCGGCGCGCCGGTAGGCCTCCACCTCGAGCAGTTCCGGCACGACCCGGCCCCGCCGTCGGACGCCCGGGCCCGCTCAGCCCTCGACCGCGTCGAGGGCGCCGAGCAGGTCGGCGGCGAGGTCGTCGGGGTCCTCGAGCCCGACCGAGATCCGGACCGTCCCGGGTGAGATCCCGGCCGCCTCGAGCTCGTCGGGCAGCAGGTTCACGTGGGTGGTCGACGCGGGGTGCGTGACGAGGGTCTCGGGCCCACCCAGCGACGTGGCGAGCTGGCAGATCCGGGTGGACTCGACGAACCGGCTCCCCGCCTCGACCCCACCGGCCACCTCGATCGTCAGGAGTCCGCCGGTGAGGCGCATCTGGCGTCGCGCCAGCTCGTGCTGCGGGTGCGACGCCAGACCCGGGTGGCGCACCTCGAGCACGCGGTCGTCGCTCTCGAGCAGTCCGCCCAGGCGCAGCGCCGTGGCGTTCTGCTGGCGCAGCCGCACCCCGAGGGTACGCAGGCCGCGCAGGCCGCCGGCGGCATCGTGAGGGCTGGCGTTCGCCCCCTGCAGCACCGCGAACCCCCAGATCCAGTCGAGCAGTTCCCGGCTGCCGGCCACCACGCCGAGCGTCACGTCGTTGTGACCGCCGATCGCCTTGGTCGCCGAGTGCAGCACGAGGTCCGCCCCGTGGTCGAGCGGCCGTTGGCCGAGCGGCGTGGCGAAGGTGGAGTCCACCACCTTCATCGGCCCGGCGATCCCGCCGAGGCGGTCGAGGTCGACCAGGTCGAGGCGGGGGTTCGCCGGCGTCTCCGCGAACAGCAGCATCGTGCGGCCGGGACGCACCGCGGCCTCCCACGCCGCCGGGTCGGTGCCGTCGACGAAGGTCACGTCGATGCCGAAGCGCGGACAGACG
>CAIPVR010000236.1 GCA_903868545.1 uncultured Actinomycetes bacterium
CCAACCCCCCAACCCCCCAACCCCCCGCTTTGTGTCGCGCTGAGGCACCGATCGATGCCGCAGCGCGACACAAAGCGGGGAGTTGGGGTGGCGCAGAGGACCGGGCGGGGTGGGCGGGGCCGGACCGGGCGGGGTGGGCGGGGCCGGAGCGGGCAGCGGTGCCCGCTGACACCGTCGACGGGACTCGTCACGCTGGACCGGTGTACGACGACCGCGCGCTGGAGATGGCCCGCCGGTGCCACGGCGTGGTGTCGGTTCCGCAACTCGTGGCCGCCGGCGCCACTCCGGCCGACATCGCACAGCTGCGGCGGTCACGCCACTGGGACAGCCCCCGCCCGCGCGTGTTCCGCCGGATCGGTTCACCCTGCACGCCCGCCCAGGACGTGGCCGTCGCAGTGCTCGACTGCGGGCCGGGAAGTGCGTTGTCCCACCTGTCGGGCGCAGCGTTGTGGGGCCTGCGCGGCTGTCCGTTGGTGCCGGTGCACGTGGTGCGGGAGGGGTCACGGCGACGCCCGGTGCCCGGGGTCGTCGTGCACCGTGTCCGGTCCCTGCCGGAGGAGTGGGTGACGGAACTCCAGGGCATCCCGGTGGTCCGGCCCGAGCTGTGCGCGCTGCACCTGTTCGCCGTCTGCCGCTACGAGCGGGCCGAGCGCCTCGTCGATCGCCTCTGGGCCGACCGGCTGCTGTCGGGGTCGTCGATCCGTCGGTTCGTCAGGGCGATGGGGGCGATGGGCCGCAACGGTACGGCTGGACTCCGCCGGTACCTCGACGTCCGGCCCGGCCGGTGGGAGCCCCCGGCGAGCGGGATCGAGTCCCGGGTGCAGCAGCTCTGCCGTGAGGCGGGCATCGTCGTGCGCCGGCAGGTGGACCTGGGCTCCGGGGTCGCATGGTCGGGCCGGGTCGACTTCCTCGTCGAGGGTCTCCCGTTGGTCATCGAGGTCCAGAGCGAGCGCCACCACACCGCGTTGACGGACCGCGCCGCCGACGCGGCACGTCGTGCAGCGCTCGAGGCGGCGGGCCTGGCGGTGGTGGAGGTGTGGGACACGGAGGTCTGGACGCGTCCCGACGCCGTCGTCGCCCGCATTCGCGCCGCCGCGAGCGCCCTCACCCCCCGCTCTGTGTCGCGCTGACGCACTGATCGATGCTCCGCCGCGACACAAAGCCGGGGTTGGGGGGCGACGCTAGGGTCCGGCGCCATGGAGATCGGCGTCGCACTCCCGACCATGGCAGCGGACTACACCCGGGCCACCACCCTCACGTGGGCCGCCGGCATCGACGCCGGGCCGTTCAGCTCCATCTCCTGCGGGGAGCGGATCACGTTCCGCAACCAGGAGCTCCTCGTCACCAACGCCGCGGCCGCCGCGCTCACCGAACGGGTCCGAGTGTTCGTCAACCTCGTGGTGCTGCCGATCCACGCCGTGCCGGTGATGGCCAAGCAGATCGCCACGCTCGACGTGCTGAGTGATGGCCGGGTCACCCTCGGCGTGGGCATCGGCGGCCGTGAGCACGACTACCTCGCCGCAGGTTCCCCGTTCGACCGCCGCCACGCCCGCCTCGACGAGGGCGTGGCCGAGCTGCGCCGCATCTGGGCCGGCGGCACCCCGTTCGACGGTGCCGACCCGGTGGGTCCCCATCCCCTGCAGCACGGCGGGCCGCCGATCCTGGCGGGGGCGATGGGCCCCAAGGCGCTGGCCCGCGCCGCGCGCTGGGCCGACGGCGTGTCGGGATTCGCTCTCGACGCCGACGGTGCCGGAATGGCCGCAGCCGCGGCGGCGGCCGAACTCGCCTGGGCGGAGGCGGGCCGCGACACGCCGCCCCGCAAGGTCACCGGCTGCTTCGCCGTCCTCGGCACCGCTGACGACCGTGGCGTGCTGCAGGCCTTCACCTACGACTACCTGGCCATCTTCGGCGAGCGTTTCGCGGAGGCCATGGCGAAGGACGCCCCGGTCTGGAACGTCGACCGACTCCGGCAGGCCCTCGACGAGGCCGAGGCCGCAGGGGTGGACGAGTTCATCCTCGTGCCGGGCACCACCGATCCCGCCTGCCTCGACGCCTTCGCCGAGGTCGTCGGCGCCCGGGGCGCCTGATCGGCCCCACCGGGCGCCACAGGCGGGCCCGCCCACGGCGCCGGAGCGGACCCGCCGGCGCTCAGGTCAGCTCTCCGGCGCTCAGGCCAGGTCGCCGGCGGCCACGGCCTTGCGCAGCTGCTCGTCGAGCGCGGCCAGGAACTCCTGGGTGGTGAGCCACTCCTGGTCGGGGCCCACCAGCAACGCCAGGTCCTTGGTCATCCGGCCGCCCTCCACGGTCTCCACGCACACCCGCTCGAGCGTCTCGGCGAAGGCGGTGACCTCCGGCGTGCCGTCGAGCGTGCCCCGGTGGGCGAGGCCGCGGGTCCAGGCGAAGATCGAGGCGATCGGGTTGGTGGAGGTGGGGTTGCCCTTCTGGTGCTCCCGGTAGTGGCGGGTGACGGTGCCGTGCGCGGCCTCGGCCTCCACCGTGCGCCCGTCCGGGGTCATCAGCACCGACGTCATGAGCCCGAGCGAGCCGAAGCCCTGGGCCACCGTGTCGGACTGCACGTCGCCGTCGTAGTTCTTGCAGGCCCACACGTAGCCGCCCTCCCACTTCATGGCACAGGCGACCATGTCGTCGATGAGGCGGTGCTCGTAGGTGATGCCCGCAGCGGCGAACTCGGCGGCGAACTCGTCCGCGAACACCTCGGCGAAGAGGTCCTTGAACCGCCCGTCGTAGGCCTTGAGGATCGTGTTCTTGGTGGACAGGTACACCGGGTACCCGCGCTGGAGGCCGTAGCGGAACGACGCCCGGGCGAAGTCGCGGATGCTGTCGTCGAAGTTGTACATGCCCATGACCACGCCGCCGTCGGCGGGCATGCGGACCACCTCGAACTCCATCGGCTCCGAGCCGTCCTCCGGTGTGTAGGTGAGGGTGACGGTGCCGGCGCCCGGGGCCACGAAGTCGGTGGCGCGGTACTGGTCGCCGTGGGCGTGGCGGCCGATCACGATGGGCTTGGTCCAGCCCGGCACGAGACGCGGGATGTTCGAGCAGATGATCGGCTCGCGGAAGACCACGCCGCCGAGGATGTTGCGAATGGTCCCGTTGGGGGAGCGCCACATCTTCTTGAGGCCGAACTCCTCGACGCGGGCCTCGTCGGGGGTGATGGTGGCGCACTTCACGCCCACGCCGTGTTCGAGGATCGCGTTCGCCGCGTCGATCGTGACCTGGTCGTCGGTGCGGTCGCGCTCCTCGATGCCGAGGTCGTAGTAGCGGAGGTCCACGTCGAGGTAGGGGAGGATCAGTTCCTGCTTGATGAAGGCCCAGATGATCCGGGTCATCTCGTCGCCGTCGAGTTCCACGACGGGGTTCTGCACCTTGATACGGGCCATCACTCGCTCCTTCCCCTCATCCAGCGGAGGGTTCCTCGTCCAGCGGAGGTCGGCCTGAGTGTAGACAGGTTGAAGACAAGTCGACGACCGACAGTCGGGCGGGTGACGAGGGGCGGCGACCGGCTGGCGGCGACCGGCTGGCGGGCGCCTCAGCCGGGCGCGGCGGGGGCCGGGACCACCCGGCCACCCGCCAGGGTCCACACCTCGGGCACCACGCCGTCGCCGGACGGCCCCACGCCTACCTCCACCACCGACCGGCCGGCCCGGCGGACCAGCACGGCGCCGGTGTCGGGGCCGGGATCCCTCGATGACAGCTCGGTGAACCCGGCGCCGTCGCCGGCGAGCTCGACCCGCCATGCGGACGCGCCGAGCGCCCGGGTGGACACCCGGACGGGGCCGTCGGCACGGGCCGCGGAGGCGGTCCACACCAGTTGCGGCGACCGCCACCCCCGTCGCTCGGCGAGTTCCGCGGTGACGGCGTTGCGCGCCACGTAGGCGCCGCCGACCTCGTCGGGCACCACCAGCAGCACCACCGGTCGGTCGCGGGGGAGCCGATCGAGCGACGCCACGAACCGTGCGGCCTGGTCGCCCGCCGTGGTCCAACGACGCACGGCGCCGACGGTCGACGGGACCAGCGACGCCGTGACCACCACCGCCGCCACCACACCCGCCGCGGTGCGGGCCGACCACACCGCCACCAGCGCCAGCGCGCACAGCAGCACCACCGGCACCGAGGGCAGGAGCGTGAGGCGCTCGCCGATCGAGCCGTCGGGCGAGGTGCCGAGGCCCGTGCCGGGCAGCGCCGCCACCAGTGCCGC
>CAIPVR010000237.1 GCA_903868545.1 uncultured Actinomycetes bacterium
ACGATCGAGCGACCCGAGCGGGTGGCAGCGGCCTGATCGGGCCCTGCCGCCGCTCGTGCGGCCGATCAGCCCGCCGTGGTCTGCTGCTCGAGCTTGTCCACGCCGGTCGTGACGATCGTGGCGAACTGCTCCGGGGTGAGTTGGTTCGCGGTGACCCCGGCGCCCTGGAGGTTCATGCTGCCGAAGACGGTGACGGTGGCCCCCTGCTCCACGAGGACGAAGTCCATCACGACCGTGACGGGAGCCGTCGTCGCCGTGCTGGTCAGCCGATAGGCGGCGGAGCGGTCGCCCACCGACGGGGCGGAGACCTCGGCCATGGTGAACTCGAACGGTTCGCCGCCCTGGTCCACCGTCCACCTCGTTCCGGCGCAGGCACTGAACGCGCCGTTGAGCTCGTCGAAGTGCTTCCCGGCGTCCTCGGCGGCCCCGATCATCTGGAGGAATGACGGGCCGCTCTCGCCCTGGGTGAAGGAGGCCATGGCGCTCTCGTGCTGGTCGTCGCTGAACGCCTCCTTGGCGGCGGGGCACAGCGCCTCCGACAGGCCGTCGCCGGAGGAGTCCCCTGGCGTCGAGGTGGTGGTCGTCTCGGCGGTCCAGCCCGGCGGCAGGTCGGCCAGCGTGAGGAGCGCGGAGCGGAGCTGGGCCTCGTCGAGCACGGCGACCGTGGTGGTGGTCGACCGCTGGGTGGTGGTCGGTCCGGCGTCCTCGTAGCCCCCGCCGCAGGCCGCGGCCACCAGCACCACCGCGGTCAGCACGACAGCGAAGTGCCGCCGGTGGGTCCGGGCGCCGACCGCTCGTCGTTGCCGGCCGTTCGCGCTCGTCATCAACTCCGACATCATCGTGGTCCTCTCCGTTGTCCACCGCATGATTGCAGACACAAAGATAGACGGGACGCGGGATCGGAGGAAAGGTCAGGGGTCACCGGGCCGGCGTGGGAGCTGTCGGAGGTGCGGGCGGTCGCGACGCTCCGGGACCAGCGCGACACCGACGACCTCACGGGCCTTCCGCGACGGGGGGTCGTGAACCGTGAGATCCAGGAGCTCCTCGATGCCGGACGCCAGTTCGTGCTCGTGTTCGCCGACCTCGATGAGTTCACCAAGCTCAACGACGACTTCGGTCATCTCGGGGGTGACCGCGGACTCGGCGTCTACGCCTCGGTGCTCTCGTCGTCGGTGCGGGAGGGGGACCTCGTGGGCCGGTGGGGCGGTGAGGAGTTCCTCCTCGTCTACCCGGACACGTCGCCCCGCGAGGCCGAGCACGTCCTCTTCAGGTTGCGTCGGCAGCTCGCCGAGGCGATGCCGGTGGACACCGCCGGGCTGAGGACGGCAACCGGTACCGGCGAGATGCGGTTCACCTGCTCCTACGGGTTCACCCACTCGTCGGAGGGTCGAACCGTGGACGAACTGACCGGGATCGCCAACGCGGCGATGAAGAAGGCCAAGTGGTGCGGTCGCGACGAGATCGTCTACTTCGACAGCGAGCAGTCCAGGCGCTGGACCGAGCAGTAGAAGCGCAGGAAGTCCGACGACGGGTCGTCCTGAGTCCACGCCGGGGGTGGCCGGGGGTGCGGCCCACGTCACAGGCCACGGCGCATCCGGACCGGCGCTCCGGACCGAACCACCGGTGAACGTCCGATCCGGACCAGGAGGCACCGCCGTGCAGCTGATCGACGCCCCAGTGACCGACCGGCACCTCGCCGAGATCGAGGCCGACCTCGTGGACCTCGGCCCCGCCGGCCGGATCGGCCGTGTGCTCGTGTCCGGCGAGGTGGACGCCGAGGCCGCCCGCCGGTTGGCCGAGGGCCTCGACCGGCTCGTCGCCGCCGGCGTCGACCGGATCGTGGTGGACGCCACCGGCGCCCGGCTGGAGGCGCTCGACGCCTTCCGCGCCCTCGCCCGTACCCGCCGGCGCATCGCCGCACGGGGCGGATCGATGGTCCTCGACGGCCTCCGCCCGGCGGCCGAGCGGGTCATGGAGGCCACCGGCCGGCTCGAAGCCGCCTGAGGCCTCGTCCCTCCGGGGGCGTTACGGTGCGGGCCCGAGGGGGCCATGACCGAGCACCGCACCACTGCGAACCACCGCACCGACATCCGCATCGACGACCTGCGCGCCCCCCGGCGCGACGCCGCCGAGCAGCAGTTGTACGACGCGGCGCTCTCGATGCAGGTGGACCTGGATCCGGACGTGCTCGCGGCTGCGGCCCGGCGGAGGACCGGTCTCGAGGAGTTCGACGACCCGACCCTGCTCGATCGTCTCCGCGCCCAGGTCGACGCGGTGGAGTCCGATGCCGGGCTCTCCGGGATGGGCCGGTTCCTCGTGCGCCAGCGGCTGGTGGGCCTGCTCGCGGCGCGGCTCCGCCTCGACGACTTCGTGCGGCGCTTCCCCGAAGTGCTCGAGGTGGAGCTCGAGGCCCCCGTGGTGGTGGTGGGCCTGCCCCGCTCGGGCACCACGCACCTCGTGAACCTGCTCGCCACCGACGAGCGGTTCCGTTCCATGCCGTGGTGGGAGGTGCAGCAGCCCGTCCCGGTGTGGGGTGACGGCCCCGGTGCCGACGGCGTGGACCCGCGCTACGTGCGGGCGCTCCGCGAGTGGGAGGTGACGAAGGAGGTCTCGCCGCTCACCTCGCTCATGCACGACCGTCCGCCGTGGTCCATCGAGGAGGAGTGTGAACTGCTCGACCTCGACCTGTGCACCTACGTGCTCGAGTGGTCGGCCCGGGTGCCGGCATGGCGGGACCATGCCGAGGGCCTCGACCAGCACGCCCACTACCGGTTCCTGCGGCGGGCGTTGCAGGTGCTGAGCTTCCTGCGGGGCCCGAACCGGTGGGTGCTGAAGTGCCCGCAGCACCTCGAACGCCTCGGCCCGCTCATGGCCGCCTTCCCCGACGCCACGGTGGCCTTCACCCTGCGCGACCCCGTGGCCGTGCTCGCCTCCGCGCTCACGATGCTCGCCTACGGCGACCGCAACCGGCGTCTCGAGATCGAGGCCGACGACCTCGCCGACTACTGGGTGGACCGGATCGAGCGACTGCTCCGCGCCGGTGCACGCGACCTGCACCTGGTGCCCGACGACCGGCGCATCGACGTGGAGTTCGGCGAGTTCATGGCCGACGACGTGGCCATGGCCGAACGCATCGTCACCATGGCCGGCCTCGAGGTCACCGACGGCTGCCGCGCCGGGCTGCAGCGCTACGTGGCGGAGCACCCGAGGGGCCGTGACGGCCGCGTCGTCTACGACCTGCGGGCGGACTTCGGCCTGGAGCCCGCCGAGCTGTACGAGCGCTTCGCGTTCCACCTCGACGCCCACCCCACGATCCGCCGGGAGGTCGACCGATGACGGGCATCCACCGCGAGCGACCGCCGGCGTCGGCCATGGCCCCCGCCACCGACGCCCCGGCCGTCGACCTGGGCGACGGCATCTGGATGTCGTCGGGCCTGTCGAACAGCTACCTCGTGCGCACCGACGACGGCCGGGTGGTGGTCAACACCGGCATGGGCTTCGAGGGCCCGTTGCACCGCCGGGCCTACGACGCGGTGGACCCGTCACCGGTGCGTGCCGTCCTGCTCACGCAGGGCCACTACGACCACGTCGGTGGGGTGGACGTCGTGCGCGACCCCGACAGCGAGGTGGTGGCGCAGGCGGCGTGGCGGACGTGGCGCGACGACAACGAACGGCTCGAGTCGTTCCGGTCGCGCAACTCGGCGTTCGCGTGGATCGACGCGATCCTCGCAGCGGTGGAGTACGCGAGGTCGGTGGGTGTCGGTCACGTGGCCCAGGCCCGGCCGGAGCCCACCGTGGTGGTGCAGGACCGCCTCGAGCTCACCGTCGGCGGGCGCGACATGGTGCTCGTGGCCACGCCGGGCGGCGAGACGTTCGACTCGATGGTCGTCTGGTTGCCCGACAGCCGCACCCTGTTCTCGGGGAACCTCTTCGGTCCGCTGTTCGGGCACGTGCCGAACCTGGTGACCATCCGCGGTGACCGCTACCGCGACGCCCTCACCTACGTGGACTCCCTCGACGTGGTGGCCGAACTGGCGCCCGAACGGCTCATCACCGGCCACTTCGACCCGGTCGACGGCGCGGACCGCATCGCCGAGGAGGTGGCGGCGCTGCAGGAGGCCACCCGGTGGGTGCACGACCGCACCGTCGACGGCATGAACGCCGGGGCCGACGTGTGGACCCTGATGCGGGAGGTGCGGCTCCCGGGCCACCTCGACGTGGGGGAGGGCTACGGCCGGACGAGCTGGAACGTCCGGGCGATCTGGGAGAACTACGCGGGCTGGTTCCACCACCGTTCCACCACCGAGCTCTACGGCGTGTCGCCCCTGGCCACCGCTCCCGACCTGGTGGCCGCCGCCGGCGCCGACGCACTGGTGGCGGCGGCCCGCTCGCACGCCGAGGCCGGTCGGCCGGTGGAGGCGCTGCAACTCACCGACGTGGTGCTCGTCGTGGAACCCGACCACGCCGGGGCCCGGTCGGTGGCCACCTCGGCCACCGAGGCCCTGCTCGGTGCGAGCGGGAACTTCTGGGAGTCGGCGTGGCTGCGCCGGTCCCTCGACAAGCTGGCGGGCCGATGACCGCCGCGCCGACCAACACCGCCGGGTTCGACTTCGCGGGCACGGCGGTGCTCGTCACCGGGGGCACCAGCGGGATCGGCCATTCCGTGGCCACCGCGTTCCGCGACGCCGGGGCCCGGGTGACCGTGACCGGCACCCGGGCGGCCGCCGCGGAGTACGACACCGACCTCACCGGCATGGAGTTCCGGTGCCTCGAACTCACCGACCCCGGCGCCGTGGAGGCGCTGGCCGGGTCGCTCGAGCGGCTCGACGTGCTGGTCAACAACGCCGGCGCCACCTTCCCGGGCGGCGGCGACGAGTGGGACCCCGACGTGTTCGGCGCGTCTCTCGCGCTCAACCTCGCCGGCCCGATGCGGCTCGCCAGCGCGTGCCGTCGACTCCTGTTCTCGAGCGGGCTCCCCGGCGGCGCGAGCGTCGTCAACGTGGTGTCGATGGCGTCGTTCCGGGCGAACACCGTGGTGCCGGCCTACTCGTCGGCCAAGGCCGGGCTGGTCGCCCTCACCCGCAACCTCGCGGCCCGGTGGGTGGACCGGGGCGTGAGGGTGAACGCGGTGGCCCCGGGCGTGATCGACACCCCGATGACCGCCCCGATGGCCGCGTTCCCCGAACTGCTCGCCGCCGAGCTCGCCCACGTGCCGATGGGGCGCCTCGGCACGCCCGCCGAGGTGGCGGGCACGGTGCTGTTCCTGTCGAGCGCCGCCGCGTCCTACGTCACGGGTACCACGCTGGCCGTGGACGGCGGCTATCTGCTGCCCTGAGCGAGGAGGAGTCCGCCACATGTTGCAGGTGAGGGTGCACGGGCCGGGCGACGTCCGGCTCGACGACGTGGCGCCACCGGAGCCGGGTCCGGCCGACGCGGTGGTGAAGGTGGCGGCCTGCGGCATCTGCGGCAGCGACCTCTCCTACATCCGTCTCGGTGGCCTCGCCGGTCCCGGGCCGGAGCCGCTGTGCCTCGGCCACGAGATGGCCGGCGTGGTGTCGTGGGTCGGCGACGACGTCCGCACCGTGGCCGTGGGCGACCGGGTGGTGGTCGAACCGGGCAACGACGAGGTGGGCCGCATCGGCGGTGGCGGCCCCCAGGGTGGCCTCACCCCGGAGCTGCTGGTGCGCCACGCGGACGCCGGGCTGTTGCACCCCGTGCCCGACGGTCTCCCCCTGGACGTGGCCGCGTTCGCCGAGCCGCTGGCCGTGGGTATGCACGCGGTGGAGCAGGCCGACGTGCGCGAGGGCGAGGGGGTGGCGGTGTTCGGCTGCGGTCCGGTGGGGCTGGCGTCGGTGGCGGCGCTCGTCGACCGTGGCCACGAGCGCGTGGTGGCGGTGGAGCCGAGCGCCACCCGCCGGTCGCTGGCGCTGGGTCTGGGGGCGCAGGCGGCGGTCGATCCCACCACCGACGACGTGTGGGCGGCGTTGGCCGATCTGCACGGCACCGCCCCGTTCATGTTCGGGCCCACACCGGCCACCGGCGCGTTCATCGAGGCGTCGGGATCGGCCCGCGTGCTGGTCGACGTGCTCGACCACGGCCGGGTGGGCGGGCGGATGTCGGTGGTGGCCCTCCACTACGACCCGGTGCCCACCAGCTACCTGATGCTGCTCATGAAGCAGTTCACGGTCCGAGGGTCGATGGAGTACCCGGAGAGGTTCGCCGACGCCGTGGACCTCCTCGCCCGTCGCGACCTCTCGGCGCTCATCACCGACCGGGTGCCGTTGGAGCACTTCGACGACGCCCTCGCCACCCTGAGCACGTCGAAGGAGTGCGGCAAGGTGATGGTCACGGTGGACCCGGCGCTGGGTTGACCCGGTACCGGGTGTCCCTGCGACGTCGCCGGTGATCGGGCAGTCTGCTCGGGTGAGCGTCGCACGCCGGGTCCCGGGACTCGCCCACCTCCGGCACTACGAACGCAGGTGGCTCCGACCCGACGTGATCGCCGGCATCGTGCTCGCGGCGATCCTGGTGCCGCAGGGCATGGCCTATGCGGAACTCGCCGGGCTGCCCGCGGTGACGGGGCTCTACACCACGATCGCCTGCCTGGTCGCCTACGCCGTGTTCGGGCCGTCCAAGGTGCTGGTGCTCGGGCCGGACTCGTCGGTCTCGCCGCTGATCCTCGCCACGATCACGCCTCTCCTCGTCACCGGCGACCCGGCCTCGGCCATCGCCCTCGCCGGCATGCTCGCCGTGCTCGTGGGCCTGATCGAGATCGGCCTCGGCGTCGCCCGCCTCGGGTTCGTGGCCGACCTCCTCTCCAGCGAGGTGCGGGTGGGTTACCTCGTGGGACTCTCGGTCACCATCGTGGTGGGCCAGCTCCCCAAGCTCTTCGGGTTCTCCACCGACGCCGACGGGTTCATCGGCGAGTTGCAGGCGTTCGTCGACGGGCTCGGCGACACCAACACCACCACCCTCATCACCGGCCTCGGCGTCCTCGCCGTGCTGCTCGTGCTGCCGAGGGTCCTCCCGAAGGTGCCGGCCGTGCTCGTCGCCGTGGTCGGCGTGACGGTGGCGTCGGCCGCGCTCGACCTCGCGTCCCGCGGGGTGGCCACCGTGGGTGTGCTCCCCCGGGGCGTGCCCGCGCCCGCGTTCCCGTCGGTGTCCCTGTCCGACGTCGTGCCCCTCCTCGTGGGCGCCGTGGGCATCACGATGGTCTCGCTGGCCGACACGATCGCCACCTCCGCGAGCTTCGCCGCCCGCCGGGGCGAGGAGGTCCATCCCGACCAGGAACTGGTCGGGATCGGCGCGTCGAACGTGGCGGCAGGACTGTTCCAGGGCTTCGCCGTGTCGGTCAGCGGCTCGCGCACCGCCGTGGCCGACCGGTCGGGTGCGAAGTCCCAGGCCGCCGGGCTCGTCGGTGCGGCGCTGGTGGCGCTCCTGCTCCTGTTCCTCAACGGCCTCCTCGCCACCCTGCCGCAGACGGCGCTGGCCGCGGTGGTGATCGTCGCTGCGCTGTCGCTCGCTGACCTCGGCGAGCTCCGCCGCTACGCCGAGGTGCGCCCGTCGTCGCTGTTGATCGCGCTGGTCGCTGCCGGCGGCGTGATCCTGCTCGGCGTCCTCGAGGGGATCGTCGTGGCCGTCGTGCTGGCGGTGCTCCTGTTCTTCCGTCGCAACTGGTGGCCGCACGGCGCGGTGCTGGGCGAGGTGGACGAGCTCGGCGGGTGGCACTCCCTGAAGGAGTACCCGGAGGGTCGCCAGCGCGACGGCATCGTGGTGTTCAGGTGGGAGGCACCCCTGTTCTTCGCCAACGCCGGACAGTTCCGCGACCAGGTCCGGGAACTGGTCCGCGAGCGCCGCCCGCAGTGGGTGGTGCTGCAGTGCGAGGCCATGACCGACATCGACGTGACCGCGGCGGAGGTGCTCAGGGACCTCGACGAGGAGCTCAACGCCAAGGGGGTGCACCTGGTGTTCGTGGAGATGCGCGACCGGCTCCAACGTCTCGTCGGCCGCTACGGCCTGCACTCCGAGCTCGACCAGGAGCACTTCTTCCCGAGCCTGCGCACCGCCCTCGAGCACCTCGACCACCACCCTCCGCCCCCGCCCGGATGAGCCGGCCCCGCCCCCGGGCCCGGTCCGTCCTGCCGGTAGCCTCGGCACCGAGAGGAGGGTGTGGTGCACGCGAGGCCGTGGTGGCAGCATCCCGCCGTCGTGGTGGGGTCGCTCCTGTTCTGCTTCCCCGTCGGGCTGGTCCTGGTGTGGCTCACGCCATGGCGACCGGCGGTGAAGGTGGGCATCACCGGGCTGCTCGTGGTGCTGGTGGTCGCCGCCGGCCGGACCTCGCCGGAGCGCCCCGCGGACGGTGACCCCTCGGCGTCCGCCCGGCGGACCGAGGCGACCGTGCCGCCGACGGAGCCCCGGCCGCCCAGCACCCCACCGGCGCTCCCGCCGACCACGCCCCCCACGCTCCCGCCGACCACGCCCCCACCGCCGACCGCTCCACCCCCTCCGCCGCCGCCCCCGCCAGCCCCGGCGACCACCGGACCCACGGTGGTGGACGTGGTGGACGGTGACACCCTGGAGACCTCCGACGGCAGCACGGTGCGCCTCATCGGCATCGACACGCCGGAGCGGGGCCAGTGCGGTTACGCGGAGGCCGGAGCGACCCTGCGGTTCCTGACCCTGGGCAAGGCGGTGAGCCTCGTCCCCGGCGCCCGTGACGACACGGACCGGTACGGACGCCTGCTCCGGTACGTGGAGGTGGGCGGAGCGGACGCCAACTACCTGATGATCGCGTCGGGCCGGGCGATCGCCCGCTACGACGGCCGGGACGGCTACGGACGGCATCCCCGCCAGGACCTGTACGTGGCGGCGGACGCGGCGAGCCCGTCGGCCAACAACTGCGGAGTCCCCGCCACCACGGCGGCGCCCGCCGCGCCGGTGGCGCCGGGCCCGGGCGGTACGGATCCGCGGTTCCCCAGTTGCAGCGCTGCGAAGGCCGCGGGGTTCGGCCCGTACGTGCGGGGTCGGGCGGAGTACGAGTGGTACCGGGACGGCGACGACGACGGGGTGGTCTGCGAGTGACCCCGTCCCGCGCGCCGCGCCCGCGCTCCGGGCCCGCGCCGCGCGACCGCCCGGGCGCCGCGTAGGTTCGGGCCATGACGGCCACCGGTCCCTCCCGCGACGACGAACTGCGCCGGCACCGGCGCGAACTGCGGGAGCGCTACCGGGTGGAGCGTGAGAAGCGGCTGCGCCCCGAGGGCAACCAGCAGTACCTCGAGCCGTCGGGCCGCTACGCCCACCTCATGGACGACCCGTGGACCGAACGGGTCGATCGCGAGCCGGTCACCGAGGACGTCACGGTGGCGGTCGTCGGTGCGGGTTTCGCCGGGCTCGTCACGGGCGCCCGGCTGGTCGACGCCGGGGTGACCGACCTGCGGATCCTCGACGGCGGTGGCGACGTGGGCGGTGCCTGGTACTGGAACCGGTACCCGGGGGCCATGTGCGACACCGCGGCGATGGTGTACCTCCCGCTGCTCGAGGAGACCGGCTACGTCCCCTCGAAGAAGTACGTGTACGCGCCGGAGATCCAGGGTCACGCACGCCGGATCGCGGAGCACTGGGACCTGTACCGCCACGCCCTGTTCTCCACCCAGGTCACCGACCTGCGCTGGGACGCCGCAGCACACCGCTGGATCGTGCGCACCGACCGGGGCGACACGATCCGGGCCCGTTACGTCACGATGGGAACGGGCCCGCTCCACCGGCCGAAGCTGCCGGGCATCCCGGGCATCCAGGAGTTCGGTGGGACCGCGTTCCACACGAGCCGGTGGGACTACGCGGCCACCGGTGGCGACCCGTCGGGCGGTCCCTTCACGGGCCTCCGCGACCGGCGGGTGGGCATCATCGGCACCGGGGCCACCGCGGTGCAGGTGATCCCCACCATCGCCCCGGACTGCGGTGAGCTGTTCGTGTTCCAGCGAACCCCGTCGTCGATCGACGTGCGGGGCAACCACGAGCTCGATCCGGTCGAACTCGACCTGCGGCCCGGCTGGCAGCGCGAGTGGCTCATGAACTTCGCGACCCTCCAGACGGGCGGCTTCACCGACGAGGACCTCGTCAAGGACGGCTGGACCGACATCGCCCAGCGCATCCGCGACCGGGTGGTGGCGTCCGTGGGGGCCGGGGAGGAGTTCACGCCGGCCACCATCGCGCGTGCGTTCGCCGACAGCGACGACGAGAAGATGGACGAGATCAGGGCGCGGGTGGACGCGGTGGTCACCGACCCGGCCACCGCCGAGGCGCTCAAACCGTGGTACCGGCAGTTGTGCAAGCGGCCGTGCTTCCACGACGAGTACCTGCAGGCGTTCAACCGGCCCAACGTGCACCTCGTCGACACCGACGGCCGGGGCGTCTCGCGCATCGACGCAACGGGCGCCTGGGTGGGCGACACCCACGTGGAACTCGACTGCCTCGTCTTCGCGTCCGGCTTCGAGGTGGGGACGGACTACTCCCGTCGCTCGGGCTTCGAGACCACGGGCCGCGACGGGGTCACCCTGTCGGAGTACTGGGCCGACGGCATGCGGAGCCTGCACGGCATCCACTCCCGCGGGTTCCCCAACCTCTTCGTCGTCGGCCTCGCCCAGGGATCGAACCTGATCTCGAACGTCACCCACAACCTGGTGGAGGCCGCCACCACGATCGCCTCGGTGATCGCGCACGGCGAGGAACTAGCCGCAGCGGAGGGTGCCGACTCGGTGGAGGTGGAGGTCGCCGAGGACGCCGAGGCGTCATGGGTGGGTGCCATCGACGGGAACGACGCCGGTCTCCTCGGCACCGCCGATTGCACGCCGGGCTACTACAACAACGAGGGCGGGCCGGTCGGGCTCCGTGAGCGCCGCAACGTCGGCGGCTATCCGGGCGGGCCGATCGCGTACTTCACCTACATCGACCGTTGGCGCAACGACGGCGAGTTCCGCGGACTCGAGTTCAGGACGGCGTGAGCTCCGGGGTGACCTCGGGTTCCCACACGTCACGGCTGCGGTCCACGCCACCGGGGTAGAACTGCTCGCACCAACGGCGGTACTGCATGATCGGGCCGTCGCCGTGCGCCAGTGCCGGGGTGGTCACGTAGGCCTTGTTCTCCCACAGTTCGACGTCCTCCACGGTGCGCTCGTGGATCTCGTCGATGAACGCCTTCCCGAGGCTGGAGGTGGACTCGGCGTCGCCGGTGGAGCGGACCACGAAGTTGAACCGCAACTCGCACGCGCCGTCGTCCACCGGCGTCGCGCAGCCGATCAGGAGGGTGTCGACCAGGCCGGTGAACCAGGTGGCGGCCAGGCCCGGCCCCCACACGTCGGTGTCGATCCGGCCCTCCACCTCACCCTGGGGCGTGGGGAAGCCCTGCGTGATGCGGATGCGGGCCACCGGGCCGTCGGTGTCGTAGGAGTCCACCTGCGGCATCGGGGGCCGGTCCAGCGGCTTCCCGTCGTTCATGGCGATCTGGTACTCGAGCAGGTGGGCCTGGATGTGGGCGGCGTCCACCTGCGTCTCCGCGATCTCCTGCCAGTGGCAGCCCAGCCGGTAGTGCCGACGGAACACCTCGCTGAAGCCGTGGCCCGGCTCGAGCTCGTCGAAGCCGGGCAGGTCCCACTGCGGCTCGAGCTCGTCGGGGTGGTACCAGGCGAAGACCATGCCGTTGCGCTCGACGGTGGGGTACGTGCGCACCTTCGCCTTCCGGTTCAACCGGTCCGAGTAGGGGATGTCGACGCAACGGCCCTCGGCGTCGAACTGCCAGCGGTGGAGCGCGCAGCGGAGGCAGTCACCCTCGACGGTGGAGCGGATCGCGAGGTGCGCACCCATGTGCGGGCAGAAGGCGTCCCAGGTGTGGGCGGTGCCGTGCTCGTCCCGCCACAGGGCCAGGTGCCGACCGAAGTAGTGGGCCTTGCGCGCCTCGCCCGCGGGGATCTCGTCGCTCCAGGCCACCTGGAACCAACCGAACGGCATGGGCATCGGATAGCGCCTCACGGGAACCTCCCAGCTCACGTCGCCCCACGGCGTCGCCCTCGCCGCCGCATCGAGCCTCCAGCCGAGGTTACCGGATGATCCACGACAGGTGAAGTCGAGGTCCGGTGTCGGGTGCCGATGTGCCTGTCAGGGGGGGTCGTTAGGTTCGTGGCGTGCTGAGCGTGACCGTGGCGGACCGGCCGGAGGAACTCCTCGAGGAGCTGGTGGCCGTGCTCTCGGTCCCCGCGTCCGATCCGTTCACGCCCGAGTGGGTGGCCGTGCCCAACTTCGGGATGCGGGTGTGGTTGCAGCAGCAGTTGGCCGCCCGGCTCGGTGCCGGCACCCTCGGCGACGGGATCGCGGCGAACCTCGAACTGCCGTTCCCCGGATCGCTCCGCTGGACCATCCTGCGGGCTCACGCCGCCGGCGACGGTCGGGACGCCGCCCCCGACCCCTGGCAGGTCGACCGCCTGGTCTGGCCGGTGCTCGAGGTCATGGCCGACCCGCCGACCGGACTCGACCGCCGCCTCACCGATACGGCACCGGGGGTGCCGCCGGCCGCCCGGGCCGGTCCCGTGGCCGACCTGTTCGACCGGTACGGGGTGCACCGGCCCGCCATGCTCGCCGAGTGGGTTGCCGGTCGCGACGTCGACGGCGTGGGCGAGCCGCTGGCACCGGAGCGGTGCTGGCAGCCGCAGCTGTACCGGGCCGTACGGTCCCGGATCCTCGCGACCGGTGGGCCGCCGCCACCGGCGGAGCGTCTCGCCGAGGCCCTCGACCGGCTGCGGGCCGGTGACCTGCGGCTCGACGGCCCTCGTCCGGCACCATGGCTCCCCGCCCGGCTCGCGGTGTTCGGCCCGTCGGTCCTCCCCCCGGAGCTGGTCGACGTGCTCACCGCCACGGCGGTCCGGCGCGACGTCCGGATGCTGCTCCTGTCGCCGTCGGCAACGGCGTCGGTGGCCGAGGCCACCCGCAGCGCGTCCCGGGTCGGCTCCGGTCCCCTGCTGCGGTCCGACCCGTTGGCGTCACCCGTGGTTCGGCACCCGGTGCTGCGGAGCTGGGGCTCCCGCCAGCTCGAGTCGGCCCAGCTGCTGGGCGTGGCCGGGATCGTCCCGGTGCCCGCCACACCCGTCGACAACTCGACGGCACCGGGCCTGCTCGGCCGCCTCCAGTCCGACCTACGGGCCGATCGCACCGACGGGCCGCCCCACGGGCGGAGCGGGGCGGACACGTCGGTGCAGGTCATCGCCGCCCCCGGCCCGGCCCGTCAGGTGGAGGCTCTCCGTGACGCCCTCCTCGCGCTCCTGCGCGACGAGGAGGACCTCACCGAGGACGACATCGCCGTGGTCTGTCCCCAGCTCGAGCGCTGGGCGCCGGTGATCGGTGCGGTGTGGGGCGCACCGGCGCGGCCGGGTGAGCAGCCGGCGGACGGGGCGGTGCCGGCGCTCCGGTACTCGCTCGTGGACCGGTCCGCCCGGGGACTCAACCCGCTGGCCGACGGCATGGCCCGTGTGCTGGAGGTGGTCGCCGGCCGGTTCGACGTGGGTGCGGTGGGCGACCTGCTCCGTGTCCCGGCGGTTCGGGAACGGTTCGGCCTCGGTGCGGAGGAACTGGAGCTCTTCAGCATCTGGGTCGACCAGGCATGCGTCCGGTGGGGCCTCGACGGCCCGCAACGGTCGGCCTGGGGGATCCCTGCGGAGCACCACGCGAATTCGTGGGCGGCCGGGGTGGACCAACTCCTCATGGGTGCGGCGCTGGGGGATCCGCTCCGCGACGTCGTTCCGGGGGAACTCCCCCCGCCCGGGGCCGGCGACCTGCTCGGGGTGGGTTCGGTGTGGCCGATGCCGCTGGACAGCGGTGACCTGGCCGCGGCGGGCCGGCTCGCCACGGCGGTCCGCCACCTGGCCCGGGCCCACGAGGTGCTCCTCGGCGGGGGCGACCGCCCGGTGGAGACCTGGGCCGCGACCCTGTCGGAGGTCGCCGATCTCATGGTCGCCGCACCCCGGTTCGAGGAGTGGCAGCGGTCCCGGTGGGACGCCCTCGTCGACGCCCTGGTCGACGCCTCCCGGTCGGCCGACGGTGCCGCCAGCCCGGCCCCGCTCGGTCTGGCCGACCTCCGGCGGCTGCTCACGCCGGCCCTGGAGGGGCAGCGGGCGAGGGCCGATCTGGGTGTCGGCTCGGTGGTGGTCGCCCGCCCGTCCCTGTTGGCCTCGGTCCCGCGCCCCGTGGTGTGCATCCTCGGGCTGGACGACGACGCCCTGCCCGCCGCCCGCCCGGGGGGCGACGACCTGCTCGCGGCGACGCCCCGCGTGGGCGACCGCGAGCCCCGGTCCGAGGCGCGGGCCGAACTGCTGGCCGCGGTCACCGCCGCCCGCCGCCACCTGGTGGTCACCTGCACGAGTCGGAGCGTCGCGACCAACGAGAAGGTCCCCGAGTCCACCGTGCTCGATGAAGTCCTCACGACGATCGCCCTCACGTGCGACCTCGATGCCGACGCAGTGCGCACGCCGTCGCCGGGTGTGGTCCTCACACTGCCCCGACAGGCCTTCGACCCCTCCAACTTCCGCTCCGGTGAGGGCACCGAGCCGTTCTCCTTCGACCCCTCGGCGTTGGCCGGTGCCGTGGCGCTCCGGGATCGCCCACCCGGCACTGCGGAAACGGGATCGCTCATGGACACCCGGCTCGATCCGGTGCCCGACCCCGACACGGGCATCGACCTGGCAGCCCTGCTCGAGTTCTACCGGCACCCGGTCAGGGCGTTCTTCCGGCGCCGCCTCGGGCTGGCGGTTCCCGAGTCGTCCGGAAGCGGGGCGTGGGACCTCCCCACGGACCTGTCCGGGCTGGACCGGTACGCCATCGGCCAACGCCTCGTGGACCTCGGTCCGGAGTTGGAGGCACCCGCCGCCGTCGTGCCCGATGAGCACGGCCGCTACGGTGACCCGGTCGTGGACCGCTGGCTCGCGGCCGAGCGGGCCCGGGGGCTCCTTCCCCCGCCCGTGGTCGAACGGTCCCTGCTGGCCGAGCTCGGCGCCGAGGCGGCCGGCCTGCTCACGCTGGCCGACGACCTCGACGTCCGCCGGTCCGCCGACGCGGTGCACCAGGTCCGCCTCGAGCTGCCGTCGGGCGGGCTGCTCGTGGGGGCCGTGACGGGATGCGTCCCGTCGCCCCGGCCCGGCCCCGTGGAGGTGTGCTTCTCCCGGGCGAAGCCGCACCGGGTGGTGCGAGCGGCGATCCGTCTGCTCGCCCTCACCGCCGAGTGGCCCGACGAGCCGTGGCGTGGCGTGGTGATCCAACGACCGGGCACCTCGTCGGCGAAGCGACCGGTCACGTGGGTGCGCACCGTGGCCGGTGACTCACCGGCGGAGCGCAGGGCCGTCGCCCTACGCGCCCTCGACACGCTCGTGGCGCAGTACCGCGACGGGTCCTGCATCCACCTCCCGCTGTTCGACCGCACCAGTGAACGTGTCCACGCCGGCTCGGGTGCGTCCACGGCCTGGGGCAGCCCCGACTACGAGCACTACTCCCACGAGCGCATCGATCCGTACCACCTCCGCGCGTTCGGCGGGGTGTCCTTCGACGAGCTCGCCGAGCTCGACGTGGCCGGCACCACGGTGGCCCGGGAGGCGCATCGCCTCTGGGGCACCCTGGCGGAGGCCCTGTCGGACCCGGAGGCGCGGTCGTGAGCGCGCCGTTGCCCTCGTTCCGGCTCGATGCCCCGCTCCCCACCAAGGGCACCTCGCTGATCGAGGCCAGCGCCGGAACGGGCAAGACGTTCACGCTCACTTCCATGATGGTCCGCTACGTCGCCGAGCTCGACGTGCCCGTCGGCAGCGTTCTGGTCGTCACCTTCACCCGGGCGGCCACGGCGGAGCTCCGTGACCGGATCCGCCGCGGGTTGGCCGCCGCAGCGGCCCACCTCGCAGCGGACGTCCCGGGCCGTTCCGGTGATCCCGTCCTCGACCTGCTCGCCCGTGGCCACCGGGAGGAGGTGGCGGAGCGGCACCGACGGCTCGAGCGGGCGGTCGCCGACTTCGACACGGCGACCGTGAGCACCATCCACGGCTTCTGCGCGCAGGTGCGGGCCTCGCTCGGCCTGCTCTCGGGGGAGCATCCTGACGCGGTGCCGGCGGAGTCGGAGGCCGAGCTGGTCCGCGAGGTCTGCGCCGACCTGCTCTTCGGCCGTCTGGCGGGCGCCTCGGAGGACCCACTCGGGGGTCGGTCGCTCGACACGCTCGTCGAACTGGTCACCACGGCCCGCACGCTGGCCGACTGCGAGGTCCGTGCCGACTCCGGCCGACCGGAGGATCTGGCGGTCGCCGGCCTCGTCACCGAGGCCGTGGACGTGGTCGACGAGCGACTGCGTCGGTCCGGTGGCCTGTCCTACGACTCGCTGCTCTCCACCGTCCGCCGGGCGGTCACCGATTCCCCTGAGCTCGCCGCCGAGCTTCGCCGGCAGTTCCGGGTCGCGCTCGTCGACGAGTTCCAGGACACCGATCCGGTGCAGTGGGAGGTGTTCCGGACCGTCTTCGGCGGCCGGGACTCCGCGCTCGTCCTCGTGGGTGACCCGAAGCAGGCGATCTACGCGTTCCGGGGCGGTGACGTGTACACCTACCTCGACGCCCGGCGGACGGCGGACGTGCAGGCCCTCGACACCAACCAGCGCTCCGACCGTCCCGTCGTGGAGGCACTCAACGCGCTCGCCGACGGTCAGGTCTACGGCGAACCCGAGATCGCGTACCAGCAGGTTGCAGCGTCGGAGCGGCACGCCGGGCGTCGTCTGGTACTCGGCGGATCCACCGCGCCCGGGTTGGTGCTGCGCTGCGTCGCGGGGCCCGAGGCCATCGACCGTGATGACCTCGACGCCTCCCGCGTCCGAACCCGGATCGCCGCCGACCTCGCCGAGGTCGCGGCCCGCCTGCTCACCGAGGGCGCCATCGAGGACCCCGACGCGGGCCGACCGTCGCGTCGGGTGCGTCCCGGGGACCTCGCAGTGCTGGTCTCGGCCACCTCGCACGCGGCGCCCATGGCCGCCGCGCTGCGGCGGATCGGGATCCCGGCCGTGCTACGCCTCAAGGACAGCGTGGCCACCGGTGATGCCGCCGACCAGTGGCGTACCGTGCTGCAGGCGCTCGAGCGGCCCGCGTCCCCCGCCCTGGCCACCGGGGTCGCCCTCGGTTGGTTCTGCGGCTGGCCGGCGGAACGGGTCGCGGAGGCCGCGGTCGACGGCTCCGACGCCGCCTCGGCGCTGGTCGACCTGCAGCACGAACTCCGGCAGTGGGCCGAGCTGTTGTCGTCGAAGGGTTTCCCGGCACTGTTCGGCGAGCTGCGTCGCCGGGGCGACTTCATGGAGCGCATGCTCGGACGTCCCGGCGGTGAGCGTGACCTGACCGATCTCGAGCACCTCGCCGAGCTCGTGCACGCCGGGTCGGCCTCGGGTGGGAGCTCGTCCGGCCTCGGTCCCGCCGCGGCCCTCGCCATCCTCGGCGAGCTCGCGGCCGATGCCACCGACGAGCTCGCCGCCGACGCGGTGCAGCGGCGCACCGAGTCCGATGCCGACCACGTCCAGATCCTCACGGTCCACGGCGCCAAGGGCCTCGAGTTCCCGGTGGTGCTGCTGCCCACCATGTTCGGTGGCGGGAACCGGGTGAAGGCGCCGTCGCCGTTGGTGCGTCACGATCGTCAGGCGGGCACCCGGGTCCTCGACGTGTCGTCGAAGGGCGATGCCAAGAACCTCGAGGCGGCGGTCGGTCCGGCCTACGGGGAGGCCACCCGGCAGAACGCCGGTGACCAGCACCGCCTCACCTACGTGGCGCTCACCCGTGCCGCCCACCAGACGGTCGCCTGGTGGTGCGTGCCGTCCAAGGGCCAGGGCACCGAGCGGTCCGGGCTCACCCGTCTGCTGCTCGGCGCCGGTGCCGAGGTGGCGGCGGACGAGGCGGTGGCCGTCGGTGCCGACCCGCTGGCGACGATCCGGGCCCGGGTGGCCGGGCTCGAGGCCGGAGGGTCGCTCACCCCCGGAGTGGTCGAGGTGGTCGCCCTCGAGCGGCCCGCCACCCCGGTCGAGCCGGTCGAGCTCGGCGGCGGGCCCGACACCGCCCCGCTGGCGGTCGCGGTGCTCGGTCGGCCGCTCGCCCGTGACGTGCGGCGGTGGTCCTTCTCCAAGCTGAAGCGCCACATCTCGACGGAGACCTTCACCCCGGCCGACCCCGCCGTGGAGTTCGCGGAGGACGCGGCCGCCCACGACGAGGTGCCGGACGCGCCCACCCCGCCCGAGGACCCGGTCGCCGGGCCCCCCGATCCCCGCTGGGACGCCCCCACCGGGTGGGAGGACCTCGGCGGCGGCACCGCGTTGGGCAACCTGGTCCACGACGTCCTCGAGCACGTCGACCTCACGGCCACGGATCTCGAGGCGGAGGTGGCGGAGGTGATGGCCGGCCTGATCGGGCACGTGGTCGATCCGGTGCAGCGTCGTGGCCTGCCCGGCGCGATCGCTGCCGCGGCCCGAACCCCGCTCGGGTCCGCGTACGACGGCCTCCGGCTGGCCGACCTCACCGCGGCGGACCGTCTCAACGAGCTCAACTTCTACCTGCCGCTCTCGCCGGACGCCCCGGTCCGGGCCGGATCGATCGGCACCTGCGTGGCGCGCCACCTCGAGAGGGACCACCCCCTCCGGCCCTGGGCGGAGGGCCTGGCCCGGGGCCTCGCTCCCGTCCCGCTCCAGGGACTGATGAACGGCTCGATCGATCTGGTCCTGCGTTCGGGCGGGAAGTGCTCGGTGGTCGACTACAAGACCAACCTCCTCACGCCCCGCGGCGCCACCCCGCGTCTGGCCGACTACCACCCTGACCGGCTCCCGGCGGCCATGGCCCACCACCAGTACGCGCTCCAGGCGCTGGTGTACTCCGTCTCGCTCCACCGTTACCTGCGTTGGCGGCAGGCCGGCTACTCGCCTGAGCGGCACCTCGGCCCGGTGGGGTACCTGTTCGTCCGGGGCATGGTCGGGCCCGACACGCCGACCGATGACGCCGGCCGACCGGCCGGGGTGTTCACGTGGTCCGTCCCCCCGGCGCTCGTGGTGGAGCTGAGCGACCTGTTCGCAGGGAGCGCGCCGTGACCTCTGTGCACCTGCCCGCCGAGCTGTTGGCGCTCGCTCCGTTCGTGGATGCCGGTGTGGTGGGTCCCACCGAGGTGCAGGTCGTCATCACCCTGGCCCGCGCCTCGGGCGAGACCGATCCCGCGGTGCTGCTGGGCGCGGCGCTCGCGACCCGAGCCCCGCTGCACGGCTCGGTCTGTGTCGACCTGCGGCACATCGCCGCCACCGTCGTCCCCTCCCTCGACGAACCGGTGGAGGACGCGATCCCACCGACCGATCCCGCCACGGGCCCCGAACCCGGGGTCGGGGATGTGGCCGCACTGCCGTGGCCGGACCCCGACGACTGGGTCCGAAGTCTCGGGGCATCGGTCCTGGTGACGGGACGCGACGAGGAGCTGGCGCCCCTCGTCCTCGAGGGGTCGCTGCTGTACCTGGCCCGCTTCGCCGCCCTCGAACGGTACGTGGCGGAGGATCTCCGATCGCGGGCCGCCCGGGCCGACATCGGGGAGCGGCCCGTGACCTCGGAGGCAGTTGCGGTGCTCGACCTGGCCGACGGGCACGGCAACGTGCTCGATCCCGGCCAGCGCGCCGCGGCCGAGGCGGTGCTCACCGACCGTCTCGTGGTGATGGCGGGCGGCCCGGGCACCGGGAAGACCACCACCGTGGCCCGTGCGCTCGCGGCCCTCATCGAGGAGGACCACCGTCGCGGCGAGGTGCGCCGGATCGGTCTGGCCGCGCCCACCGGCAAGGCGGCCGTCCGTATGTCCGAGGCGGTCCGGGCGGCAGTGGCCGCGCTCGGTGAGGGGCTCCGGCCGGAGGTGGCGGCACGCCTCGACGCACTGGAGGCGTCGACGCTCCACCGGCTGCTGGGTCGGTCCGCCGACGGCGTCGGGTTCCGCCACGGCCCCGGGAACCCGCTGCCGCACGACGTGCTCGTGGTCGACGAGGTGTCGATGGTGAGTCTCGCCCTGATGGCCCACCTCCTGGCGGCCACGCCCCCGACCACGACGATCGTGCTGGTGGGGGACCCCTCGCAGCTGGCCAGCGTGGAGGCCGGCGCCGTGCTGGGCGACGTCGTCGGGCTCGGGGGTGCACCACCCCCGGCGCTGGCCCCCGTCGTGAGCCGGCTCGCCGTGGTCCATCGGCAGGCCGAGCAGTCAACGATCCTCCCGCTGGCGGCCGCCGTGCGTGACGGCGACGCGGACATGGTCGTGGACCTCCTCCGCAGCGGTGCCGCCGACGTGGACTGGGTGGAACCCGACGCCGACGGGTCCACCCGGCTGGTCCCCGCGCTCGAACGTGCCGTGGCCGACCGCGCCGCCGCGGCGGTGGTCGCCGGCCAGGCCGGCGACGCGGACGGTGCTCTGGCGGAGCTGCTCGGCATCAAGGTGCTCTGTGCCCGGCGGCGCGGTGCCACCGGTGTGGACGGCTGGAACGACCGCGTCGAGGACCGGCTCCGGTCACGGGGCCTGATCGACCGGTCGTCCTGGTATCCGGGGCGGCCCGTGATGGTCACCCGCAATGACTATCTCCACCGGGTGTTCAACGGCGACGTCGGCGTGGCCCTCCTCCGCGATGGCCAGTACGTCGTCCGGTTCCCCCGGGAGGACCGCTCGGCCGACGAGCCGCTCGAGGTGGCATCGGTCCGTCTCGACAGCCACGTGACCCAATGGGCCATGAGCATCCACAAGAGCCAGGGCTCGGAGTTCGACCACGTGGTCGTCTCCCTGCCCCCGCCCCCGTCGCGGATCCTCACCCGGGAGCTGCTCTACACCGGCATCACCCGTGCGAAGCGCCGCCTCACGGTGGTGGCCACCGAGGCCGCCGTGCGGGCGGCGGTCGACCGGCCGGTCGCCCGGGCCTCCGGTCTCGCGGCCCGTCTCGACGGCTGAGGCCGTCTCAGAGGATCCGGGTGGCCGACGCCAGCCCGGTCAACTTCGCGTTGTTCACGATGATCCCGTACTCGGAGCCCTTGGCCTCCACCACACGACCGGCACCCAGGTACATCGTGATGTGCTGGCTCGCCGCGGGTCCGTAGCCCAGCAGGTCGGTCGGCGCGAGCTGGTCGACCGGCACCGGTGGGCCGGAACGTGCCTGTGTGCCGCTGAAGTGGGCGAGCCGGACCCCGCCCTCGTACCAGGCCCGCATCAGGAGGCCCGAGCAGTCGAACACGTTCGGTCCCGCCCCCGCCCACACGTACTGCTTGCCCACCTGTTGGAGGGCGAAGAGCATCACGTTGAGCCGCCGGGTGTCGAGGGCGGTCCACGCGGCCAGGAGCTGGCGCGCCACCGTGCCGCCCGGCGCCATCGTCGGTGCGGTGCCCTCCCCGCCCGGAGCCACAGTGGTGGTCGTGGTGGTCGTGGTGGTCGTGGTGGTGGTCGTCGTGGAGGGCGCAGGTCGGCCGGGCACCGGGTAGGCACCCGGAGTGGGGCCGGCCACCATCACCGCCAGGCGTTCGAGGTCGGTCGCGGCCTGCTGTTCGGCTGCGGCCGCGGCGGCCGCGTCGCCGGCCTGGGCCAGCGCGGCGGCGGCCTTCTTCCGGTAGCCCACCGCCGCAGCTGTGCGGGCGATCTCGGTGGGGCCCACCGGCACGGCGCCGGCCGTGTCGAACGCGCCGTTGATCTTGTCCTGCAGCGCCGTGCGGGCCTGCTCCAGTTGGGCCGCCTCCGGTGCGGTGGCCTCGAGGTCGGCCCGGGTCCGGCTGAGGTCGAGCTCGAGACCGGGCACGGTGGCGCGCAGCGCCTCGATGGTGGCGTTGTCCACCTGCTCGAGTCCCTCGACGATCGTCAGGAGCCGCACCCGCTCGGTGTCCACCTGGATCCGGGACTGCACGAACGACCCGCCGCTGATGAACGCACTCACCGCACGGGCCCGGCGCTTGGACTGCAGCGCGTCGATCCGGGTCCGGGTGTCGACGCCCTGCTGTTCGAGCTGCGCGATGCGGGCGGTGAGACCGTCACGACGGGCCTGCAGGTCCTGCTGGGCCTGGATGACCTGCGAGAGCAGGAACTGCGTGGCCTCGAGCGTGTCATCGGTGGGGATGGCGAACCTCGGCGCGAGCGCCCAGCCCCCGACGCCGGTCGGTCCGGTCGGTGCCGGGGTGTCGTCGGCGGGTTCCTCCACCGGTGCTTCGGGGACGCTCGGTCCGGGTTCGCCCGGCACGGTGGTGGTGGTGCCGTCGGGCACCGTGGTGGTGGTGGAGGTGCTGGTGGTGCTCGTGGTGGTGGTGCTCGTGGAGGTGGTCTCCTCCGGCACCGTGGTGGTGGAGCCACCGTCCTGGGCGCCGACGCGCGGCGCGGCCCCCACCACCAGGGCGGTGAGCAGCAGTGATCCGAGGAGTGCTCGCGTGCGTCGTTGCATGTGCGCGTCCGTGGCGGTGCCGGGCCCGAAGGAGTCCCGCCGGGGGTCCCGCCGTCCGAACGCTCAGCGTAGCGGTGCTGCCGGAAAATGCGCCAGCGGTTCACTCACGGTGTCAGCATCACCCGAAGAAGGAATGAGATGTAACGAAAGGTGTTGTTCCCCGGCCGTTGGCCGGACGTTCACCGACGGCGCTGCAGCGCGTGGTAGAGGCCCTTCTGCGAGCCGTGGAGCCCCAGGAACTGCTCGTGGCGCCGCTCGAGCAGCTCGGCGGCCGAGGGGTCGGGCCGGAACACCCGGTCGACCGCCACACGGTCGGCGAGCTCGTCGGCCCGGAGCCGTCCGGTGACGAGGCCGCCGAAGAGGCCGGCGCCGCGGACGCTGGCGAGCAGCGGCTGCTCCACGCGGTGCACCGGCCGCCCGAGCACGTCGGCCTGGACCTGGCACCACACGTCGGACTGGGCCCCGCCGCCGATCATCCGCAGGTCGCGGATGGAGTGCTTGAGCACCTTCTCGCTGGCCTCCAGCAGCCAGCGGAGCTGGTGGGACACGCCCTCGAAGACGGCCCTCACCATGTCGGCGCGGTCGTTGTCGATCCCCACGTTCAGGAAGCTCGCCCGCATGCGCGTGTCGGCCACCGGCGAGCGCTCGCCCTTGAGCCACGGCGCGAACATCACGCCGTTGGCGCCCGGCGGCACCCGGCCCGCCACCTCGTCGAGGTCGCGCAGGTCCACCTCGCCGCGGCCGAGGCCGTCGTCGGGGGCCACCACCATGTCGCGGAGCCACTCGAGGCTGACGCCCCCGCAGTCATGGTTGTTCACCAGCACGTACCGACCGGGGAGCGCTGCGGGCACCGTGGCCATCTGGTTCTGTAACGACGTCCGCTTGTCGGGGACGTGGCAGCCCACCCACGCCGAGGTGGAGATGGTGAGGTGGCCGTGGTGGTCGTCGATCGCGCCCGAGCCGATCGCGGCGGTGTGCAGGTCGGGCAGGCCGGTCACCACCGGCGTGCCCTCCGGTACCCCGAGCGCCGAGGCCACCTCCGGGAGGACCGGACCCACCTCGGCCCGGATCGGCAGCAGGGTGGGCAGCCGCGACGGGTCGGTGCCCGAGAGGTTCATCAGCACCGGGTCGTAGCGGGTGGCGTCGAGGTTGCGGTTGTCGGTCAGCCACGACAGCAGCTGGGTGGCCTGGGTGGCCGCCGCCCGCCCGGTGAGGCGCAGGTTGAGGTAGTCGATCGGCTCGAGGAACACCGCGGTGCGGGCGTAGGTGTCGGGCTCCTGCTCACGGATCCACAGCCGGTGGCCGAGTGGGTCGTTGCCCTGCGGGGTGGGGGCACCGCCGGAGCGACGGATCCACTCCAGGGCCACCCTCGGCCGGTAGCCGTCCACGGCGAGTCGGCCACCGAGTGCGGCGGCCGACAGGCGGGCGGCGCGCTGGTCGAGCCACAGCATGCAGTCGCCCACGGCGTTGCCCTCGGCGTCGACCGGCACCGTGGAGCCCCACTGGCCGGTGCAGGCGATCGCCACCACGCGGGAGGGATCCACCGCCTCGCGGGACCGGAGTTCCGCAGCGGCCTCCAGCACCGCCGACCACCACTCGGCCGGGTCCTCCACTGCGCCGCCGTCGGGCAGCGTGCGCATCCCGACGCGGCGGTGCTCGTGGTCCACCACCCGGCCCGACAGCTCCACGTAGGCCACCTTGGGGCCACCGGTGCCGAGGTCGATGGCCACCACCACGTCGGTGCTCACGACGAGCTCCCGAAGGAGAAGGGGATCTCCTCACGGCTCCCGTCGGGCGCCACGTGCTCGAGCAGGAGCGGCAGGCCGCCGCCCGACACGCTCATGGCCGCCACGGCGTCGGCCGCGAGGTCGAGCAGCGGCGCCACCGGCACGACCGCCTCGGGCGGGTGCACCCCCGGACCACCCTCGAGCTGGCCGCGGAGGGCGAGCAGCGTGCCCAGACCCGCGGGGATCCCGGTGCCCTCACCGGCGCCCTCCTCGGTGGAGAACACCGACGCCTCGTAGGTGTGCGTGTCACCGTCCTTGGTGCCGGTGACCACGACCTTCAGGCAACCGCCGGGCCCGGTCACGCCGGCCTCGGCGAGCAGCCGCGGACGCTCCCGCTGCAGCTCGGCCACGATCCCGTCCACGTCGAGTTCGCCGGCGCGCACGAGTTCCTGGGTCATCTCGAAGTAGGGCAGCGGGAAGATCACGCCGAGATTGGTGGCCCGCCGCAGGTGCGGGAACACCGTCGGCAGGGTGATCGTCTCCGGGTGCGGGTAGGGGAACGCCGGGAAGCGGCCCACGCCGTGGAAGTCGACCTCCTTCACGAAGGCCTGTCCGCTCTCCTCGAGCTGGCGGACCTCCACGAACCCGCCGTCCACGAACAGCGGCACGTCGGAGGTCATCGCGTGGATGCGGTGCTTCAGCACCGCCGCACCCTCCTCGGGCTCCCCGCCGTGGATGTGCATGATCTCGGCGGAGTGGAGCTCGTCGAGGAACCACTCGTCGCAGAGCTTCACGAAGATGTTGGCGAGTCCGGGCGAGTTGCCCATGCCGATCAGGGCCCGCACGCCGGCCGCCTCGGCCCGGTCGTGCAGTTCGAGCTGCGCGGCCGTGGCGTCGAGGTCGTCGCATACGTCCACGTAGTCGACCCCGGCGTCGATCACCGTCGCGAGCGTGGGCGCCCCGAACCGGTAGAAGGGCCCCACGCAGTTGAGGACGACCGTCGCGCCCTCCACGAGGGCGCCCAGCGCCGCCGGGTCCGACACGTCCACGCCGGCGGCGTCGAAACGGCCGTCGCCGATCAGCTCCACCGTCGCGGCGGCAGCGTCATGCGACAGGTCCGCCACCGTCACCCGGCCCGCGTCGTCGGTGGCCGAGAGGGTGCGGGCCGCCACCCGACCGACCCCGCCGCCGCCGCCGAGCACCACCACGTGTGCGTCACCCATGTTCCGTCCTCCGTCGCCCGTGGCCCGATCAGTCCGGCAGCGAGAGCTGCTGGTCCATCATGTCGGCCATCACCATCTTGATGAACTCGTCGGCCTCGTCGGTCATCCCGCCGGCCACGCCGCCGTAGACGGCGCCGCTCTCGGGGGCCTGGTCCCGGTGTTCGCGGGCCCAGGCGACGGCCTCGTTGAGGTCCACCGCGAACCGCTCGGCAACTCCCGACTGCGTCTGCGGCCGGGTGACCGCCATGTGCAGCGCGTTCGGGTACTGCTGGCCGTTGAACCGCCAGCCCTTCAGCTTCATCCGGTCGTTCACCAGGTAGATGTCGAAGTCGTCGGAGGTGAACGAGAAGAGGAAGGTGGGGTCGAGGCCGAGGATGCGCAGGTCGCCGTGCGAGCGCACCGCGTCCTGCATGGCCGCGGCGGTGGAGAAGATCGCCTCGGCGTGGCGCAGGTAGCCGTCGCGGCCGTTCTTCACCATGGACGCCCAGGTCGAGGCCAGCAGCCCCACCGAGCGCGACCCGTCCATCGACGGCGAGCAGTACTTCCCGCCCGTCCAGTCGGTCAGGTAGAAGTACTGCGAGTTGCGAAGCGCCGTGTCGCGGAACAGCACCACCGAGCTGCCCTTGAAGGCGTAGCCGTACTTGTGGGTGTCGGCCGAGATCGTGGTCACGCCGGGCAGGCGGAAGTCGAAGGTGGGCACCGGGTAACCCAGCTCCTGGCCCCACGGGAGGATGAACCCGCCGAGGCAGCCGTCCACGTGGAGGCCCACACCCCGCTCCACGGCGAGGTCGCTCAGCTGCCGCATCGGATCGACCGTGCCGTAGCCGTAGTTGCAGGCCGAGCCGATCAGGGCGACGGTGTCGTCGTCGATCAGATCGGCGACGGCCGACACGTCCACCTGCGTGGTCGCGGGGTCCACCGGTGCCCGGCGGAGCTCGAGGTCGAACAGGTGGCACGCCTTGTCGAACGCCGGGTGCGCCGTCTCCGGCTTGATCACGTTGAGGCGGCCGGTGCGGCCCTCGGCCCGTGCCTTCTCGCGGTAGGAGAGCACGGCGTGAGCGATCGACGCGCTGCCGCCGGAGGTGACGAGCCCGCCGGGCGTGGTGTCGGTGACGGCGTCGCCGTGGAGCATGTCGAGCGACATGGCGATGATCTCGCCCTCGAAGCGGGTGGCGCTGGGGCAGATGTCGCGCTGCAGGGCGTTCGAGTGGGCGAACAGCCCGAACGCCTGGGTGAGGAAGGCGTAGTGGTCGTGGTCGCCGCAGTACATCGAACCGGAGACGTGGCCCCCCTCCCAGTAGCCGTCCTCCTCGGCGGCCATCGTGCGGAGCTCGTCGAGGATGTCCGCCTCGGGTCGGCCGTGCTCGGGCATGGCCCGGTTCACCGGGTAGCGGTCGGCGTAGGGATAGGTGCTGCTCACGGCCGCGGATGATAGGGGTGCGGCGGCTCAGAGGCCCTCTTCGGCCATCCCCTCCATCCGTTCGAGCTCCGGGTCGGTCTCCGTCCCGGGGGCCGGCGGCCCCTGGCCCCGGCCCAGCAGGGCGAACGACACGAGGGGGAACACCAGCACGCTGAGCATGCCCGCGCCGACCAGTGCGGTGGCGTTCTGGGGGCGCATCTGGTCGGTCTCGAGGCCGACCGTGGTGATGACCACCAGCAGCGGCAGGGCGGTGGACTGCAGCAGGGCCATCGCCGTGCGGTCCCGGAGCGTGAGCACGCCCTTGTAGACGAGCAGGGCCGGCAGGCCGCGCACGGCGAGGAACAGGCCGAGGAAGAGCGGCACCCGCACCGCCGTGCCCGGGTCGGCCAGCGCCGTGATGTCGAAGTTCATCCCGCTCACCACGAAGAAGACGGGGATGAGGAACCCGAAGCCGAGGGAGTCGAGGCGGGGCGTGAGGATCGCGCCGGCGGCGGTGGGGAGGGCGAGGCGGGCGATGAGCCCCGCCGCGAACGCGCCGAGCAGCATGTCGAGGCCCAGCTGGGTGGCGAGCGCCACCATCCCGATGATGAGGAACATCACCACCCGGACCGGCATCTGCGAGGTGGTACTCAGCTGCACCCGGACGTAGTCGAGGAAACCGGGGGGCTTCGTGCGGGTGGCTGCGGCGGCCACGGCCACCGCGAGGAGGACGAACGCGGCGAGGAGCAGCAGCTCGGTCCCCGGGGAGGAACTGCCCACCAGCACCGTCAGCGTGAGCACGGGGCCGAACTCGCCGATGGCCCCGGCGGCGGCGAGCAGGTCGCCGAAGGGGGTCCCGAAGAACCCGCGGTCCTTGAGCATGGGCAGCAGGGTGCCGATGGCGGTGGTCGTGAGGGCCAGGCCCACGAGCAGGCTGGAGATCACGAACCCCTGCAGCTGCAGCACGACGGCCACCCCGAAACCGAGCGCCAGGCTGACCAGCCAGCCGACGGCGCCGCGGCTGAGCGGCGTGCCGCGGAGGCGGGTGAAGTCGATCTCGTAGCCGGCCACGAAGAAGAGGAAGGCGAGGCCGAGCGTGCTGAGGCCCTTCACGAACGGGTCCACCTCGGCCCAGCCGAGCACGGCGGGGCCGACGGCGATGCCGAGGCCGAGCTCGAAGAGCACCGACGGGATCCGCCAGCGCCGCAGCGCCAGGGCCAGCAGCGGTGCCAGGACGGCGGCGCCGGCGATCACCACCAACGACAGCGAGCTCCCCTCGGCCATGTGGGCGCCACGCTAGTGGCGGTGCGGGCTCAGGGAGCGGTGGCGCTGATCGTGCTGGCCGCCCCGTTCCACACGAGCCCGGTCGCCGTGACCGAGCGCACGACGATCTCGATGCGGCCCACGTAGGGGTTGCCGGTCCGGCGCACGGTGCCGGAGTCGATGACCGCCACCCCGTCGGCCCCGGTGGTCCCGCTGGCCACCGACTCGCTCCAGGTTCCGACGCCGCGGTTGTCCACCGCGAGGAGCCGCACGGTGACCGACACCGACGCGCCCCCGACGGCTGTGCCGAGGTTGTTCCGGACCGTCAGGTCGGTGGCGATCGACCAGGTGGAGCCGCCCGAGGTGGTGCGGGGGGCCGAGAGGGTCGCCGAGGCGGTCGTGGCCTGGACCGTGGTGGTGGTCGTGGTGACCGGGGCCGCAGTGGTCGTGGTGGTGGGCACCGTGGTGGTGGGGACCGTGGTCGTGGTGGTGGTCGTGCTCGGGGCGACGGTGGTGGTGGTCGACGGTCCGGGGAGCGTGGTCGCGGCGGCCACCTCCACCCGGGAGGAGTAGGGCCGCTTCATCCCGTTGGCCTGCTCCTGGAAGTGGCCCTTCGCCGAGTCCTGCAGGGCCTGGACGCCGCCGGCGACCGGCAGGACGAGGACGGCGACGATGAGGGCGTACTCGACGAGTGTGGCGCCACGTTCGGCGCGGGGACGTGCTCCGGGCATGCACACATGGTGGGGAACCGGGCACGCAGCGTCACTGGTCGGAACGTCCCGGCAGGGATGGGAAGATCCCCCAATGACCGGAGCAGGTGACCGCGACCGCTGGGGTGAGATCGAGGGTGTGGAGATCACCTTCCCGATCGTGGTGGAGGAGATGAACTCGGCCACCCTCACCTTCACGGTGCCCTCGGCGGCCGCACGACGGTTCGTGCCGGAGGCCTTCGAGGTCCTCGAGGTGGGCCCGGGCGCCGCCATGTTGATCGTGGCCCTGTGCGACTACCTCCGGAACCCGTGGGGTGACTACGTCGAGGTGAACCTCGGCCTGCTCGTGCACCCCGCCGGCCGGCCCGACGAGGCCGGCGCCTACCAGTGGCGCATGCCGGTGGACCAGGAGTTCACCTGCACCGCGGGCAACCGGGTGCTGGGCCTGCCCAAGTCGGTCGAGGACCTCACCGTGACCTACACCGACGACGCGGTCACGTTCCTGCTCCGCGAGGCCGGCGAGCCGTCGCTCACCGTCACGCTGCCCCGTGTGCCGCCTGTCGGCGACCCGGTCCGGGAGACCACGATCACCTACTCGGTGCTCGACGGTGTGCCCACCGCGGTGCCCCTCACCATCGACCTGCCCACCGGCACCGTGGATCCGGCGGCGGTGCGCCTCGACCTGGGCGCCGGCGTGGTGGCCGACGAGCTGCGGTCGCTCGGACTGCCCGCCGCGGCCGACCTCGCGGCGTGGGGTGAGGGCCTCGGGGGTTCGTTCAGCCGGCCGCGGCCGGTTCCGGCGCCCTGATCATCGGACGGTCGGGCAGCTTCCCGGTGAGGAAGCACGCGCCCACCACGATCAGGCCCGCGATCAGCAGGCCCACCCGGAGGCCCTGCAGCTGGGCCTGGGAGTAGGCCGCCACCAGGGCGTCGGTCTCGGCGGGTGGCACCCCGGCCGCCTCGATGGCGGAGCGGGCCTGGTCGGCCGGCACGAAGCTGACCCCCGCCTCGAGGGACACACCCACCTGCTGCTTCACCGGGTCGCTGACGGCGGGGTCCATCGCCACCAGCGAACCCAGCGACGAGGCGAGGCCCGCCACCACCACGGCGCCGATGAGTGCCGTGCCCATCGCACCGCCGAACTGCTGGGCGGTGAACTGCAGGCCACCCGCCTCGCTGCGGGCCTCCTCGCCCACCGAGGACTGCACCACGTTGCCCAACTGGCTCGACAGCAGGCCGATCCCCACGCCGAGCACTCCCATCGCGGTCAGGAACGGGGCGGTGGCGATGTCGGGATCGATCAGGGCGAGGAGGCCCACGTCCGCCACCAGCAGCACCCCGAGGCCGGTCCGCACGATCGTGCGCGGCGACCACCGGCGTCCGAGGACCGGTCCCGCGGCCGAGGTGAGGAAGAGCGTGACCGACACCGGCAGCATGATCACGCCGGTCTCCAACGCGTCGAACCCCTGCACCACCTGGAGGTAGAGGGGGACCGAGAAGAACACGCCCATCAGGATGAGGTTCTGCGCGGTCATCATCGTGAGGCCCGAGCGCAGCGGCGGCACCTGCAGGAGGTCGAGGTGCACGAGCGGCTCCCGGCCGCCCCGCTCCACCCGGCGTTCCCAGTGGGCGAACAGGCCGAGCACCACCAGGCCGCCGGTGATCACGAACGGCGTGGGGGAGAGGCCGAACACCTCGAACGGCACGTTGCGGGGCTGGAACCACCCCCAGGTGCCCGACTGCAGGACGCCGAACACCACCAGCCCCAGCCCGGCCGCGCTGAGCGCCGACCCCGTCAGGTCGAGCCGTCCGGCGGACCGCTCCCGCTCCGGCTCCGTGAGCCAGCGGACGCCGGCCAGGATGGCGAGGGCCACGACCACCTCGCCCACGAACACCACCCGCCACGTGAGGTTCGTGGTCACCCACCCACCGAGGATCGGGCCCACGGCGATCCCGGCGCCGGCCACGCCGCCGAGCACGCCGTAGGCGGCGGCGCGGTCCTTGCCGCTGAAGTTGCCGGCCACGAGGGCCACCATCGCCGGCATCACGAGCGCCGCGCCCACGCCCTCGATCACCGACCAGCCCAGGATCAGCGCGCCCACGTTCCAGCTCAGCGCCGTGAGCAGCGAACCGCAGGCGTACACCACGAGCCCGATGGCGAAGGCCCGGCGCCGACCCCACCGGTCGCCGAGCTTGCCGCCGGTGATCATCAGCGCCGCCATCACCAGGGCGTAGAAGGTGATCGCGGCCTGGATGGTGGTGACGGTGGTGTCGAAGTCGGCCACGAGCTGGCTGATCGACACGTTCATGACCGCCTGGTCCAGGACCATCAGGAACTGGGCCGCGGCGAGTACCAGGAGCACCTTGCGGTTCATCGGCCGCGAGCCTTCCACATTGCGGGCACAACGACCGCTTCCCCGGGGCCCACCCGTAGCCTGCGGTGGTGGGAGAACTCCTCTCGAAGACGCTGCCCCTCGCCCTGGGCGCCGCGGTCAGTCCCACGGTGCTCGCCCTCGGGCTGCTCATCCTGAGCTCGCCGAAGCGGCCGGTGGCACGCGGCCTCGCCTACACCGCCGGCGTGCTCCTCGTCCTCGGCGGGCTCACCGCCGTGGGTCTGCTCGTCACCCACCACGGGACCGGCATGGGCAGCGACCGCAACCCCGTGACGCGGGCGATCGACGGCACCCTCGGCGCGGTCCTGCTCCTCCTCGCGCTGCACACCGTGCTGCGGATGCTCACCACCGACAGGGACGCGCCGCACGACCCCGCCCCCCCGACGAGCGCGGCACGCGCCACCGGGCTCGGCGCCGCGCTGCTGCTCGGCATGGCGATGATGGTGGCGAACTTCTCCACGATCCTGCTCTACCTGCCGGCCATGCGGGAGGTGTCGGCGGCCCGGGTCCCCGTCGCCGACAAGGCCCTCGTGGTGGTGGTCGTGTTCCTCATCACGTCGCTGCCGGCCACGCTGCCGATGGCCACCCGGCTGGTGGCACCCGGTCCGTCGGCGAAGTGGTTCGGTGCGCTGCACGGATGGGTGGCGCGGCACCAGCGGGTGATCGGTCTGGTCGTCGAGGTCGTGTTCGGCGCGTACCTCCTGCTCAAGGCGCTCTGAGCGGGGCGGCGGCGGTAGCGTCCGCGGCCGATGGCCACCGACCTGCCCACCACCCAGCGCCGGATCGTCCTGCGCCGCCGTCCCGAGGGCCTGCTGGCCCACGACGACGTGGAGGAGGTGGAGGCGCCGGTCCCTCCGTTGGAGGACGGCGAGGCCCTGCTCGCCAACGAGGTGCTCGGCATCGATGCGTCGGTGCGGTCGTGGTTGAGCCCGGCCAAGGGCTACCTGCCGCCGGTCGAGCCGGGTGAGGGCGTCCGCTGCTCGACGGTGGGCCGCGTGGTCGCCAGCCGCTGTCCGGCGTACGCGGTGGGCGACGTGGTCACCACGCTCGGGGCGTGGGAGGAGTTCACCGTCATCCGGGACGACCTCTTCTCCACGTGGCTGTCGGGGCCGGATCCCACCTACGACACCACCGCCTTCCTCGCCCTCTGCGGCTCCACGGGCTGTACCGCCTACATCGGCATGCTCGAGGTCGCGGACGTGCAGGAGGGGGAGACGGTGGTGGTCTCGGCCGCCGCCGGGGCCACCGGGTCGGTGGCGGCGCAACTGGCCAAGCTCCGCGGCGCCAGGGTGATCGGCATCACCGGCTCCGACGAGAAGTGCCGGTGGCTGCTCGAGGAACTGGGGCTCGACGGTGCGATCAACCACCGCACCGAGGACGTCTCCGCCCGGCTGAAGGAGATGGGAGCCCGGGCCGACGTGTTCTTCGACAACGTGGGCGGTCCCGTCCTCGACGCCGTGCTGAGCCGCCTCGCCCTGCGCGCCCGGGTCGTGCTGTGCGGGGCGATCGCCACGTACAACGACACGGGCAAGGCCCCCGGACCGTCGAACTACCTCAACCTGATCCAGCAGCGGGCCACGATGACGGGCTTCCTGTCGCTGGACGACATCCCCCGCTTCCCGGAGATCGGCGCCCGGCTGCGGGCCTGGGAGCAGGAGGGGCGGCTCCGCTACCACGCCGAGGTGTTCGAGGGGCTGGGCTCGTCGGTGGACGCCCTGAACGCGATGTTCACCGGCGCCAACACCGGGAAGATCGTCATCCGGCTCGGCTGATGGCCCACTACGTGCGCATCTGGGCCGACGCGGACGGCGAGAGCCACTTCGAGGACGTGACCCTCCCGGCGACGGTGTCACCCGCCGAGCCCGGTGTGGCCGAGCTCCGGGTGGCCGAGGGCGTGCCGGTCGACCGGCTGCACTTCCTCGTGGTCGGGGCCGCCGGACAGGTGCCCGACTGGCACCGGGGCCCGCGTCGGCAGTTCGTGACGTTCCTCGACGGCTGGGTGCGCATCACGGTGAGCGACGGCGAGGAGCGGGTGCTGCCCGCCGGGTCGACCGTGCTGGTGGAGGACCTGCACGGCCGTGGCCACGTCACCGAGCACGAACCCGGTGATCGCCGGGTGCTCGTGATCCCACTCGATCCCTGAGCGGATCGGTCCCCTCTCCGTCGACTCTGCGGCGGCTGCGGGCGTTCTCCGCTACCTGAGGACCCCTATTCGTCGGTGGTGGAGGGGCGGCGGCGGGCCTGCTTGGTCTCGGACCGGCGACGCTTGGACTCGAGCCGCCGGGTCTGTGACCCGCGCGTCGGCCGGGTCGAGGTCCTCGGTCGCGGCGCCGTCATCGCGTTGCGCAGCCGGGCGGCGAGCCGTCGGCGGGCGAGCGCCCGGTTGCGGTGCTGCGAGCGCTCGTCGTCGGCCACCACCCGCAGCTCGGGGCCGAACCTCGCCACGAGCCGCTCCCGCTGGGCGTCGGAGAAGGTGGGGCACACGGTGAGGTCGAGGCGCAGCTCCACACGCGTGCTCGAGCGGTTGGCGTGCTGACCGCCCGGTCCGCCCGACGGGGTGAAGCGCTCCTCGAGGCACCACGCCGGCACCACGAGGCCCGGTCGGATCTCGAGCGGCTCGTCGGGCGGGGGCACCGGGGGAGGGTACCGTCGGCCGGTGCTGAGCGATCCGGCCGGAGCCCTCGCGGCGTTGGACCCCGCCGCCCGCGCCTACCTGGACCTGCTGATGCGGTGCCTCACCCGGGAGGCGTTCCTCGACCAGGAGTGGTGGGACGCGGACCTGCGCGACTGGCCCGGGGGCCGCGACGCGGTGCTCCCCCTCCTGCGCGAGCGTGACTGGCGCGTCGTGCGCCGCGGCGACCCGGCGGCCCGGGCCGAGGGACGGGACTGGCCGCCCACGGCCGAGACGATGATCGGCACCGCTCGGCTGGCCAACGTGGCGGAGTGCTGCGTCGCCGCACTGCGCGACGGCGTGCCGGGCGACCTGGTCGAGACCGGCGTGTGGCGCGGTGGCACCACCGTGCTGATGCGCGGTGTGCTCGCCGCGCTGGGCGACCAGGACCGCCGGGTGTGGGTGGCCGACAGTTTCGAGGGCCTGCCGGTGCCCGACGAGCGGTACCCGGCGGACGCCCACCTCGACTGGTCGGACGTGGAGGTGCTCAAGGTCGACGCCGACGCGGTGCGCGCCAACTTCGACCGCTACGGGCTGCTCGACGACCGGGTGCGCTTCCTCGAGGGCTGGTTCGCCGACACACTGCCCGGCGCACCGATCGAACGACTCGCGGTCCTGCGCCTCGACGGTGACCTGTACGGCTCCACCATGGACGCGCTCACGGCGCTCGAGCCGAAGGTGGCCCCCGGCGGCTTCGTGCTGGTGGACGACTACGGCGGGTGGCCGTCGTGCCGGGAGGCGGTGGAGGACTACCGGGCGGCGCAGGGCATCGACGCCCCGATCCACGAGGTGGACTGGACCGGCGTGTGGTGGCGCAAGCCCTGAGCCAGCGTCGTCAGTCGCGGTCCTCGCCGTCGTGGCGCTGGTCCACCTGGTGCCAGATGAGCAGCACCACGATCGCGCCGACGAACGAGCCGACCAGTCCGGCGAGCCGCAGCCGGAAGCCCTCGCCGGTGAGCAGGCTGCCGAGGGTGCCGCCCACGAGGCTGCCGAGGAGGCCGGCGGCGAGCGACCGTGCGTTGGGGCGCCGCTCCATCCCCAGCACCAGCTGGCCCAGCCAGCCGACGAGCATGCCGAACGCGAGGATTCCGAGGATGAGCACGGCCCGACCCTAGGGCGGGCGGCTACGGCGCGGGGACCTCTTCGCCCGGCCGGACCGGCCCCGGCGGGGTGCCGTCGCCGAACGGCCGTCCGCCCAGCGCCTCCCGACCGTGGGGGGTGAGCCAGCCGGACAGGTCCGGTCCGTCCGGCACGATGCCCGACGGGTTCAGCTCGGTGTGGCACACGTAGTAGTGGGCCTTCACGTGGTCGAAGTCGACGGTGTCGCCGAACCCGGGCGTCTGGAACAGGTCGCGGGCGTAGGCCCACAGCACCGGCATCTCGCTGAGCTTCTCCCGGTTGCACTTGAAGTGCCCGTGGTAGACGGGGTCGAAGCGCACGAGGGTGGTGAACAGGCGCACGTCGGCCTCGGTGATGGTGTCGCCCACGAGGTAGCGGCGGGTGGCCAGACGTTCCGAGAGCCCGTCGAGCGCGGCGAAGAGTCGCTCGAAGGCCGCGTCGTAGGAGGCCTGGTCACCGGCGAACCCGCAGCGGTACACGCCGTTGTTCACGTCGCGGTACACGCCGGCCATCACGTCCTCCATCTCGGCGAGGTGGGCGGCGGGCCACAGGTCGGGCGCACCCGGCCGGTGGTACGCCCGCCACTCGAGCGACAGGTCCCGGGTGATCGCCGGGAAGTCGTTCGTGACCACCCGGCCGGTGGGCACGTCCACGACACAGGGCACGGTGATGCCACGCGGGTAGCCGGGCTCGCGGGCGAAGTAGGCGTCCTGGATGCGCTCGACGCCGAGCACGGGATCCACGCCGCCGGGATCGAGGTCGAAGGTCCAGCTGCGGGCGTCGTGGGTGGGGCCGCAGACGCCCATGGGGAGCACGTCCTCGAGACCCAGGAGGCGGCGCACGATGATCGCCCGGTTCGCCCACGGGCACGCCCGGCTCACCACCAGCCGGTACCGCCCCGGCTCCACCGGCCATCCCTCCGAGCCGTCCGCGGTGATGCGGTCGTTCAGGTAGCGGGTGTCACGCTCGAAGGCCTGGCCGGGCGTCACATACGTGGGTTCCTGATCCTCGGGCATGGCCCATGCTCCCACCCGGCGCGCAGGTCCCCCCGGTCACTACCCTCCGGCGGGTGCAGGTCCAGGAGCTCTGGCGCTATCCGGTGAAGTCGATGATCGGCGAGCGGGTCGGCGCGGTCGACCTCGTCGGTTCCGGGATCGTGGGCGACCGCGAATGGGCGTGCCGCGACCTCGAGCGCGGTGGCATCCGCGGGGCCAAGAAGATCGCGGGGCTCATGCGGTTGGCGGCGGCCCACACCGACGGTCCCGGCAGCCCCGTGCGCATCACGCTGCCGGACGGGAGCCACGTGCTCACCACCGACGACGACGTCGATGCACGGGTGGCCGCGGCGGTGGGCCATCCGGTGCGGCTCGAGGCCCTGCGACCCGCGGAGGATCTCGACCACTTCCGGCGCGGCGCGCCCGACAGTGACGACCTCCTCGAGGAACTGCAGGCGATCTTCGGACGCGAGGACGGCGAGCCGTTGCCCGACCTGTCGGTGTTCCCCCCCGAGGTGGTGGAGTTCGAGTCGCCGCCCGGCACCTACCACGACGCCTTCCCCCTCCTGCTGGTGAGCACCGCGGCCCTGGCGACGCTGGCCGGCGCCCTCCCGGATTCCGTGGTGGACGTGCGCCGCTTCCGGCCCGGGGTGGTGGTGGACGCCGGCCCGGGCCCGACGGGGTACCCCGAGTTCGACTGGGTCGGCCGCCGCCTGCGGATCGGCGACGCCGAACTCGAGGTGGTGACCCGGTGCCCGCGCTGTGTGATGGTCACCCGGGAGGTCGGCCCGGGCGTGCCGGCCGACCGGGCGGTGCTGCGCCACATCGTGCGCGAACTCGACCAGGACCTCGGCGTCTACGCGACCGTGAGCGTGCCCGGGGAGGTCCGGGTGGGGGACACCGTCACGCTGCTCGGGTGAGCGCGGCGAACGGGCCGGCCCGGTCGGTCGCCCCGACGAGGAAGGACCCGGCCCCGAAGGGCCGGGTCCACAGTCCTCCCAGGTCCCCGGCCGGGACCCTGCCCCGGCCGGCTTCCTCTCCGCTCCTCATGCAGTATCCGGCCTCGGTGACCGGTGTTCAATGGGGAGCAGTCCCCCCGTCGGGATCCCCGTCCACGTCATCGTCCGGATCCCCGTCCGGTTCCCCGTGGATCCGGCGGTGCCGCGGCACCGACTGGCCGAGGTTGCTCACCACCAGCGCCACCACGGTCACCAGGAACATCTGGCCGAGCACCGCCTCCATCACCGCCATCGTCTGGCCCACGGTGGTGGCCGGCGTGAAGTCGCCGTAGCCGGTGGTGGTGATGGTGATGAAGCTGAAATAGAAGTAGTCGAAGCCCGTCACCTTCGGGTCGCCGGCGAAGAACGGCGTGGACGACAGCTGCGCGACCAGCTGGTAGAGCGCGCCGAAGAACAGTCCGATCTGGAGGTAGGCGGCGAGGGCGCCGGCCACGGTGTCGAGCGTGATCTTGGGCCGGAGCAGGAGCCGGATCAGCACCACCATGGGCGTGATCAGCAGCAGGACCACGAACAGGGCGTTCGACACCAGCCGGAAGATGTCGTCGGTGCGCTGCTCGCTCAGCACCGGGGTGACCACGGCGGCGAGGGTGCCGAGCACCACGACCGTCTCCGCGACCCGGCGGAACACGCCGTGCGCGCCGGTGCGCACGAGTGCCATGTAGGCGCTGCCGCCGATGAGGGCGATCGCGAACACTCCGCCCCAGCGGAACGCGGCCAGCATCGGGGCGAGCGCGAGCGCGAGGAGGGTCACGCCGAGGACCGGCGCGATCGACTTCTGCTCGCCCGGGTGCAGCAGGTAGCGCTGCACCGTGCGTCGGAGGTCCCGGGGCACGGGCCGATCCTGCCCGCTGGGCGATCGCGGCGCACGTCCGACGCAGGGGGCGTAGCGTCGGCCCATGACCGACGCTCCCGCCCGCGACTACGTCTCCGGGGCCCTGGCGCCCGTGCGCGACGAGGTCACGGTGACCGACCTCGCGGTCACCGGTTCGCTCCCGGCCGACCTCGCCGGGCGCTACGTGCGCAACGGCCCCAACCCGATCGACGCGGATCCGGCCACCCAGCACTGGTTCACCGGGGCGGGGATGGTCCACGGCGTGCGGCTGCGCGACGGGAGGGCCGAGTGGTACCGGAACCGGTTCGTCAGGGCCACCGACCCGCCCGACGCGGCGGTGAACACCAATGTGTGCCGGCTCGGGGGCCGCACCTTCGCCCTGGTGGAGGCGGGCACACAGCCGGTGGAGCTCACCTACGAACTGGAGTCGCTCGGCACCAACGCCTTCGACGGCACGCTCGAGGGGGCGTACACCGCGCACCCGCACACCGATCCCCGTACCGGACTGATCCATGCCGTCACGTACCACTGGGTGGAGGAGGCGGTCCGGCACGTGGTCAACGACGGTGCCCGGGTGGTGCGGGAGGAGGTGATCCCGGTCGGTGGGCGTCCGATGGTGCACGACTGCGCGCTCACCGGGTCGTCGGTGTTGCTGTTCGACCTCCCGGTCACCTTCGATCTCGACGACGCGATGGCGGGCGCCCCGTTCCCGTACCACTGGGACGCCGAACGGCCCGCCCGGGTGGGGGTGCTGCCGCTCGACGGCGGCGCGGACGCCGTGCGGTGGGTGGAGGTGCCCCCCTGCTACGTGTTCCACCCGATGAACGCCCACGACCTGCCCGACGGCCGGGTCGAGGTGGTGGTGTGCCGCTGGGAGCGGATGTTCGACCGCGACCGGTTGGGACCGAACGAGGGGACGCTCCGCCTCGAGCGCTGGGTGCTGGACCCGGCCACCGGTCGGTCCTCCACCGAGGTGCTCGACGACCGGTTCCAGGAGTTCCCCAGGGTCGACGAGCGCCGCACGGGTACGCCCACGCGCTACGGCTGGACGTCGGGCCTCGAGGAACCCGGCGCCGTGCACGCGCCGTTGTTCCACCACGACCTCGCCGCCGGCACCGTGGCCGTCGTCGACTTCGGACCCACGTCGGCCGCCCAGGAGTTCGTGTTCGTGCCGGCGGACCCGTCACCGGCGGCGCCGGAGGACGACGGCTGGCTCCTCGGACTGGTGTCGGACCGGGCGGAGGGCACCACCGACCTGGTGGTGCTGGCGGCGGGCGACCCCGCTGCCGGCCCGGTGGCCCGGGTGCACCTCCCTGGCCGGGTGCCCGACGGCTTCCACGGCAACTGGTTCGCGGATCCGGCCTGAGCTCAGGCGGCGCTGCGCTGCTCGCGGCGGGACTGTGCGGCACCCAGGTGGGTGGAGACGTCCACGAGGAAGGCGAAGATCACCAGGAACCACCCGACGCCGGTGACGCCGCCGAACGGCGCCCACACCACCGCCCACGCGAGCGTGGTCCAGGGCAGGAAGAAGAACCCGAGGACGGCCACGATCCAGTTCCCGTCGAAGCTCTGGGGCACCTTGTCGGTGAAGAGCCACATGAGGAACAGGCCCAGCCGGGGGCTGACGGCCGAGGCGAGCACGATGAGGCAACCACATCCCATGCCCGCACCGTAGGCCCGGTCGGCCGGGCGGGGCGTCACCGTCTGCCGGTACGGTTCCGTTCCCGCGCAACGATGAGGAGGCGACCCGTGCAGCACCCCGAGGGACTGATCGGCTGGGTGGACCTGTCCACCACCGACGTGGAGGCCGCGAAGGCCTTCTACACGGGCCTCATGGGATGGGAGACCGAGGACGTCCCCACCCCGATGGGCCCGGCCTACACGATGTGCCGCCTCCGCGGCCGCCTGGTGTGCGGAATGGGTCCGCAGCCGCCCGGGCAGGCGGAGATGGGCATCCCCTCCACCTGGAACTCCTACGTCCTGGTGTCCGACGCCGATGCCACCTGCGCCGCTGCGGCCGCGGCGGGCGGCACCGTGCTGATGCCGGCGATGGACGTGATGACCCAGGGCCGCATGGCGATGGTGGCCGACCCGACCGGCGCGGTCATCGGTGTCTGGCAGCCGGTCGACCACCAGGGCGCCGAGGTGTTCAACGAGCCGGGCGCCCTCATGTGGAACGAGCTGCAGACCCGCGATCTCGACGCCGCCACGCCGTTCTACGCCAAGGTGTTCGGCTGGCGCTGGGAGGCCCCGCCGGAGTGGGAGGGCTACCGGATCGCCCACCTCGACACGAAGACCTCGGAGGACACCTCCAACGCAGGCGCCATGGCCATGCCGTCGGAGGTGCCGGCCGAGGTGCCGCCGTACTGGGCGGTGTACTTCGGGGTGGAGGACTGCGACAGCGGCGTGGAGCGGGCGGTCGGCCTGGGTGCCGAGGTGTTCCTCCCCGCGATGCAGATGGGCCCGGGCCGCTTCGCCGGCATCACCGACCCCACCGGGGCCATGTTCCTGCTCGGCCACTTCACCCCGCCGGCATGACCCACCCGCTGCTCGACCTGGGCGTCGCCGCGCTCGCCGACGGCGGCGGCCTCCTGCTCGCCCCCGGATTCGCGCCCGTCTGGGCCGGTGCCGCGTTCGCCGGGCCGGCCGCCACGGTCACCTGCCCGGCCGGCGACAACCTCGCCCTGCAGGTGGCGGTGGCCGAGGCCCCACCCGGGTCGGTGGTGGTGTGCGCGGTCGAACCCGGCCCCCCGTGCGGCTACGTGGGCGACGTGCTCGCCACCGCCGCGCAGGTACGGGGCGTGGCAGGGATCCTCGTCGACGGCGGCGTGCGCGACGTGGCCGGCCTGGCCACGCTCGGCTTCCCGGTGGTCGCGCCGCTGCTCTGCGCCCGCGGCCCGTCGAAGTCGGGGCCCGGCGAGGTGGGTGGGCCGGTCGAGGTGGGTGGCGTCACCGTGCACCCGGGTGACGTCGTCGTCGCCGACGTCGACGGGGTGGTGGTGCTGCCGGTGGACGGGGCGTCGGAGGTGGTGGAGCGGGCCACGGCCAAGGCGTCCCGGGAGCCCGGGTTGCTCGAGCGCATCCGCGGCGGCGGGAGCACCCTCGACGTGCTGGGACTCGACGGCTCGGTGGTGCGCCGCCGCGACGGCTGACGCTCAGGCCGCGGCGGGCTCGCGCGGGTCGGCGTCGTCGGGGCCGTTCACGCCGCCGATCAGCTCACGGTCGCTGTGCTCGTCGGCCCGCGGCCGACGCACACCCCAGATGACGTGGAGCTTCTCGAGCACCACGAGGACGTACCAGGTGACGTCGATCTCCCACCAGCGCAGGCCCTGCCGGGCGAGGTGCGCGTGGCGGTGGTGGTTGTTGTGCCAGCCCTCACCCATCGTCAGCAGGGCGAGCGCCCAGTTGTTGCGGCTCGTGTCGTGGGTCTCGAATCGTCGCCGCCCGAACACGTGGGCCAGCGAGTTGATCAGGAACGTCGAGTGCCACAGCACCACGGTGGACAGGAAGAACCCGATGACGAGGCCCGACCAGCCGCCGATCAGTGCGCAGAGGATGGCCAGGCTCCACGGGGCGATGAAGTCGTGCTTCGAGATGAACCGGATCTCCGGGAACTTCTCGAAGTCCTTCATGGAACCCTCGGGCCGCTCCGAGGTCTCGTCGGAGAGGATCCAGCCGACGTGGCTCCACCAAAACCCCTTCATGGGGGTGTGCGGGTCGTCGATGGTGTCGGTGTAGCGGTGGTGGATCCGGTGGTGGCCCGCCCACCACAGCGGACCCTTCTGGGCGGCCGTGCAGCCCCCGAACGCGAGCACGAACTGGAACACGCGACCGGTGCGGTAGGCGCGGTGGGCGAAGTAGCGGTGGTAGCCGGCGGTGATGAAGAACATCCGGCCCCAGTAGGTGACGAGGAACAGCACCACGGCCGTCCACGTCACGCCGGTGACGATCGCGAGCAGGGGGACCAGATGGACCAGGAAGAACGGGATCGACGTACGGGGGTTGATCCTGCCGTGGGGCATCCGGGCGGTGGCGGTGGAGGAGATGGCGGACCTTCCGGTGTCGTCGGCCGGGACGTCGTCACGGTAACCGGGGTGCGGCCCGCGGGTGCAACTCCCGCGAGCACCTCCTGAGAGGGGCTTGCGCGCCGGGCCTGCTGCGGAAGATCCTTGTGGAGCGCATGATATGTGGGACGTGCGTGGGGATCGGGAGGACACAGGACGTGACCGAGCTGCTGCAGCCGCACATGGCACCGCCCGACCTGTTCGCCTGGAACATGGAGGAGGACCCGCTCCTGCGTTCCACGATCGTGGCGGTGGCCACCCTCGACCGCCGTCCCGACTGGGACCGGCTGGTGGCGATGATCGACCGGGGCACCCGGGTGGAGCCGTCCTTCCGGTGCCGGGCGGTCGTGCCGCCGCTGCGCCTCGGTCCGCCCCGCTGGGTGGTCGACCCCGACTTCGACCTGTCGTGGCACCTCCGGCGCACCCGACTGCCGTCGCCCGGTTCGCTCGAGCAACTGCTCGACCTGGCGCGCACCGCGGGGATGCAGGCCTTCGACCGGGACCGGCCGCTGTGGCAGTTCACGCTGGTGGAGGGCCTCGAGGGCGACCGTGCCGCCCTGGTGATGAAGATCCACCATTCGCTCACCGACGGCATCGGGGGCATGCAGATCGCGAACGAGATCGTGGACTTCGAACGCGCGGGTACGCCGCGCCCCGACCCCCCGGCGGCACCGGAGCCGGGCCCGGTGGACGCGCTCTCGGCCCTGTTCGACGCCGTCGGGTTCCAGGTCGGCCAGATGAGGGACCTCGTCGGCACGGCCGCCGGCGCCGTCGTGCCGACGGCGTGCCGCGCCGTGCGCGACCCGCTCGGCCTGGCCCGGCAGGCGCTGGGCACGGCGGTCTCGGCGGCCCGCTTCGTCCGGCCGATCACGCGCACGATGTCGCCGGTGATGACCGAGCGCCACCTCGGCTGGCGCTACGGGGTGCTCGAGGTGCCCTTCGGCGACCTGCACCGCGCCGCCGGGTCGGCGGCCGCCACGCTCAACGACGCGTTCCTCGCCGGCGTGCTGATCGGCCTCCGCTCGTACCACGAGCGGCACGGCGCCGCGGTGACGGAGCTCCGGGTGACCATGCCGGTGAGCCTCCGCACCGACGACGACCCGGCGGGGGGCAACAAGGTCACGCTCGTCCGGTTCCCGCTGCCGCTCGACGTGTTCGAGCCGGCCGGGCTGATGGCCGCGGTCGACGAACGCGTGCGGGCCTGGCGCCATGAGCCGGCGGTGGAACTCAGCCGGTGGATCGCGGCGGTGCTGAACCTGCTGCCCTCGCCGGTGATCGGCGGAATGCTCAAGCACGTGGACTTCCTCGCGTCGAACGTGCCCGGTTCGCCGGTGCCGTTGTTCGTGGCCGGGGCCCGGGTGGAGCGGTACTACGCCTTCGGTCCCACCATCGGCGCCGCGGTGAACGTCACGCTGATGTCCTACGACCGCACCTGTTGCGTGGGCGTGAACGTGGACACGGGTGCCGTGCCCGATCTCGACGTCCTGCTCGAGTGCCTCCGGGAGGGCTTCGCCGAGGTGGTCGCCACGGCCTGAACGGGCGGGAGTGTGGGCCTGAACGGGCGGGAGTGTGGGGTCGCCCGAACTTGTGCAATAGGTCACAAACTCGTTGCGGATTGTTACGAGGCCGTCCGGATTCCGTAATGTCGTCGTCCGATCGACATGATCCG
>CAIPVR010000238.1 GCA_903868545.1 uncultured Actinomycetes bacterium
ACCACCTCGGGCAGCACCAGCTCGGGCAACGGGTGGCGGTAGAGGCGGGCGGCGTTCTCGCAACACATGGCCCGCAGTTCGTCCGGGGGCACGTGGCCCCACAGCTCGCCGATGACGCGCTGGGTGTCGGGCCAGGTGCCGTCACCGTGCGGGTAGTCCACCTCCACCATGATGTTCTCCACACCGATGGTGTGGCGGGTGTCGATGGTGGACGGATCGTCGATCGTGCAGAACCAGAAGTTCCGGCGGAGCACGTCGGCCGGCCGCACCGGCCAGTCCCCGGCGTAGCCGGAGCGGTCCACGATGTTGTCGAGCCGGTCGATGAGCATCGCCACCCAGCCGATGCCGCCCTCGGACATGGCGATCTTCAGGTCCGGCAACTCGAGCGCCCAGCCCGCCCACAACCACTCGACGCAGGCCGTGAGCGACAGCTGACCGAACAGGGTGGCGCCGAGCGGCACCGCGACGTCCCAGCACCCGTCGGGGAAGTCACCCAGGCCCGACGAACCGACGTGGAGGCTCACCACGGTCCCCGTCTCGGCACAGGCACGCAGGATCGGTTCCCAGTAGCGCTCGAAGATCGAGGGCAGGCCGAGCCGGTGGGGCCGCTCGGGAAGGGTGACGGCCCGGACGCCGCGCTCGGCGTTGCGGCGGATCTCCGCCGCGCCCGCCTCGGGGTCGGTGAGGAAGGTGATGCCCAGCGGGATGATCCGCTCGGGGTACGGCTGCCACCACTCGTCGTGCATCCAGTCGTTCCACGCCCGGGTGACCGCGAGGCCCAGCTCCGGGTCGGAGCACTGGGAGAAGACCCGGCCGCAGAAGCCCGTGATCATCGACGGGAAGTTGAGCGACGCCCAGACGCCGTTGATGTCCATGTCGTGGACCCGGGCGTGGACGTCCCAGCAGCCGCGGCGCATCTCGTCGAAGCGGAACGGCTCCACCTTCACCGTTTCCGGCCGGCGGCCGGCCACGGCGTTCATCCCGACCTGACTGTGGGTGGCCCCGTCGAACTCCCAGACCTGGTGGCCCCACTCGTTCTCCACCACCCGGGGGGCACGACCGGCCAGCCGGGCGGGCAGCCGGCCCTCGAACATGTCCGGGGGCTCCACGAGGTGGTCGTCGACCGAGATCACCGTGCAGCGCACCTCCCGCGGCTCCGGCTCGGGAAGGAACAGGTCCTCGGTGGCGGCCATCCCTTCAGTCCAGGATCGAAGGGTCGTGACGGAGTTCGCGGCGGCACATCGCCTCCCAGAGACCCGGGAACGACACGTGGTCGAACGGCGCGGCGAAGCGGCGGAACACCTCGGGCCCCACCGGCACGCCCCCGCCCAACGCCTCCACGTGCCAGGCCTGGCGGCATCGCCATTCCAGGACCACGGCCCGGTGGTGGGCCTGGGCGACGTCGCGTCCCACCACGAACACCCCGTGATTGGCGAGCAACGCCGTGCGGGCGTCACCCAGCGCCTCCACGCACGCGCGGGCGTTGGCGACGAGGTCGACGGAACCGTCGAACTCGGCGTGCAACGCCGGGTCGCCGGGCACCATGGCGGAGGTCTGGTCGTAGACCGGCGGGATGCGCTGGAGGTCGGCCCAGATCGTCCCCCACCTGGGGTGGTTGTGCACCGCGACGGCCACGTCGGGACGGGCCCGGTGCAGTTCGACGTGCAGGGGGATCGCCGGGGTGACCGTCCAGCGACCCTCGAGCAGGTTGCCGTCGGTGTCGATACGGAGGACGTCGGAGGCCCGCACCTCGTCCCAGGTGAGGCCCCACGGGTTCACCAGCAGCGTCCCGTCGGGCTGCCGGTAGGTGATGTGACCCGCGAGGTGGTCGTCGTAGCCCTCCCGGAAGAGGGTGCGACACAGCAGCGCGAGCTCGGCCTGTGGGCTCAACGCCGGCAGCGGCGGCGCCATCGGATTGTGGCTCAGGTCGGTCGCGGTCACTGGTGGGCCCCCTCGCGGTCGCGCAGGCCGACGATACCTGACACGTGCGTCAGGCGGCCGGGCCCCGGACCGTCACCGGGTCGGGCCCAGGACCCAGCTCCCGTCGTCCGGGTGCGGGTACCACCCTCCGGCCGCGTCGGTGCCCCCGTCCACGCCGAGCACCTGACCGGTCACGTAGGCGGAGAGCCCGGAGGCCAGGAACACGGCGGCGCCGGCGAACTCGTCCACCGTGCCCGGGCGGCCCATCGGGACCATGCCGCCGAGGTGCTCGATCGAGTCGGGCGCCACCGACAGCAGGCCCTCCGTGACGATCGCGTCGGGGGCGAGTGCGTTCACTCTTATGCCCAGCGGCGCCAGTTCGAGCGCCGCGGTCCTGGTGAGGCTGATCACCCCGGCCTTGGCCGCCGCGTAGGCCGCGTAGCCCGGCGCCGCCCGCGATCCCTCGATGGAGGTCACGTTGACGATCGACCCGCCCACCCCCGCGTCGCGCATGGCGCGGGCCACCCGCTGGGTGCACAGCAGGACGTGGGAGAGGTTGGCCCGTACCAGCGCGTCCCATCCGTTGGGCGACGTCTCGAGCAGGGGCGACCGGAACACCCCGCCGGCGTTGTTCACGAGGATCGTCGGCACCCCGTGCTCCTCGAGCACGCGGCGCAGCGCAGCGTCCACCTCGTCGGGGTCGCGCACGTCGACCGGCCGCTCGGGGTCGGCGCGGTCCCACACCGCCACGGTGGCACCGAACCCCGTGAACGCCTCGGCGATGCCCCGGCCGAGGCCGGACGCACCACCGGTCACCACCGCCACCCGGCCGGCCAACGACGCTGCCTCCGGCCCCAGGGCCATCAGGAGCCCGCCCGCAGGGGGCCGATCACGAGTTCGCCGTAGCGGGCCACCGCCTCGGCGGCCCGGGCCGGCGAGTCACCGGGCACGCCCACCTGCACCCAGCTCACGCCGAGGTCGGCGAGGTGCGTCAGGCCCTCGAGATGGGCCTCGGCGTCGAAGTCGTCGTCCCACGGAGCGCCGCCCGCGGCGCACGAGAAGGCCACGTCCACCGTGGCCGGGTCGCGGCCGGCCTCCTCGAGCCGCCGGTGCAGGTCCGCGATGCCGAGTTCGAGCGACTCGCCGCCGTCGAGCGCTGCGGTCCCCACCACCCGGGCCAGGCCCCGGGGGGCCGGGAAGGGGCACCACCCGTCGCCCTGCGCCGCCACCCGGCGGCGGGCCGCTCCGCTGTTGCCGCCGATCCAGATCGGCGGATGTGGCGCGCTCACCGGTCGTGGGTGGGCGGTGACCCCCTCCGCGGTGAAGTGACGACCCTCCCAGTCCACCTCGTCGGCGGTCCACACCGTCCGGAGCACGTCGAGGGCCTCGTCGAAGAGCGCGGCCCGCTCCGCGTGGTCCACACCGAGCGCGGCGAACTCCTCGGCCAGGTACCCCACCCCCACGGCCAGCGTGAAACGGCCGCCCGACAGGACATCGAGGGTCGCCGCGGACTTCGCCACCAGGAAGGGGTTGCGGTACGGCAGCACCACGATGTTCGGCACCAGACGGATCGTGGAGGTGGCGGCCGCCACGAACCCCAGCGCCACGAAGGGGTCGAGCGCGTCGTGGCCCCCGGCGTCGAGCCACCGCTGCGTGGGCGCCGGGTGGTCCGTGAAGCCGTAGCCGTCGAAGCCGGCCGCCTCGGCCGCGCCGGCGAGCGCCGCCACCCCCGGGCCGGTGGCCATCGAAGGGTGGTACGGATGCTGCACCATCGGGTGCGTCAGGTTGAACCGCACCCTCAGCCCCGGGGAAGGCCGAGGACCTTCTCGGCCACGATGTTGCGCTGGATCTCCGAGGTCCCGGCGGAGATGGTGTTGGCGAACGAGTGGAAGTACTGCTCCATCCACGTGCCCCGCGGTTCGTCCACCGCCAGGTGCCCGTCGTTGGGCACGCCCCCCGACTCGAGCGAGCCGGCGCCGAGCACGTCGGCCCCCACCCGGGCCACCTGCTGGCGGCAGTCGCTCGCGTACCACTTCATGAGCGCCTGCTCCGGGGCGCTCCCACCCCGGGCCAGCTTCGCGAACCCCCGCTGGCCGAGGCATCGGGCCGCCTGTGTGTCGACGGCGATCCGCACGATCTCGTCCGCGGCCAGCGCACGTTCCGCCGGTTCCATGCCGGCGAGCAACGCCGGGGCCTGCGCCACGAGTTGCTCCAGGGCCTCCTCGAGCCCCATCACCGCGTTGACCCAGACCATGCCGCGCTCGTGGGCGAGCGAGCCGTTGGCCATGGCCCAGCCGTCGCCACGGCGGCCGACCAGGTTGGCGGCCGGCACCCGGACCGAGTCGAGGAAGACCTCGTTCAGGTCCGGCTCGCCCGGGTGCACGATCTCCGGCAGCGGCCGCACGGTCACCCCCGGCGTGTCCATCGGCACCAGGAGGATCGAGATGCCCCTGTGCTTCGGGGCGTCGGGCTCGGTGCGGCAGAACAGGAAGCAGAAGTCGGCGTAGTTGGCGCCGGAGGTCCACACCTTCTGCCCGTCGATGACCCACTCCCCCGACCCCGGATCGCCCTCGAGCACCGCCCGGGTGGACAGCGACGCCAGGTCGCTGCCCGCACCCGGTTCGCTCATCCCGAGACAGGCCGTGGCCTCACCGCGCAGGATCGGCATCGCGTGGTCCCGCACCTGCTCGGGCGTGCCGTAGTCCACGATCGACGGGGCCACGATGCCGAGGCCCTGCACGTTCGAGGTGCGTGGCACCCTCGCCCGGGCGAGTTCCTCGAGCACCACGAAGGTCTCCACCGGCCCGGCGTTCCGACCCCCGAGCTCCGGCGGCCACCCCGGCACCAGCCAACCGGCGTCGAACATCCGCCGGGTCCACCGCCGCATCCAGTCGGGCGCGTGCCCCGTCGACAGCGCCGGGTCGGCCGCCATCTCGGCCGGGGCGGGCCGGTTGGCCCCGAGCCAGTCCCGGAACTCATCGCGGACCGTCTCGACGGACGGGTCGAACCGGAGCCTCATGCCGCCCCCTCGTGTCCGGGCACCAGGCCCATCAGCTCGGCGGCCCGCGCCCGGTGGAACGCCGCGCCGCCGAGCAGCAGGTCCCCGGTGACCGCCCGCTTGAGCGAGAAGTGCAGGTCGTGTTCCCAGGTGAAGCCGATCCCGCCGTGCAGCTGGAGCCCGTCACGCGACAGCAGCTGGGCGCAGTCGCCGGCGGCCGACTTCGCCATCGCCACGGCCAGGGGACGCCGGTCGTCGTCCTCGGCCACGGTGAGGACGGCGAACCAGGCGAGCGCGCCGGCCCGCTCCACGGCGAGGAAGCAGTCGGCGAGGCGGTGCTTGACCGCCTGGAACGAACCGATCGGTCGGCCGAACTGGTGACGGTCCTTCGCGTAGGCGAGCGTCGCCTCGAAGATCGACCGGCAGGTGGCCACCGTGGAGAGCGCCATCATCACCGTTGCCTCGTCGAGGGCCCGGCCGATCGCCGACGCCGACGCGGGGTCGCCCGGCTCCACGAGCACCCGCTCACCGTGGACCTCCACGTCGGCGAGTTCCACCGTGGCCAGCGGCACGGTGGGGTCGAGCGACTCCACCGGCGTGGCGACCACCTCGGCCGCCGGGACGACGAACAGTCCCGGGCCGGCGTCGCCCCGGGCCACCACCACCAGTTCGTCGGCGGTGGCGCCGTCGACCACGTGGGACTTCGTCCCCCGGAGCCGCCAGCCGTCACCGACCCGGTCGGCCCGGGTGGCGGCGACGCCGGGCGCCCACCGACCGTGCTCGGCGACCGCGAGGGTGCCCGTGCAGGTGCCCGCCGCCACGTCGGCCAGCCGGAACGACGATCCCGCGGCCCGCACGGCGGGCACGAACTGGGTGACGGTGGCCAGGTACGGCCCGGGCGCGGTGACGCGCCCGAGTTCCTCCACCAGCACACCCACCTCCACCACACCGAGGCCGAGGCCGCCGTGCTCCTCCGGCAGGCCCAGGCCCGGCCAGTCCAGCCCGCACACGGTGGCCCAGAGCGCATCCGCTCCCTCGGAGCCGGCGGTGGCCTCGAACACCCCGCGGACCAGCGACGGCGGACAGGCGGAGGCGAGCACACCGCGAGCGGTGTCGCGCAGTTCCTGCTGCAGTTCCGTGAACTCGAGGTCCATCGCGCTCAGTCGCCGTCCAGGCCGAGGAAGCCCCTGCGGATGATGGTGAGCGTGGCCTCGATCTCCCCCTGGCGAGTGCTGAAGCCGAGCACGTGCACCCGGTACGGCGCCCGCTCGAGCAGCGCCAGGAACATCGCGCTCGCCACCTGCGGGTGGCCGAAGTCCCGCTGGTCGAGCAGCTTCTCGAGCCGGGTGAACACCGAGGCGGCCACCTGCTCGGAGAACGCGAGCAGCTCGGGGCTGCTGCGCATGTCCTGCCAGGTGCTGATCACCCCGCCGAACTCCTCGTAGGCGTCGAACCACTCCTCCAGCCACGAGCGGAGCTCGGCGGCGGAACCGTCGAGGTCGAGCCGCTCGACCAGTTCGATCATCCGGCCCGACGCCTCCTCGGCGAGCACCCGGAAGAAGTCGTCCTTGCTCTCGAAGTACCGGTAGAAGGTGCCGTGGCTCACCCCGGCGGCCGCCACGATGTCGTCCACCCGGGCGTCGTGGAACCCGCGGTCGGGCAGCACCTCCGCACCGGCGTCGAGCAGCTTGCGGCGGGTCTGCTCCCCCCGGGCCCGCAGGCCACCGGTGGGCACGGGCTCCACCGGCGCCACGATGCTCACCCGACGACGGCCCCGGGTGCGGCCCCGCTTGAAGTTCACACCTTCAACCGGGCCGGCCAGGACCCGGTGGATCATCCGGGCCACGCCGAGCACCAGCGGGCGGCGGCTCATGCCGGCCGGGGCGGCCTCGGCGTAGAAGCTGCAGCGGATGAGCACGCCGAGGAGGCTGCTCACGAGCCGCTGGTTGGCCGCGTTCGCCGGCAGGTCGAAGGCCCGCAGCAACGAGGTGGCGGCGCGGTCCGCCACGGAGCCGGAGCGGGACAGCTGACCCCGTTCCGCCCGGGTGGCGTCGGGGAACGCCCGGAACACCGGGGCCCACGCCTCGTAGAGCGCCATGAAGTCGTCGATCCACGCCGTGAGCGTGGCGAGGCCGGCCTCGTCGGCGGTGACCGGTCCGAGCTGGTCCGACAGGTCCACCATCTCGCCGGCGAGTTCAGTGGCGAGCGCCCAGAACACCTCCTCCTTCGAGGAGAAGTACTGGTAGAAGGCGGGCCGCGAGCACCCGGCCCGCTCGGTGATCTGCTCCACCTTCGCCTCGGAGTACGCCACCTCGCCGAAGACCTCGAGGGCGGCGGCGAGCACCCGGCGTCGGGTGTCGCTCCCGCGCGCGCCGACGGACGGGTTGCTGCCGAAGGGGGCACGCCGGACGATGTCGGTGTCCATCGACGCCACGCTAGTGACGCCCCGTCGGCCCGGGCCTGACCCTCGATCCGTCCACGAGGATCCTCCTTCTCGTCGCCGCGCTAATCTAACGGCGACGTCAGGTAGCTGTCACCCACACCGACCCGATGGAGGGCACATGCAGGCCGACGATCTGATCCTGGTGAGCGTCGACGACCACGTGGTCGAGCCCCCCGACCTGTTCGAGGGACGCCTGAGCGCCGCCGCCGCCGAGCGGGCACCGCGGATCGAGGTGCTCGACAGCGGCCGAGAAGTCTGGATGTTCGAGGGATCCGCCCTCCCCAACGTGGGCCTCAACGCCGTGGTCGGCCGGGTGCCCGAGGAGTACGGCCTCGACCCGCTCGCCTTCGACCAGATGCGGCCCGGCTGTTACGACATCCACGAGCGGATCCGCGACATGGACGTGAACGGAGTGCTCGGCTCGCTCAACTTCCCGTCGATGACCGGCTTCACCGGCCAGCTCTTCACCACGATGGACGACAAGGACATCGCGCTGGAGCTGCTCCGGGCCTACAACGACTGGCACGTCGAGGACTGGTGCGGCACCTACCCCGGGCGCATGATCCCGTTGTCGGTGCCGCCCGTGTGGGACCCGCAGCTGATGGCCGACGAAGTCCGTCGCATGGCCGGGAAGGGCTGCCACGCGGTCACCTTCTCCGAGAACCCGGAGAAGCTCCACCTCCCGAGCTGGCACAGCGACCACTGGGACCCGTTCCTCGCCGCCTGCGAGGAGACCGGCACGGTGATCTGCCTGCACATCGGGTCGTCGTCCACCACGGTCATCACCGCGATGGACGCCCCGATCGACACGATGATCACGCTGCAGCCCATGAACATCGTGCAGTGCGCCGCCGACCTCGTGTGGTCGCCGGTGTTCCGGAAGTTCCGCAACCTGCGCGTGGCGCTCAGCGAGGGCGGGATCGGCTGGGTGCCCTACTTCCTCGAGCGGATCGACTACGTCTACAAGCACCACAAGGCGTGGACGAACCAGGACTTCGGCGACCGGCTGCCGAGCGAGGTGTTCAACGAGCACATCCTGACGTGCTTCATCGACGACGCGGTGGGCATGGAGGTGCGTGAGCACCTGAACCCGGACCACATCCACTGGGAGTGCGACTACCCGCACTCCGACTCCACCTGGCCCGACGCGCCCGAGATGGCCATGCGCTACCTCGAGGGCGTCCCCGACGACGACATCAACCGCATCACGCACCTGAACGCGATGCGCAACTTCAACTACGACCCGTTCGCCCACATCCCCCGCGAGGAGGCCACCGTGGGCGCCCTGCGGGCCCGGGCCACCGACGTCGACACCACGCCGCGCACGTTCGGCACGGGGAAGTTCCAGGAGGACGGCATCGTCACCGCCCTGACGCTCGCCGAGCGCATGGCGAAGCAGGCCGAAGAGGCCACCGCGCAGCAGGCCTCCTGACGGCGTGGCCGAGGTCCCCTTCCGCGTCCAGCCGGCGCTGGACGACGAGAACCGGTTCTTCTGGACCTCCGGTGAGGACGGGCGGCTCCGCTTCGCCCGCTGCGCCGACTGCGGCTACTGGCTGCACCCGCCGATCCCCCGCTGCCCGGCGTGCGGCAGCCGCCACGTTGCGCCCCACGCGGTGAGCGGCCGGGGCCAGGTGTGGTCCTTCACCGTGAACCACCACTCGTGGGACGGCAGCACCGAGCCGTACGCCATCGGCCTGGTCGAGCTCGACGAGCAGCCCGGCCTGCGCCTCACCACCAACGTGGTGGGCTGCGCGCCCGACGACGTGCACATCGGCATGCGGGTGCGCGTCACCTTCGAACAGCACGGCATCGTGTGGGTCCCCCTCTTCGAACCCGACCCCGACGCCACTCCCCACACCGCGGCCGACACCACCGCCGGCACCGCCGACCGGGGGGCCGACGCATGACCGACTTCGAGCGGCGGGCGGTCATCTCCGGCATCGGCCAGTCCGACGTGGGCCGGCGCCTCGGACGCACCGGCCTCGACCTCACCATCGACGCCGCCCTGGAGGCGATCGCGGACGCCGGCCTCGGCACCGGGGACATCGACGGCATCGCCACCTATCCCGGCGCCAACCAGGGCCCACCCGGGTTCTCCGGTCCGGGCACGCCGGAGGTACAGGACGCGCTCCGTCTCGAGGTCGACTGGCACTCGGGTGGGATCGAGGGCGCCGCGCAGCTGGCCGCCGTGGTGAACGCCGTGATGGCGGTCGGCGCCGGGCTCGCCCGCCACGTGCTCGTGTACCGCACCGTCACCGAGTCCAGCGCGCAGGGCGGCGGCGGCCGCAGCGGCATCGGGATGGACGGCGGCGGCGGGGGTGGTGGCGGCGGGGCACCCCGTTTCGGCGGCCCGCTGCAGTGGAGCCTGCCGTTCCGTGCCTACTCGGCGGCCAACTGGCTGGCCATGAACTGCCACCGGCACATGCACGAGTTCGGCACCACCTCCGAGCAGCTGGCCCAGATCGCGCTGAACGGCCGGCGCAATGCCGGGCGCAACCCGCGGGCGGTGTACCGCGATCCGATGACGCTCGACGACTACTTCGCGTCGCGGGTGATCACCACCCCGTTCCGTCTCTTCGACTGCGATGCCCCCGTCGACGGCTCCACCGCGGTGGTGGTCAGTACGGCCGACCACGCCCGCGCCGTGGACCATCCGGTGGCCCGGGTGGAGGCGGTGGGCACGGCGCTGCGGGGCCGCCCCTCGTGGGACCAGTGGGACGACATGACCACCATGTCGGCCCGCGACGCCGGCGCGATGGTGTGGGAACGAACCGACCTCTCCCCCGCTGATGTGGACGTGGCCGAGCTCTACGACGGGTTCAGCTTCCTCACCATGACCTGGCTCGAGGCCCTCGGGTTCTGCGGCCGCGGCGAGTCGGGCCCGTTCGTCGAGGGCGGGGGCCGTATCGCCCTCGACGGTGAGCTGCCGCTCAACACCCACGGCGGCCAGCTGTCGGCCGGACGGCTGCACGGCTTCGGCTTCATCCACGAGGCGGTGCTCCAGCTGCGCGGCGAGGCCGGCGACCGGCAGGTCGGCGGGCCGCAGGCCCCCGGCCGCCTCCCGGAGGTGGCGGCCGTGGCCAACGGTGGCGGACCCATCGCGGGCGCCATGATCCTGACCAAGGAGGACGGCCGGTGACGCTGGTGATGCTGCTGGAGATGGTGGCCGGGGCCTTCGGCGACCGGCTCGGGGTCGGTACCGCCACCCGGGGCCTCACCTACGGCGAGCTGGCCGACCGCTCGGCGCGGGGCGGTGCGCTCGTCACCGACCGCGGCGCGCGGGCCGTGGCCTACCTCGGCACCACCGACCTCGCGTTCCCGGTGGCGCTGTTCGCCGCGGCGTGGGCGGGCGTCCCGTTCATCCCGCTCAACTACCGGCTCTCCGACGAGCAGCTCGGTGCCCTGCTCGCCCACCACCCCGACGTGCTCGTGGTGACCGACGACCCCGAGCGCATGCGCGGGCTCGGGGTGGACGCCCGGGCCGTGCTCGACCTCGACACCTGGATGGCCGCCACCGACGAGGGGCCGGGGGCGGCCGAGTCACCGTCGGCCACCGACGGCGACGACATCGCCGTGCTGCTCTACACCTCCGGCACCACCTCCGAGCCCAAGGCGGTGGTGCTCCGTCACCGGCACCTGGCCGCCTACGTGATCACCTCGATCGAGTTCGCCTCGGCCGAGGAGGACGCGGTGGCGCTCATCTCCGTGCCGCCCTACCACATCGCCGGTGTGGCCAACACGATCACCAGCATCTACTCCACCCGACGGATCGCGTACCTGCCGACGTTCACACCCGATGGCTGGCTCGACCTCGTGCGCGGCGAGGGTGTCACCCACGCGTTCCTGGTGCCCACGATGCTGGCCCGCGTCGTGGAGGCCCTCGACGGGGCGCCGGCCGACTGTCCGAGCCTCCGCGCCCTCTCCTACGGCGGCGCCCGGATGCCGATCACCGTGCTGGAGCGGGCACTCCGCGCCTTCCCCGATGCCGGCTTCGTGAACGCGTACGGCCTCACCGAGACCAGCTCCACGCTCGCCGTGCTCACCCCGGACGACCACCGGGCGGCCCTCGACGGCGACCCGGTGGCGAGGGAACGGCTGGGATCGGCGGGTCGCATCATCCCCGGGGTCGAGGTGGAGATCCGCGACGGCGAGATCTGGGCCCGCGGCGAGCAGGTGTCGGGCGAGTACCTCGGCCGCGAGCCCGTGCTCGACGACGACGGCTGGTTCCCCACCCGCGACCGCGGCTGGATCGACGACGAGGGGTTCCTCTTCATCGAGGGGCGCTCCGACGACACCATCATCCGCGGCGGCGAGAACATCGCCCCCGCCGAGATCGAGGACGTGCTGCTGCACCACCCCGACGTGGCCGACGCCGCCGTGGTGGGCGTGCCGGACGACGAGTGGGGCCAGCGGATCGAGGCCGCCGTGGTGCTGCGCGAGGGCGCCACCTCGGACCCCTCGGCGCTGCGGGCGCACTGCCGGGAGCACCTGCGCTCCTCGAAGACCCCCGACCGCATCGTGCTGCGCGACGAGCTGCCCCACACCGACACCGGCAAGCTCCTGCGCCGGGCGGTGCTGGCCGACCTCACCGCCGATCCGTCCGGGGGGACCCCCTGATGCCCTTCGACCTCGACGACCTCCTCGACTGCCTCCGGCTCGCTCCCGGCGACGACGGCCTCGAGGGCCGGAACCTCGACATCGGCTACCACCGGGTGTTCGGCGGCCAGATCCTGGCCCAGGCGCTGTGCGCAGCGGCCGGGTCCGCACCGGAGAAGTCCGTGAAGTCGCTCCACGCCCTCTTCCCCCGGGAGGGCGACACGGCCCGTCCGGTGCAGTACCGGGTCTCCGCGCTGCAGGCGGGCCGCACGTTCGGCACCACCGAGGTGATCGCGCACCAGGACGGCCGGGTGGTGACCGCGGCGCTCGCCTCGGTCCACGCCGACGAGGACGGCCTCGACCGCAACGACACGGCACCGGACACGGGAGGGCCCGACGCGGCCGCGCCCGCTGCGCTCGACATGATCCCGTGGGAGACCCGGATCGCCGACGGCGTGGACCTCGCCGACCGCGGCGCCGGGCCGGCCGAGCTGCGGTGGTGGATGCGCACTCCCCCGGCCCCCGAGGTGGACGGCGTCCCCGAGCGGGCCGTACACCAGGCCCTCCTCGCCCACGCCACCGACCTCACGCTCATCGGCACGGCGCTGCGACCCTTCGAGGGCCTGAGCCAGGCCGACTCGACCGTGACCCTCCACACCGCGGTCACCTCGCACACGCTGTGGTTCCACCGGCCCTTCCGCGTCGACGAGTGGTTGCTCGTCACCCAGGCGGCGCCGGTGGTCGCCCACGGCCGCAGCTACGGCCGGGGGGACGTCTTCGCCGGTGACCGACTGGTGGCGTCCTTCGCCCAGGAGGCCATGGTCCGCCGGGTCACCGAGCCGGGGTGACCGACCGCGCCGCGCTCGTCGCCTCGCTGCCCACCGGCCCGCGGGAGCCGGTGGAGGGCACCCCACCGCGCCGGGCCGGCAGTGTGCGCCGCACCACCTCCGTGGACGAGGGCTGGGACGACTTCGGCCGGCCACGCCGGGTGCGGGCCGTGGGTCGCGACCTCGTCACCGCCACCGACGGCACTGCGAAGGTCCACGACACCGCGATGCTCTCGCTCGTCACCGACGGCTCCGGCACGGTGACCGAGGTCGGGGCCGAGCCCCCCGACCCCCGCCTGGGACACCTCATCGGTACCGGTGTCCGCTCGGGGTTCCGGGCCGCCGCCGCGAGCCTCCTCCCCGATCACCACGAACGCTGCAGCGTGCTGTCGCAGTTGCTCGACGACGTGCCGCTCGCCGCGGTGATCGCCAGCTACGGGCTCACCAGGGAACACCCCGAGTGGAACATCCCGCCCGAGGCCGCCGCCCGGCTCCGGGACCTGTGCTCGGGATGGGCCGACGGCGCCACCATGATCGGCACGCTCGACCGCACCGGCATCTTCCCCATCCCCGAGGGCCCACCGGCACCGTCCTTGATGGTGGACGACGACCCGCTCGCCTGGCACGACGCGGGCCCCGTGCAGCGCCGCACCGTGCGCCGGGTCCGGCGGCTCGACCTGTGGCGGGACGGCGCACACCTCGGGCTCGAGGTGTACTTCCGCGACAGCCACCTCGGCCGCGAGGGCCCCGAGGACGTGCTGCACGAGTACACGCTCTCCGCAGCCCTCGCCCCGGCGGCCGACGGGACCGGGGACCTCCGCGTGGAGGAGGCCGACGTGGTGGCCCACACCCTGCCGTGGCCCGAGTGCCCGGCCGCGACGGCGTCGGTGCGACGGGTGGTGGGGCTCCGTGTGCGGGGGCTCGCGGAGGCGGTCCGCACCGGGTTCACCGGGACCTCCACCTGCACCCACCTCAACGACGTGCTGCGGTCCGCCGGCGCCGCAGCCGACCTGGCGGAGCTGCTGCCGTGACCGCACGCCGCCCGCCCCGAGCACAGGAGCGACCGTGAGCGAACAGCCGAGCACCGTGGCCGAGGCCATCGAGCGGCACAAGCAGGTGCTGGCCGAGGGACGCCACGTCCTGTCCGGACTGCGGATGCGCCAGGTCGAGGTGGACGGCGCCGACCTCGCCGTCGAGCTCGACCTCGACGAGACGGTCACGAACCCGACGGGCGCCCTCCAGGGCGGCCTGGTGGCCACGCTCGCCGACATCGTCGGGGGCCGCATGGCCATGGTCGGCCTCGACGAGCACAGCATCGTGGTCACCTCGGACCTGACCGTGCACTACCTCGGGCCGGTGCGGCGGGGCCCGGCCCACGCCGTGGGCCATGTCCTGCGCCGAGGTCGACGGGCCGTGGTGACGCGTGTGGACATCCACGACGGCCGCGACGGCCCGCTGGCCGCGGCGTGCCAGCTCGCGTTCACGGTGGTGCGTCCGACCGCTCCCTCGTGACCGCGCTCCCGTGATCGCGGGCGACCCTTCCCGGCGAGCCCGGCCGCGGGACGTCAGTCCGACGACGGCAGTGGCTTGGCCCCCTTCAGCTCGAGCGGGGCGCCGTCGACGGTGAGCGCACCCTCCCCACCGCGGGTGCACAGCAGTTCGAGGCCCAGGTCGGGGTCCTCGTAGCGCTTGCCCATGAGCGTCGGCTCACCCTCCCCCGACACCGGCAGACGGTCACCGCCGGTACCGAGTTCCTGCAGGGGCTCGCCCCCGCAGCGGAGGTCCACCTCCCCGCCGTCCTTGGGCGCCTTGACCACCACCACCTGGGTGTCGCACGTGGTGGACTCGAGCCGGAGGCCGGGCTTCAACTGCATCGTGGGTTCCTTCGTGTGTGGGACGGACGGTGTGTGGGACGGGTCAGACCTGCACCGGCACCGACGAGGGCCCGGCGACGTTGGTCATGTGGACGTAGCGGATGCCGTCGAGGTCGACGGTGAGGTCCGGCCAGCGTCGGTACAGCTCGCCGAAGGCGATGCTCCCCTCCAGCCGGGCCAGATGGGCCCCGATGCAGTAGTGGATTCCGTGGCCGAAGCTGATCGGGACGGGCCCGGCGCGCGAGACGTCGAACCGGTCGGGGTCGTCGTAGGCCCGCGGGTCCCGGTTCGCTGCACCCGTGACGATCAGCACCGGACGTCCGGCCGGGATGGTCACCCCGTGGAACTCCCGGTCCGCCACCGAGAACCGGCCCTGGTACTGGCTCGGCGCACGCCAGCGCAGCACCTCCTCCACGGCGGGGGCGGCCAGCGACGGGTCCGACCGGAGGCTGGCCAACTGGTCGGGGTGCTCGGCGAAGGTCATCACCCCGTTGGCCACCAGCTTGGTCACCGTCTCCGCCCCCGCCGCGGTGAGGAGCGCCACGAAGTAGGCCACATCGAGGTCCGAGAGACGCTCGGTCGTGCCGTCCTCGGCCTCCACCGCGGCCGCGACGAGGTCGTCGATCATCCCGTTGCCGGGGCGGGCCCGCCGCTCCACCACCAGGTCGTGCACGTAGCCGAAGAACGACGCTCCGGCGGCCATCGCCGATGCCGGGGGGAACGGGTCGCCGACGGTGCGTTCGAGCATCTCGTCGGCCCAGGCCCGCAGCTGCTGGCGGTCGGCGGCAGGCACACCGAGGATCTCGGAGATCACCTCCACCGGGAACGGCCCCGCGAAGTCGCGCACCACGTCGAAGTTCCCCGCCCCGCCGAGGCCATCGAGCAGCCCCTCGATCACGCCCCGGGCCACCGGCTCCCAGCCGGCGACCCGCCGCGGCGTGAAGGCACGGCTCACCAGCCGGCGCATCCGCTCGTGCTCGGGCGGGTCCATCATGATGATCGAGCCGACGGCGGCCACCGACTCACCGAACGCAGCGCTCCGGAGCTGGTCGAGGGTGACACCCCGTGTCGAGGTGTAGCTGCGGTGGTCCCGGTGGACCTCCACGCAGTCGTCGTAACGGGACACGGCGTAGAAGTCGAGCTCCGGGTGGTGGAACACCGGCGCCTCGTCGCGCATCCACCGGTAGACGTCCCACGGGTCCTCGAAGAAGGCCTCCGAGTACGGGTCGAAGGTGGGCCGCGGGTCGTTCACGGCGAGTCGGTCCCGAACCGCTGCTCGAGCAGCAGGGCGAGCCGTCGCCGGTCCACCTTGCCCGAGTCCAGCCACGGCAACTCGGTCTGGTCACCGAACACGGCGATCCGTCGGGGCACCTTGTAGGAGGCCAGCTCCTCCTTGACCCGGGCGCGGGCCGACTCCTCGTCGAGGGTCTCGCCCGGCCGGAGCGCGACCGCGGCCACCACGTCCTGGCCCCGGTCGGGGTGCTCGATGCCGGTCACGAACGCCATGACCACCTCGTCCATCTCCTCGAGCACCTCCTCCACCTCGCGTGGGGTCACGTTCATGCCCGAGGACTTGATGAGGTCGCCCATCCGACCGGTGAAGTAGAAGTGCCCGTCCTCGTCGAAGCGGCCGGCGTCGCCGGTGCGGTACCAGCCGTCGGCGGTGAACGTCTCGGCGCGCTCCCGCTTGTGGAGCCCGAGCATCAGCGAGTAGCCGCGCAACCAGAGTTCGCCCACCTCGCCGGCGGGGAGCTCCTCACCGGTCACCGGGTCCACGATCCGGTGCTCCACCCCCGGGACGGAGAACCCGAAGCTGCCCTCCTTGCCGGGCGGGAGCTCGTCGCGGGTGTCGAAGGTGTGGGGCCCGAGGGTCTCGGTCATGCCGAGCGAGTTGGCGGTGGGCACATCCGCGTCGGCCTGGAGGTGCTGGGGCAGCAGCGCCGCCATCGACCCGGCCCGGATCGAGCTCAGGTCGCGCGCCGCGAAGGTCGGGTGGTCCACGAGGGCCTTGGCCATGTGGGGCCATCCGAGCACCTGGGTGACCCGCTCGCGCTCGAGGAGTTCCAGGGTGGCGCCCGGCTCGAAGCGTTCCTCGAACACGAGCGCGGCCCCGGCGTGCATCGCACCGACCAGCGTGAAGCTGAAGCCGCCCACCCAGAACAGCGGCATGGGCGTGTAGAGGACGTCGTCCGGGCGCAGATCGCGCATCTGGCCGAGGTTGTGGGCGTGACGGACGACCGCGCCGTGGGAGTGCACCGCGCCCTTCGGATCGGCCGTCGAGCCCGACGAGTACACGACCACCATGGGATCGGCGGGGTGGACCTCGGCCTCGGCCTCGGCCAGCAACGACCCGGGCACGGCGTCGCCACGGGCGGCGAGGTCCCCGAGGGCGCCGCACCAGGGCCGCGGTTCGGCGCCCCAGGTCCACACCGAGCGCAGGAAGGGATGGCTCTCCAGCAGCAGGTGCTCGTGGGGCTGGCCCGCGAGGCCGGGGGCTGCCTGCTCGAGGCGGTCCAGGTAGTCGTTGCCCAGGTGCGACCCCACGGTGAGCAGCACGGCCTGGTCGCTGTGGCGCAGCGCCCGGCGGAGCTCGGGGGTCTTGCTGTAGGTGTTGAGCAGCACCGCCACACCACCGATGCGGGTGATGGCGAACCAGCCGACCACCCAGTCGGGGCCGTTGGGCGCCAGGAGCCCGACCCGGGTTCCCTTCCCCACCCCCGACACCAGAAGACCACGGGCGAGCCGTGCGGAGCGTTCCTCCACCTCGGCGTAGCTGAGCCGGTCGTCGCCGAGGGTGACGAAGGGGTGGTCGCCCCAGCGCCGCGCGCACTCACGCACGAGGTTGCCGCTCGTCGGCGTGTAGTCGGGGAAGTGGGTGGTTCGGGGCACGTCGCTCGTCGCTCCGCTGAGGTGACGCAGTTGTTAGTTTCCTCATCATGCCGCATCGGAGGACCCCGTGAAGGAGTTGGACCTGGCAGCGCTGCGCGACCGCGCCCGGGCCGCGGCGCAGGGGTGGTGGCCCGGGTGCCGGCTCGAGAGCCTGCGACCGATGACCGGCGGCACCGTCGGGATGGTGTTCGCGACGGACGTCCACGACGGCCCGCCCGGGGTGCGGACCGCAGTGCTGAAGGTGGCCCCGCCGGGCCTGCCGCCGGTGCGCAACCGCGACATGCTCCGCCAGGCCCGGGTGATCGGAGCCCTCGACGGACGACCGGGCGTGGCGGTGCCCCCGCTGCTGTTCACCGACGCGGGCGACCCGCCCGAGGTGCCCCCGCTGTTCGCCACGGCCCTCGTCCCGGGCGAGTGCCTCGAGCCGCTGCTCGAGGCGTCGTCACGCGAGCGACTGCACGCTCCCACCTCGCGGGCACGGGCCTTCGCCGCGGTCCGGATGCTGGCCGCGCTGCACCGGCTGGCCCCCGAGGACCTCGGGCTCGGCGACGAGGAGGTGGTCACCCCGGTGGGCGAGGTGGACCGCTGGACACGGACGTTCGACACCGTGCCCGACGAGGTGCGCAGGGGCTACGAGGAGTGCGCCGCGGCACTGCGGGCCACCGCCCCCGAGCCACTCCCACCGGTGGTGGTGCACGGCGACTACCGGCTCGGCAACATGCTCTGCGAGGGCGACGACGTGCGTGCGGTCATCGACTGGGAGATCTGGTCCCGCTCCGATCCCCGCATCGACCTGAGCTGGCTGCTCTTCTTCACCGACGAGGCACGGCACCCCGTGGTCCGGGACGATGTGGACTCCGGCATGCCCTCGGACACCGAACTGCTCGCCGCGTACGAGGCCGAGGCCGGGGCGCCGGTCCCCGACCTCGAGTGGTTCCACGCACTGACCCGCTACAAGGAGGCGGCGGCGATGGCGCTGATCGCCAAGCACCTCGCACGGCGTGGCGACACCGGGACCCTGGCCCGCATGACGGAGATGCTCCCGGCGCTCATCGCCGAGGCCCACGAACGGGTGCGCTGAGCCGCGGTCGCCGGATGGCGGCGACCGTCGCTGTCGCCGGATGGCGGCCGCCGCTCAGAGGTTGCCGGTGGTGGCGTCGAGGTAGGCCTGCATCTGGGCCACGGTGGCGTCGGGGCCGGCCGACCGCTCGAGCAGGTCGCGGAACCCCGCACGCTGTTCCTCGGTGGGGTCCATGGCCTCGACGAGTTCGTCGAACCGACGCCGGGCCCGCACGACCCGGCGGGGGCCGAACTCGCTCGGCCAGGCGTCGGGCGACGGCTCGTGGTCGCCGAGCACGGAGCGCGCGACCGAGATCCGGTGGACCTCCGTGGGACCGTCGACCATCCCCATCACCGCAGCGGTCTCGGTGGGGAACCGCATGAGGTTCGACACCCCGAGCGCGCCGTGGAGGTGCTGGGCGCGGCGCGAGATGTCGGACAGCACCTCGGCGGTGAGCACCTTGCAGGCCGCGATGTGGCGCCGGGCCTCCGCCGTGGAGCTCTGGTCGATCAGCCACGCGGTGTGCAGCACCATCAGGCGGAACGACTGGAGCTGGATCCAGCTGTCGGCCACGGCGGCCTGGACCAGCTGCTTGGCTGCGAGCTGCTCCCCCTTCGTCTCCCGCGACAGGGCCCGCTCGCACATCATCGTGAGCTGCCGCCGGGCCATGGCCACCACCCGCATCGCGTGGTGGATCCGCCCGCCGCCGAGCCGGGTCTGCGCCACGACGAATGCCTGACCCTCGCCGCCGAGCAGGTTCTCCGCCGGCACGCGGACCCCGTCGTAGCGGACGTGGGCGTGCATGCCCTCGCCCCACGCCTCGTTCCCGAGCCCGATGTTGGCGAGCACCTCGATCCCGGGGGCGTCGCTCGGGACGAGGAACATCGACATCCCCCGGTAGGGCGACACGTCGGGGTCCGTCACCGCCATCACGATCAGGAACGACGAGGTCCGCAGGTTGGAGGAGAAGAACTTCTCGCCGGTGATCACCCACTCGTCGCCGTCGCGCACGGCCCGGGTGCGGATCATCGTCGGGTCGGAGCCCCCCTGCGGCTCGGTCATCGAGTAGCAGGAGAACACCTCACCCTCGAGCAGCGGCCGCAGCCACCGCTCCTTCTGCTCCGGCGTGCCGTAGTGGGCGATGATCTCGGCGTTGCCCGTGTCGGGAGCCGCGCACCCGAAGACGATGGGCGCCCAGCTGGACCGGCCCAGGATCTCGTTCATGAGCGCGAGGCGGAGTTGGCCGAAACCCCGGCCACCGAGCTCGGGGCCCAGGTGGCAGGCCCACAGGCCCCGCTCCCGCACCCGCGCCTTGAGGCCGCCGATCATCGTGCGCAGCGGCTCCTCCACCGAGTGGAAGGTCAGGTTGCCGAACAGCTCGTCGAGCGGCTCGACCTCCTCACGGACGAAGTCGTCCATCCAGTCGAGCTGGGCCTGGAACTCCGGTTCGGTGGAGAAGTCCCACACGGGGCGGGCGGGCCGGGCGGCGCGGACTAGGCGGCGTCGAGGAGACGGCCGAGGTTCCCGCCCATCACCTTGGCCACGTCCTCCGCGGGCAGGCCCTCGAGTTCGTCGACGAAGGTGATCGGGTCGGCCATGCCCTCCGGGTGCGGGAAGTCGGAGCCGAAGACCACGTTGTCCACGCCGATCACGTCGATGAGGCCCCGGGTGTCCTCCTCGTGGAAGGGGTGCACGTAGATGTTGCGCTTGAGCACCTCGACCGGGTCCTCGTCGAAGACGTGCGGGTTGAAGGCGTAGGCCTGGGCCATGTCGTGGACCAGCGGCCGCACCCAACCCGAGCCGTTCTCCACCGGCATGATCTTGAGGCCCGGGAACCGGGAGCACAGGCCGTGGCCGATGGCGGAGGCGACCGTGTCGGTGATCTCGCGGTGCTGACCACCGATGATCGCTGCGAAGCCGGACGGGCCGCGGAACGGGAAGAACTCGCCGTCGCGGATGCCCTCCCACTCATTGAGGTAGCGGGTGTAGCCGCTGTCGGAGGCGTGCATGCCCACGATGAGCCCGGAGGACTCCACTTCCTTCCAGAACGGGTCGAACTCGGGCAGGGCGAAGGACCGGGGGCCCTTCCAGCCCGGCACCGGCGCCGGCCGGATGAGGATGATGCGGGCGCCGTGATCGAGCACCCACTCGAGCTCGGCCATCGCCTTGTCGAGCACCGGGAGGCTGATCACCGGCGTCGCGAAGATGCGACCCTGGTAGTCGAAGGTCCATTCCTCGTGCATCCACTGGTTGAGCGCGTGGACCACCGCGTGGATGGCGTCGGGGTCGTCGCGGAGGCGCTCCTCCACGAGGCTGGCGAGCGTGGGCCACATGACGGCGCGGTCGATGCCCTGCTCGTCCATCAGCGCGAGGCGCGGCTCGGGGGCCCGGAACGCCGGCAGGGCCTCGATCGCCCTGCCCATGATCTCCCGACGGCTCTTCCCCTCCGGGTTGCCGACCTTGTAGTACTCCTCCTGCGCCCCGGGAGCGGCGACCTTGTCGAAGGTCGGGTTGGGGATGTAGTCGCTGATGCGACCCCCCACCGCGATCTTGGTACGGCCGTTGACCTCGACGTACTTGATCAGCCCCTCGTACTCCGGCGGCAGGTACCGCGTGAGCGCGTCCCGCGTCTCGTACATGTGGTTGTCGGCGTCGAAGACCTTGAAGTCGAGTTGACGAGACGGCATCGGTTGCTCTCCCACGGATGTGCTGACGGTCCTGTCGCGGATCGGACGAGACGGCCGATCCACCCTCCCGATGCCGCCGCGGGCGGGGCCCACCGGACCTGCACGCCGAGGTGACATCGCTGTTAGATGACCCTACACTCACCGCCCGGTCGGCGGAAAGCACGGCGCCGACGAACAGGACGGCGGGGTGGAGGGTTCGTGGAGCTGCAGCTGACCGAGGACCAGGAGGCGTTCGTCTCGACGACGCGCCGCTTCCTGGCCGCCGAGTGCCCCACCACGGCGGTCCGGGCACTGGAACTCGACCCGGCCGGGTTCGACCCCGAGGTCTGGGCCCGGGGCGCGGCGCTGGGCTGGACCTCACTGCTCGTCCCCGAGGCCCGCGGCGGCGGCAGCCTCTCGGAGCACGGCCTGTCGGACCTGGTCCTCGTGGCCGAGGAGATGGGCCGCCTCGTCGCCCCGGGACCCCTCGTCCCGGTCAACGTCGTGGCCGAGACCGTCGGGCGCCACGGCTCCCCGACGCAGTGCGACGAGGTCCTCCCCTCGCTGCTCGACGGTTCCGCCGTGGCGGCGTGGTGCGGTGAGCGGCCCGTCCCGGGCCGCCGGGACGGAGACCGGATCGTCCTCGACGGCACGAGCACCCCGATCGAGGCGGGGGCGCAGGCCGCCCACCTCCTCGTCACCGTCGACCTCGCGGAGGGCCCCACCCAGGTCCTGGTGCCCGCCGGCACCGAGGGCGTCGCGGTCACCCCCCTCGCGGGGCTCGACCTGGTGCGACGCTTCGCCACCGTCCACTTCGAGGGCGCGGCGGTGGACGCCGCCGCGGTGGTCGGCCGGGTCGGTGATGCGGCGGCCGCCGTGGACCGGCAGCGTCAGGTCGCCTGCGTCCTGCAGTGCGCGGAGACCGTGGGCGCAATGGACCAGGTGTTCGACATGACCCTCGAGTACCTCGGCGACCGCTACTCGTTCGGCCGGCCGCTCTCGTCGTACCAGGCCCTGAAGCACCGCCTCGCGGACGACAAGACCTGGCTGGAGGCCAGCCACGCCATCGCCTCGGCGGCGGCCCGGGCGGTGGCCGAGGAGCGGGCCGACGCCGACGAGATGGTCAGCGCCGCCAAGGTGTGGATCGGGCCCCACGCCACCGAACTGGTGCAGGACTGCATCCAGCTCCACGGGGGCATCGGGGTGACCTGGGAGCACGACCTCCACCTCTACCTTCGCCGCGTCACGGTCAACCGGGCCGCCCACGGGACCCCGGAGGACCACGCGGACCGCATCGCGACGCTGCTCATGGGGGTGCCCGCATGACCGTCAACGGCAACGGCAACGACACCGGCGCGGCCACCACCGAGGACCTCGAGCCGGTCGAGGACTTCCGGGCCCGGGCCCGCACCTGGCTCGCCGGGAACATGCCGCCGCTCGGCGACGGCTGGAACGACCGCAGCGACGAACGGCGCGAGCGCGAACGCGAACTGCAGGGCCGACTGTGGGCCGGCGGGTTCGCCGGCATCTGCTTCCCGAAGGAGTACGGCGGGCTCGGCCTCACCACCGATCACCAGCGTGCCTTCACCGCAGAGTCGGCCCCCTACGACATGCCGTTCTCGCTGAACGTGCCGACACTGGGCATCCTGGCCGCCACCCTGGTGGAGTTCGGCACCCACGAGCAGAAGCTCCGGCACCTCCCCCCGATCCTCCGGGGCGAGGAGCTGTGGGTCCAGTTCCTCTCCGAGCCCAGCGGCGGCTCCGACCTGGCGGGATGCCTCACCCGCGCCGACCGCGACGGCGATGTCTTCATCCTGAACGGCTCGAAGATCTGGAGCTCCGCGGCCTACGCGAGCGACTGGGCGATGTGCCTGGCCCGCACCAACTGGGACGTCCCGAAGCACCGCGGGCTCACGATGTTCATCATGAAGATCCACCAGCCCGGGGTCACCGTCGAGCAGATCCGCCAGGTCGACGGGACGCTCGAGTTCTGCCAGGAGTTCTTCGACGACGTGCCGATCCCCGCCTCCGACGTCGTCGGCGAGGTCGATGACGGCTGGACCGTGGCCTCGCGCCTGCTCGTCCACGAGCGGCTCGCCGTGGGCGGTGGGTCGCCCTACACCAGCGGCGCCAGCGCCAGCCACGACTCCGGCGGTGCGGACTCCACCATGGTCGACGCCGCGAGGGAGGCCGGCCGTGAGGCCGACCCCCACGTCCGGCGCCTGGTGGCCGAGGCGCACGTCCGCCAGTTGGTGGCCGGCCAGCTCGTACGACGGATCACCGGGGGCATGGCCACCGGCGCGATGCCGCCGCCGGCCGGGTCCATCATCAAGCTGTTCGGCGCCACGAACGTGATGCGACGCACCGAGATCGGCCTCGAGATCGCCGGCGGTTCCGTGGTGGCCTGGCCCGAGGGCGACCCCGGGGTGGGCGCGCAGCTCGGCGCGAACAGCCTGTCGCGCCAGGGCGTCTCCCTCGGCGGCGGCTCGAACGAGATCCAGCGCAACATCATCAGCGAGCGGGTGCTCGGCATGCCGCGGGAGGCCGCGGCCGACCGGGAGATCCCCTACCGCGAGGTGCGGCGGGGCGGCTCCGGCCGCTGACCGACAACAGGGCCCCGGCCGCCAACAGGGCCCCGGCCGCCAACAGGACCCCGGCCGGGGACCCCGGCCGGAGGACCCTGGCGCGAGGTCGGCGCTCAGAGGATGGCGCCGGACTCCTTCAGCGCGGCGATCCGGTCCCAGTCGTAGCCGGCCTCCATGAGCACGATCTCGGTGTGCTCCCCGTGCTCGGGCGCACGCTCGACCTGCACGGGCTGCTCGTCGAACAGCGCCGGGCTCGCCACCAGCTGCACCTCCTGGCCGTTGCCCGCGGTCATCGTCGGCAGGTACCCGTTGGCGATCACCTGCGGGTCGTCGTAGAGCTCGTCGAGGGTCTGGAACGGGCTCCACACCCCGTCGAAGTCGGCGAGCGCCTCCTTCCAGTACTCGAGCGGCTGGCTCCCGAAGGCCTCGTCGAGGCGGGCGATGCACTCGGGGCCGTTCTGTGCACGGGCGGCCGAGTCGGCGAACTTCGGGTCGGTGGCCATGTCCGGCACGCCGAGCCGCCGGACGAAGTCCTCCCAGTGCTTGTCGGACTGCAGGAGGATCAGCGCGATGTAGCGGTCGTCGGCCGTGCGGTAGGTACCCACACCGGGGTTCGGCGACTTGGTGCGGTCGCCCTGGGGGATCTTCGAGAACCCGAACAGCTTCGACGCGATGATCATCGGCGAGATCTGCCACATGGCGGTGGACAGCAGCGACACGTCCACCACGCTGGGTTCGCCGGTCCGCTCCCGCTGCACCAGCGCAGCGGCGATCGCTCCGGCGGTGGCCAGGCCGCCCATGACATCGCCGAAGGCCGGCGTGGGCTGCCCCGGGGGCCAGCCCTCCCGGTCGGGCATGGTGGCGCCCACGCCGCCCCGGGCCCAGAACGACGCCCCGTCGTAGCCGCCCTTGTCGGCGTCGGGCCCGAGCGGCCCTGCCCCGGACCCACGGGCGATGATCAGGTTCGGGTTCACGGCCCGCAGGTCGTCGGTGTCGATCCGCAGCTTCGACCGCACGTGCGGCAGGTAGTTGGTCAGGAAGACGTCGGCCTCGGCGACCAGGGTCATCAGGACCTCGTGGCCCTCCTCGGTGGACAGGTCGATGCCCACCGATCGCTTCCCCCGGTTGGGCTGCTCGATCATGAAGTTGACCGCGCCGGCCCCGCCCGGGAGCAGGCCCGAGGTGATGAGGCCCCGCTGGGGGTCACCGGTCTCGGGATGTTCGATCTTCAGGACGTCGGCCCCCCAGTCGACGAGGACGGAGCCCCCCGACGGGATGAACATCCAGCTCGCGACCTCGATGACGCGGATTCCTTCGAGTGGTCCTGGCACGGGTGCTCCTCAGTTCTCACCGGGGGCCACGGGCCACCCGACGGTCTTGGTCTCTGTGAAGATCTCGAGGCCCTCGATCCCGCACTGGCGACCGATCCCCGACTGCTTGTAGCCGCCGAACGGGGCGTCCGCCCCGTACCAGATGCCACCGTTGATCCCGAGCGACCCGGTACGGATGCGTGCCGCCACCGACCTGGCCCGGTCGAGGTCGCCGGAGGAGATCATCCCCGACAGCCCGTAGTCGTTGTCGTTGGCGATCCGCACGGCCTCGTCGTCGCCCTCGTAACCGATCACCACCAGCACCGGCCCGAAGATCTCCTCCCGGGCGATGGTCATCGAGTTCTCGACATCGGCGAACAGGGTGGGTTCGACGAAGTACCCCCTCGGGAGGTGCTCGGGCACCCCGCCCCCGCACACCACCCGTGCGCCCTCGTCACGACCGGTGGCGATGTAGCCGAGCACCCGCTCGCGCTGGCGGGCCGACACCACCGGCCCCATGAAGTTGGAGGGGTCCGACGGGTCGCCGTAGGCGAGCCCCGCGATCCCGGCCGCCGCGGCCTCGACGGCCTCCTCGTAGCGCGACCGCGGGACGAGGAGCCGCGTGGGGATCGCGCAGCCCTGCCCGGCGTGGAAGCAGCTGGCGAGCACGGCGCCGCCCGCGGCTGCCGGCACGTCGGCGTCGTCGAGCACGAGGTTGACGGACTTGCCGCCGAGCTCGAGGAACACGCGCTTGAGCGTGGGGGCGGCGGCCGCCATGATGCGTCGGCCGGTGGCCGTCGAACCCGTGAACGCCACCATGTCGACCGAGGGCGACGTCGAGAGCACCTCACCCACGAGGTGGTCCGACGACGCCACGATGTTCACCACCCCGGGCGGGATGTCGGTCCGTTCCGCGATCAGGCGGCCGAGCCGCGTGGCGTTGAACGGCGTGTCGGGCGCCGGCTTGACCACGCAGGTGTTGCCCATCGCCAGCACCGGGCCGAGCTTGTTGAGGGTGATCTCCAGCGGGAAGTTCCACGGCACGATCACCCCGACCACACCGACGGGCTCCTTCCACACCTCGCGCTCGGTGAAGGAGCCGAGCCCGAAGGCGTCCCTCGGGCCGATCGAGCGGCGCCAGACGAACTGGTCGATCATCTCGGCCGGCCAGGTCAGGGCGTCCTTCAGGGGGATGTCGAGCTGCGGTCCCCACGTGGTGAGCATCGGGCAGCCGACCTCGGCCACGAGCTCGGAACGGAACAGCTCCTGCTCCTCCTCGAGCGCGGCCTGCAGCTGGAGCAGGCAGCGCCGCCGGAAGTCGGCGTCGGTGGACCACGACGTGGTGTCGAAGGCCCGGCGTGCCGCGGCGACGGCCCGCTCCATGTCCTCCCGGGTGCCGTCGGCGACGACGCCGAGCACCTCCTCGGTGGCGGGGTTGAGGTTGTCGAAGGCCCCGCCCCCGCTCGCCTCGACGAGCTCGCCGTCGATCAGCAGACGCCGTTCGGAGCCGAGCGACGCGGCGTCCACCGCCGGGGCGCTCATCGGGCCGGCTCCGTCGCACGGACCGTGGACTTCTCCGCCGGCACGATCGCCGGCGCGTCCTTCCAGGACGGCACCCCGTCCTCGGGCCGTGCCGCCGGCCAGCCGTCGTCGTGCACCTCGGCCCAGTGGGCGTGGTTCAGCTGGTGGAGCGAGAAGCATGCCTGCAGCGAGTTGGTGAAGCCCTGGTTGTCGACGGTCTGGTTGACCGACTCCTTGATCATGAGGGCGGCCATGGTGGGGAGCTCCGCGATCCGCCGGGCGAAGTCGAGGGTCCGGTCCTCGAGCTCGGCACGGGGGAACACCTTGGACACCATCCCGAGACGGTGGGCCTCGTCCACATCCATGGAGTCACCGGTCAGCAGGAGCTCCTTCGTCTTGCGCGGCCCGAACTCCCACGGGTGGCCGAAGTACTCGAGCCCGCACATCCCGAGCCGGGTACCCACCACGTCGGCGAACACCACGTCGTCGGCGCCGACGATCAGGTCACAGGCCCACATCAGCATCAGGCCCGCCGCGTACACCGGCCCCTGGACCTGGGCGATCGTGATCTTGCGGAGGTTCCGCCAGCGCAGCGTGTTCTGGAAGTAGTAGTGCCACTCGCCGAGCATGCGCTTCTCGGCACCCTCCCGGGTGCCCCCGTTGATGAACATGGTCGGGTGCGTCTGGTACTCCTCGATCGCCTTCCTGGAGCCCATGTCGTGGCCGGAGGAGAACATCGGGCCGGTGCCGCCGAGGATCACCACGCGGCAGGCGTCGTCGGCCTCCGCACGCAGGAAGGCCTCGTCGAGCTCCACCAGCAGCCCGCGGTTCTGCGCGTTCCGGGCATCGGGGCGGTCCAGCAGGATCCGGACGATGCGGCCGTCGTCGTGGGTCTCGTACTGGAGGAACTCGTAGTCGGACATGCTGCTCCTGTCGCCGAGCGGACGAACCTGACGTGCGTGTCAGACTAGGCGGATCTCGTCGACGAGTCCCCACGCCCGGGCGGTCGACGCGTCGACCACCCGCCCGGTGAGCGCCAGCCAGGCCGTGCGGTGCCGGCCGATCCGCCGGGGCAGGCTCACCGTGCCGCCGGCGCCGGGCACCAGACCGAGACCCAGTTCCGGCAGGCTGAACCGGGCGTCGGGGCGCGCCACCACCCGCCCCGCGAACGCGGCGAGCTCCACCCCCGAGCCCACTGCGGCGCCCCCGATCACCACGGTCACCCGGGCGGCGACCCGCTCGAGCGCGGCGCCGACGCTCCGGCGGAGCCGGACCACGTGGGCGGTGGCCGGGTCCGGAGCGGTGCCGAACTCGTCGAGGTCCCCGCCGGCGCAGAACGTCGGGCCCTCCGCCCGGATCTCCACCCGGAGCGCCGGGTCGGCCTCGGCCACGGCGAGCGCCTCCAGCAGTTCGTCCCGCATCCGCGCGTCGAGCGCGTTCGCGGCACCCGGGCGGGCCAGGACCACCTCGAGCAGCCCGGCGGTGCGCCGCACGTGCACCCTGGACGCCCCTGTGTCGGGACGGTCCCGCCGGGGGGTGCGCCGGCGCCAGGCCGTGTGTTCCGGGCCGGCCTGCAGTGCGCTGAACACGGCGGACTCCACGACCAACCCGTCGCCGACCGACCGGCGCTCCGCCCCGCGCAGCAACAGGGTGGTGGCCTGGGCGGCGAGCGGCGACCCCTCGAACCCGGCGACCACGTCCTGCACCTGGTCGTCGGACGCGGCGCACACGTCGACCAGCCCGAGCCCGGCCCCCGACGGTTGGCACCCCGGTCCGGCGACCACGACCGACGGAAGGGTCGCGAGGCGGGCGGCCGCCGCACGCACGAGGTCCTCGGGCATCGTCGGGGGCGAGCGGAGCACCGCGACCGAGCCGGCGAAGGGCGGCTCCACCGGTGCGTTCAACGCCTCGACGAACTCGTCCCCGGTCCACTCGGGGGGCCGCATGCGCGGACCGTACCATGCCAAGCTCCCACGATGGCCGGGCCCCGGAGCGACGCCCCCACCACCGCACGCGGCGCGACGTCCCAGGACGCCCCCGCCCGCCGGTGGGCCGCGAGC